>NZ_JAOPWB010000341.1 GCF_025965855.1 Mycobacterium sp. | reverse complement strand
TGGCCGAGGTCCTTGAACGCCAACGGCTCTAGGTTATTCGTACCCGCCGCCATCTCCCATACCTGGCCGTAGTACAAGTCGAGCACGTACACGTTGTTCGCGGCGTCCACCGCCACGCCGGCGAGGTGATTGATCAACTTGCCGAAAGGAAGCTCGACTTGCGGCGCATAGGTCACGGGGTGCGGTGGCCGGATAGCGCTCGGTGCCGTCGCGCTCCGTGGCGTCGCGGTTGCCGGCGCGCCCGTGGTGGTCGTGGAACATCCCGATGTCGACACCGCCGCAGCGGCGATGCCGGCCGTCACGGCTAGGGCGATCAGTGAGCTGCGCTTCATTAATGCTCCTGACTGGTTGCAACCGATGTCATGCCCGCGGTGGCGGATAGCACTTGCCCGGCGGCCATTGCCAGAGATCGCGAACGGACTCTGGGATAGGGCACGGCTCTTCACCCGCGGCAATGGCACCGAACCCGGCGGCGATCGGAACCCAAGTCGCTGCCGGATCGCCGTCTTTGTGAAACATCATGTAGCTGTTTTGGTCCTGGAGTCGGATCCCAGCCAATTCCGACTTCGGCCCGTCGAGGGCCGCCGCCGCCCAATAAGTAGGGCTAACCGCGCTCGGCTCATAGGCGTAATAGGTCTTGCCGGGCCGCAATCCCGTGAACTCCGATGCGGGCCTGCCGGTCAGCACGGCGCCCGCCTGGACGAGCTGTGTGCGGACACCGTCGGTCACCGTGAGATTCACGGGCGAGTCGGCGCGCGCGGGGGCCGCCAAACCGAATGTTGCCGCGGCGCTTGCCATGCACATCGCAGCGACCACCGTGGTCTTCGTCGCTTTCATTCGCGTATTCCTTCTCGTTGGTGTCGGCCCTGGTGGCCGGTCACCTAAAGGCTGCGGCGGAGGCCTTGCGCGATCCTTGCGTGAATCTTGTGCCGGGTTCGCGGTGATGGATCATGACCACGCATGACTCGATCCCGTTGGGATCGCAGTTGTCGGCGAGTGCGAAGCGCGGTGATCGGACGGATGATCCGCTGGTTCCGCAGGTGGCGTCGTTGCGACAAGCTGCTCGCGAAGGGCCCGGTCCACGTCAGCCAGGTGCCTGCAGTCCGTCCCGCTCCATCGTCAGGTCGCCGCAGCTGATGCTGCTGGCCGTGGTCCATGCCGGATCTTGATCCGACATTGCGGGGACAGTGTCGGAGCGGCCGATCGTCGCCGTTTCGCCAATCAGGTCGATCTCGGTGCGGCGCACGGTCAAAAGGGGCGTGCCTTGTTCGTCCCGCAGCTGTAGCAACCCGACCAGGCGACGGCCGTCGCCGAGGTCGCTGCAACCGATGCCGTCGCCATTACCCCTCCGGTGCCCACGGTCAAACCTGAACGACGCGCCGTGCTGATCGACAACCGGGGTAATAGTGCAGCCAGACACCGCGTAGAGGATTGCCTCCCGGCCGGCGTCAACGATGATCTGATGGTTGCCGTCCTGTTGGGCGTCGATCAGCAGCGCGGAGCGCCGAATAGGGCTGGCGCTGTGTATTTCTGCCTCGCCATAGCCCCGGGCGGTAGCGATGCCGACGATCGTGTTGGTGATCCACAGCGCGGCGGGCTGGCCGTAGGCATCCCCGATATCCTTGCTCGCCGCGCCTGGCGGTGGCCCACCGGGCCCGCACCCCGCGTGTGCGATTGCGGGCGCGGCGATGACAACACCGAACGACGCAATCGCGATGGCGAGTAGAAGCCACAGCGTTCGGCTAGGTCGACGCTGATTGCCGTGGTTGGGTTTCATCTCTGGTCTCCTGCTAGGTCGATACGAGTCGTTAGCGTGGTTCGAGCCGCTGCGTGCGGCCCCTCCGCGTTAGGTACGAAAAGAGTTGGCCGGCAGGCGTTGCAGCCGATTCGCGGGACGATCTGGACGGCGAACACTTTGAATCGACGCAACAGGCCGTTTTCTCACCGCTGGCCCGGGTAGGGCACCGCATTGATGACGCCCCCGCCGTTGACCGGCGGCCCGAGCAGCACGGTCGAGGTGCCGGCCGCGGGGTTGTAGTCGATGAGTGCCTGGCCGCCCCCGCACCCGGCCCTGGCTTTGAGGTCGAGGTCGCCCCCGTTGACGCCGACCACTCCGACGCTGTCGCTTTTCACATCGGGCACCGAGACCCGCATGGTGGTGCCGTCGGCGTTGAGCTTGGCGAGGAAAATGACGCCGCACGCGCCGGCGGCCTGCAAGAAGGTGCCTGCCGGGAGCTGCCACGCGTTCAAGTCGCCGTAATCGGGGCCGTGCTGCCCGTTGTTAGGCGCGGTGAGAGCGGTCGGTGTCCCGCCGTCGATCGGCACCTGCCACAGCTGGGACCCGGCGGAGCTCTCGCAGCGGGTGAGGGCGATGGTCGAGCCCGGGTCCCACCAGCGCAGCGGCGTGCAGTTCTTCTGCCCGGCGATTGGCACCGCCTTGCCGGGAGTCCCGTCGTTTCCCATGAGGGCGAGGCCGGAGGCCGTGCCCAGCACGAGCTGTGTGCCGTCCGGTGTGGCCAGGTATCCGTTGACGTCCTGCCCCACCGGGTAGGTCAGCTGGTGGTTGCCGGCAAGGTCGACTCGTTCGATTGAACCGGGCTTCGGGCCCTTCCATTTGTACAGGAGCACCGCCTTGCCGTCGGGGCGGGTGTAGCGCGGGTTGACGCCGGTGCGTTCGACGGTGAACGTGGTCTTCGCGCCGTTGCGCAGCTCGACCTCGGTGAGGACCGTCCGGTCCTTCTCGTCCGTGGAGAACAGGGCGCGGGTTCCGTCGCCCGACCAGTCGACCAGCTTCGGGCTGTCACCGTCGCCCGGCGGTGGGAAGGTGGTGATCGGGTAGCGGCCACCCGCCGGGTCGACCAGATACAGCGTCGTGGTGGCCATCTGCCAGGTCGGTGCACCGGGGGGTGCTGTCTCGCCGGGATGCAAGCCCGGAGCCGGGCTCCACACGGCGAGCATCCAGCCGGGACCGACCTGCGACCAGGGGACGGCCCCGAGGGGGGCCTCGACGCCGTGGGCCGCCATGGGCTGAGAATTTTCGGGTTCGGCGTGCGCGGCTGGCGTCAGAGTGAGCGTTGCAGCGGCCGCCGCCATTGCCATCAGCGAGAACATTGCGCGGGACGTGGTGGTCATGTCGGGCTCCTGGGGAAACGTGTCCGGGTCTTGCCGCCCGGTCACGTAGAGGTTGCGGAGCACACCTTGCGCGCTTCTTGCGTGAATCTTGCGCCGGGTCGCCGACCAGCCCGTGATGGTTCTCGCAGCAAATAGCTGCATCGCTCGGCCGCCAGGGGAGATACTGCGTCGGTACCCGAGAAATTGAGGCGGTGGCGGTGGACGCGCGCGTCGGTACGACGTTCGGCAAGTACAACATCACGCGCCTGCTCGGCAGGGGCGGCGGCGGGATGGTGTACGAAGCCTATGACACCGGCAAAGGGCGAACCGTCGCGCTGAAGATACTCGCCGCAGAGTTTTCGACCAACGACACGTTTCGGACCAGGTTCCAGCGCGAGTCCCAGGCGGCGGCGATGCTGCAGGAACCGCACGTCATTCCGATTCACGACTGGGGCGAGATTGACGGCAGTCTCTACATCGACATGCGCATGGTGCAGGGGCAGACGCTTCTCGACCTGATCGCGGAGGGTCCGCTGGCGCCCGCGCGGGCGGTGGCCATCATCAGTCAGGTCGCCGCCGCTCTGGACGCGGCACACGCCGAGGGATTGATTCATCGCGACGTCAAGCCGCAGAACATCATCGTCACCCCTGCGGATTTCGTGTATCTCGTCGACTTCGGAATCGCTCAGACCAAAGGCGACCCGCGGCTGACGACCGTTGGGACTCAGATCGGCACGTTGAATTACATGGCACCAGAACGGTTTAACGACAAGGCGACCACACCCACTGTCGACGTCTATTCGCTGGCGTGCGTGTTGTACGAGTCGCTGACCGGACACGCCCCGTTCGCCGGTGACAGCCTTGAGCACCTGGTGGCGGCCCACCTCGCGTTGCCGCCCCCGCGACCGAGCGTGGCTAATCGGCGCGTTCCCGCAGCGCTCGACGAAGTCGTCACCCGCGGCATGGCCAAACACCCCGACGAGCGGTACGGAACCGCGGGCGGCCTCGCCCGCGCGGCGCAGCGCGCAGTGGGAAGCTCGGCGGCCGATGCGGACGGCACTCGACCATTCGCGGCCGGTGTCCCGTCAAAGCGAGAGGCCGCGGCCTCCGGCGGCGCGACGGACGAACTCACCCCAGCGGAGCCTCGTGACCGCGGTTCACGCGAACCCCGGCGGAGATGGGTGCTGCCGACCGTGATCGGGGTAGCGGCGGCCCTGATTCTCGCGGGCATCGGTGCCGTCGTCGGCCTCATCGCGCACTGGCCGACCGCACAACAGCAGACCCCGCCCGCGCGCGCTGCACAGCCCCCATTGATAACGGGACCCGACCTGAGCAGCCTCCACCAGTCCTGTGATCAAGGCTTCTCCCTGCCTACAGCCGAGGGCTTCGGCGCCCACGCCGGACGCGGGACTCCCGAAACCTCATGCCTTTTCGCCAACAGCGTGCTGACGTCGTACTGGGCTGAATACGGCAACGCCAGCCCGCTACCGCGGGCGGTCTCCGCGCCGGGCGCCGTTGACTGCAAGACGGTTCCCGGCGCTCTGTGCAACGGCTCCAACTTCCTCATGCACTGCCAGCAGCACTCGGGAGACGGCTGGATCACCTGCATCGGTGGCAGCAGCGCGCGCGTGTACCTGTGGTGAGTGGGCGGGTCTCCCGCGTTCAGGGACCGCATCGGCCGACCGGGAGTGCCGCTAAGTGTGCGGTCAGCCATGTTGTGATGTCGTTGAGCGCGGCGTGCCGTCATCGAACTTCCCCGAGCCCGGCTGTGCGGCCAGCGCGACGGCGATCCTTCCTTTTGGGGCGGGCAGCACACCCAGCTGCCGTACCAGATAGCCCCCCGGTGGTGATGGGCCCCCACCGCCTTTGAACTCGGCGTCCGGTACCGTGCCGATGGCCCACCTCTGGTCCGGTACGACCCGGCTCATTAGTGCGAAGATCGGCGTGTTTGCGTTGTCGCAGAACGCAACTGAAATGAACCGCTCTTGATCGGTCAGCGACCAGTCCGTCTGACCGAACGCAGGGAATTCCGGGAGCACTTTTTGCGGCTGGACGGTCGTGAAGTCGCCCGTTTGCCTCAGGACGGCTTCGATCTTGCGCGCGGCGGTGACGGGCTCTCTCAGACTTGCCCAGATCGATTCCGCCGCCGCGTTGTCGGATTAGGTGATGGCAGCGGTCATCGCGTCGGTGACCGAATGCGGGTTCTCTTCACGCAGTGCCGCGATGATCAACGGAACCTTGATCGTTGACCAGGCGGGTCCACTTTTCCAGCTTCCCAAGGTGATTGGTGCGTGCCCGTTGCCGACGGGGCTGACCGCGACGCCCACCGCCACGTGCAGCTTCGTTTCCGATTGGGCGAAGTCGGCGGCCAGCATGGCCGCCGCCGTGGGTGGCGCCGCCTTGTGGGTGCCCGGTGGTATCCGACTACGCCTGCCGCCAGCCCCGTCGTCGCAACCACTGCGACGCCGGCGATCAGCCGCACATCCCGACTGGGGCGTTCGTTATGCATGGCTGTTCCGGGGCTTACGTGCGGTGCGAGATCGGGTAGCGCTGCGGCGTCACGCCTCGACCATCGAGCACCGGCCGGTGGCTGTCAGCGAGGTCGCGATGGAAAACCGGATGTTCGTTACCTACCGCAAACGCGGGCCGACGACCCACAATAGGTCTTGAAGGGTCCTGAAGCATTGCTGAGCTGAAGGGATTGCTACCGCGATGGCCCACAGCGCACTTCGGTTTGGGGTGTTGGGACCGTTGCAGGCCAGCGCCAACGGCGCCGACCTGCCGTTGGGCGCGGCAAAGCAGCGGGCGGTGCTGGCCATACTGCTAATAAATCGAAATCGCATCGTTCCCGTTGACTCGTTGATCGATGCGGTGTGGCAGGAGCAGCCACCGCCAGAGGCGCGCGGGAGCCTGCATGCGCACATATCCAGGCTCCGCCGACTGGTGAGCGATGCCGGCGTAGATCCCGCCGCCATTGTGGTCAGCGCCCGCCCGGGGTATCGGCTCAACGTGCCCGACGAGGCTTGCGACCTCGGCCGCTTCGCGATCGAACAAAAAGCGGGGATTGGGGCGGCGGCGGGCGGCCGATTCGAAGAGGCCAGCGCCCACCTGTCGGCCGCGCTGTCCGAATGGCGCGGCCCGGTGCTCGAGGATTTGCGCGACTTCCCCTTCGTCGACGCCTTGGCCGCGGCGCTGGTGGAGGACAAGCTGGTGGCGCTGACCGCGCGGGCGGAAGCCGAGATAGCTTGTGGGCGAACTCATTCGATAATCAGTGAGCTCGAGACGCTGGCGGCCGAGCACCCCTACCGGGAACCGCTGTGGGCACAGCTGATAACCGCCTACTACCATGCGGAACGCCAGTACGATGCACTCGAAACGTACGGGCGGCTGAAGACGACGCTCGCCGACGATCTCGGCATCGACCCCGGTCCGACCTTGCGAGGGCTTCACCAGCGAATCCTTCGCCAAGAGCCGCTGGACATCAAATACGCCGCCCGCGCCACGGCTAAACGTGCTGCCGCGACCATGCAGCGGCGCACCGAAGTTGCCCCTGGGTCCGCCGTCGCACAGCTGCGCGACGCCGACGGACGTCGTTATCCGCTGAGAGGAACCACCACCCGGATCGGTCGCCTCTCCGACAATGACGTCGTCCTCGACGACGACACTGTGAGCCGCCACCATGCGGTGATCGTCGACACCGGAAACAGCTTTGTCATTACGGATCTGCAGTCAGCCAATGGAGTCGATGTCGTGGGCCAGCGGGTTCGCACCAGCGCGATGCTGGCCGACGGTGACCGCATTTGCATCTGCGGCCACGAATTCACCTTCGAAATTTGTGGACGCTGATCTAAGCGCACATAGCGGTGCCCACGAGGTAGGCGCGCAAGAATTCGACAAGGATTGTGTCAGAACTCGGCAACCCTGCAGGCGAATTCTGAACTCCCGTAAGGCCAATCCACCGAACAGGAGTGCATCGCCATGTTGATTTCTCATCCCCTCAAGCCCGTCGTCGGGACCGCCATTGCCGCCGCCGCGCTCGGCCTAGCCACTTTGGTCGGCGCCGGCCCCGCCCACGCCGGCACGGCGGACGATCAGTTTTTGGACGCCCTGCACCAGCAAGGCATCGGCTTCGGGAACGCGCAGTCGGCCATCAACGTCGCCCACCACGTCTGCGATGCTCTCGGCCAGGGCATGGAGCCCAGCCAGATCAGCCAGCAGCTGGCCGGCCATAACCCCCAAATCGACCGGCAGACCGCCGTGCTCCTCACGGTCGACTCGGCGCAGTCCTACTGCCCGCAATACGTGCACCGGATGGCCAACGGCGCGACGGTGGTAGGCCCGAATCACTGACGCGCCTCAGGAACGCGCAAGGATTTGCCAAGGCGTCTTGCCAGACTCTTTGCATGAACGCCGTCACAGCCGGGCACAGCTAACGACCCGCGCCGGCACGGCACCCCCAGACCCCCGAGATGTCCGTCCGGAAAGGACACCCACATGACCACAATTTCGTACGGCCAGCGGGCCATGACAATCACAAAGCTCGCGCTGATCGCCACGGCGACTGTTGCGGCAACCATGGGCTTGGCGGGCACCGCACAGGCAGATGAGGAGATCGATTTTCGATCCCCGTCGGGAGACATCCTCTGCGCCATGTCACGGGGGCATGACATCAACGACCAGGCGCACTACGGCAAAGGCGCGGTCGCATGCCAGGTCTCGAATCACAGCTATCCCCAGCCACCGCTGCCGGATTGTCCTGTCGCGGGGCGTGAATACGATCTCGACCAGGGCACCCCGGCATCCCTGGGCTGTCAGGGGGGTGTGGTCGTTGATCCCCCACCACCGACGCTCGCCTATGGCCAAACCCGGTCTGTCGGCACGATCGCCTGCGACGTTGAGCCATCGGGGGTGACGTGCACCGACAGCAGCACCGGTCACTTCCTCCATCTCTCGCGCGATTCCTACGAGCTGGGGTGACGACAGTGACACTGATGGACGCGACCAATAATCACCTCAACCGAGGCGGACCCAATATGTGCGCCGCGGTTTCGCACCGGCGGGGGCTGCTTCAGTCCCAGGCCGTCAAGCTGATTGGCCTTCTGTCGGCCGTCGCAGTGGCCGCCTGTGCGCACACAACAGAGATGTCCAAAACCAGTCCGGCGACCACGGTGCCCACGCTCGGCAGGGGCGCGGTCACGTTCGAGTACTTGCAGCGCGCGCCCGTGCCGGCGCTGTGCGAGCACGATCCAGGCGAACTGAGAAACGGGCAATTGCCGCCACAAGAGGGGCATCCCGGAAACGTCGGGATCGCGTTGAACTACAACACCGGCGCCTACAAGGTGGCGTTTGGCGACCTGACGGGGGGCGGAGGCGACGCCGCTATGGTCATCCACTGCAATGCCGGTGGGGTTGGGTGGCCGGAGACTGTGCAGCTCTATACGGCGGGCCCGCAGCTCGAAACCGCCGGGCCCAGGCGGCTAGGTGGAATGGACCTCAGCGACCTTACCCACAGCCGTGAAGTCGTGACCGATCTGTCCATCTCGGACCGTGTCGCACATGTCACGTGGATGGCCAACGGTCCAAATGATGGCGAATGTTGTCCGACCGTGAAGATGATGGCCGACCTGCGTTGGGACGGTTCCACAGTAGTTGCCCAGAACGTGCGCCGAGTCAACTAGCCGTCAGCGAGATCTCGCCGACGGGCACGGTCCAGGCGCGCCCGGGGACCGTCAGCCGCTCAAGCTTGCGACGCCGCCTTCGGCCGGTCGGTTATTTTCACATCGCGCCCGGCACCGGCCGCCATGGTCGCGGCCTCACCCCGGGCCAAACCGACGGTCGCAGCGATCACCACCACCGCCGCCACCGCCAGCACAAACCATTCGGTGCCGTCGGCGCGCAATGTCTCGCCGAGCAGGGTGACTCCGAGCACGCCGGCCACTACCGGCTTCGCGACGATGATCGTGGGCAGGGAGGCGGTCAGCGCGCCGGCGCGATAGGCCGACTGATGAAAGATCATTCCGGCGACGCCGGCGAACACCCAGGCATACAGCTCGGGGGTGTGCCACACCTGGCCGGCGTCGTTTTCGATCACGTCGACGACGCCCTTCATCAGCACCGAGAACACCGCCAGCAACGAACCCGCCACCGCCGCCAACAGCAATGCCACGGCCGGGCGGTCCGACCAGATCCGGGCGCCCAGCAAAAACAACAGCAGCGGCGGGGCCATCACGATGGCCACTACTAGCCAAGCTCCCAGCGAGCCGCGCTCCTGGCCGCCCGCCGGTTGCCCGACCGCGATCACGACCGCCAGCGCCGCGGCCAGCAAGACCGCCGACAGCCACTCGCCGCGGGTTACCCGGTGGCGCGTCACGCGCGCGTAGATGGGTAGGGCGAACAGCAGCGCCGTCACCTGGAGCGACATGACCAACAACACCGAGCCCTCGTCAAGGGCCCAGGCAAGCAGGAGGTAACTGGAAATGTCTCCCAGGCCGCCCAGCCACCACCGCTTGTCACGCAGCAACATGCCAAACAGCGTCAAGTGGCCGACCGGTTTGTCGGTGACCTCCTGCGCGGAGCGCTGACGGATCACGTTGCCAACCGCGGACGCCAGCGCGGCGCACAGGGCGAGAATCACCGCTTCATGCGCGCCTGACACGGCATTGACCTCCTCACGCACCGCACTCGCGCTTGCGTTGCGGCCGGTGCATCGCGTCCGTTAGCTGTGCCCCGATGAACCCGCGCCGAAACCGCCCGATTGGCTATTTGAATAATCTAGTCGCGGCTCGCGCAGGGCGCGCGTCGTGACAGCACGGCCGGCGCCCGGCGGGCGCCTCAGAACGGGAATTTCGCGCCAGTGAGCTGTTCGGACAGCTCCCAGAGCGCGGCGGCGGTGGTTGCGCGCTTAGCCGGCCAGTTTCGCCAGGTCGGCTGACTGCGACCGTAGATGCCGAATCTTGGGCCGACAAACGTATTGCCCGGTAGGTCCTGCGACGCGGCGTACAACGTTTGCCGCCCGCCGAAGCCGGCATCGGTGGACACGATGCGGTCGACGGCCAACACCAGAGCGTCGCCCAATTTGCGACCGGAGTTGCCTTGCAGGTTGGTGTGCGACCAGCCGGGGTGGGCGGCCAGCGCGCGCAGCGAAGAACCGACCGTATCCAAACGCCGCTGCAACTCGCTCGCGAACAGCAGGTTGGCCAGCTTCGACTGGCCGTAGGCCAGCCACGCCGAATACGGCCGTGACTGCCAGTTCAGGTCTTTGAGGCTGATGTAGCCGATGTGATGCAGCAGCGAGGACACCGTCACCACGCGGTCGGTGAGCCTGGGCAGCAGCAGGTTGGTCAACGCGAAATGACCGAGGTGATTGGTGCCGATCTGGCTCTCGAACCCGTCGACGGTGTCCGCGCGTTTGGTGGCCATGATGCCGGCGTTGTTGACGAGGACGTCGACATTGTCGATGTGGTCGGCAAAGCGTCGCACCGAGGAGAGGTCCTGCAGGTCGAGTTGGCGCACCTGGACTTGGCCGGTCATTCGCTCGGCGGCGTCGTGACCCTTCTCGGTGTTGCGCACTGCCAGGATGACGTGGGCACCGACCCGGGCCAACTCCCGGGCGGTCACCTCGCCCAGACCCCCGCTGGCACCGGTGACGATGGCGGTACGTCCCGCGAACGACGGCAGATCTGCTGCGGTCCAACCAGGCATGGCAGCCACCCTAGCCTCGAAATCGCAAGGGCCATCCCGGGCAATGCTTTTGGCGGTTTCGCCTCGGCGACGGCGGCATCAGAACCCGGTGCAGACGGGGCAATAGCGACCATGCGGCGTTTCGCGTCAGCTCGCCCACGCCGGCGTCGCGGGTATCGTGCGGTCATGGCCAGCGAAATCCCAAGTGGGCGCCCCAGGCGCTCGTCGAGCTGGCGTGGCTCGGGGATCCGCCCATGTATCTAGGGGTCATCGTCAATCTGCTCGCGCGCAAGAATCTTGCGGCGCGGCACGATGTCAGCGCCGACATGCGCCGCATTGTCGGCCCGTGGGGTGAGGTGCACGAAACCACCTCCGAGGAGGACCTGCGCAACACCGTGGAGCAGCTTTTTCCACGGGTCAGCCACCTGATCAGCGACGGCGGCGACGGATCGCTGAACTGGTTGATCAACGAAACCCAGCAATGCGTCAATGATCCGGACCGCTGGCCGACATTCGTGCCCAGCAATGGTGGCAGCGTTAACGCCGTCGCGCGCAAGGCGCGAGTGCGGGGGCGGCCCGAAGCGATTCTGCGCGCTCTGGTCGCTGCGGCCGTGACGGATCAGCCTCCGCCCGAAATGCTCCTGGACACCCTGGCGCTCGACGGCGAAACCGCGGACGGCGCGAAGTTTTACCGGCTCTGCTTTGGCCTGGCCGCCGGGGGAGTCGGAAACCGGTTCTACGACAAGTACTACGACAACCACACTCATGGCCGGGCGGACGTCCTTCGAGTGATGGCTCGCTCATTCGGCGACTATGTGAGCAACAAGGTTGTCCCCGGGCACTCGAACAAGTCCAACTATGCGACCCGCCTGTTCGCTCCGACGCACGCGCGCGTGGTAATCGACGGCGCGGAGGTCCCGACACGAACACACACGTTGCTGCACGCCGGTGCAATCGACCTCCATATCGGCGCCGGTTTCCGGCTCTTCCCGAAAGCGTCCGAACCTGGCGCGCTGCACTTCCAGGCCGGCAACCTGAGGCCCTCGAAGATCATCGCGCACCTGCCCACGGCGCTCCGCAACGGGACGCTTCGCGGTGATCAGGTACGCGATGGCAATGGCCAAGAGATGATCATCGAGGCCGAGGACGAGCCGCTGTCGCCGATCATCGACGGCGAGCGCTTCGACGGCATCGTCAGGCTTGTGGCCCGCGCCGGGCCACGCATCCGCATCGCCCGGGTCGGTCGTCAACTACCGTCCGCGCTCGAAGCGCGGCCGCTACGTGACGCAATGTCGCGCGGGATCGATCCACAGGGTTCCAATCCCTGACAACAGGCGTGCTGCGTTACCGCCTGGCCTGGATGGTGCGCGTGATCTGGGCGGCGAGTTTGGGATCGTGGAGTAGTTGGTCGACCAGCGTGGCGAGGACCTCTTGTCCAGTCACACGGGCGACGCCGATGCGGTCGGCGGCTTCTCGCTGCCAGATGTCAAGGGCTCGGTGCTGGGCGGGTAGCAGGTCGACCGTTCGTCGTGTTCGAGGATTACGTGTTCGTCCGACCCCGAAGGGTTCGGTCGGCGCCGCCGCCATGCGGTCTGGAGTGCTCATCGCAGGTGACTCTCTCGTCGTAACCGGTACGCGCTCAATCAGTAAGTCAGTTTCAGTATATGCGTAGATTATGAGTCCTGCCGGTGTCGCGCTGCCCCGTGGTGGGTGGAGGCCGTGTGGCCAGGCGTACCGCGGCGCTCTTAACTGCCCTGCCGAAGACCGGTTGCTCTCGGCGTCTGTTGGGCCGCGTGGGGACTGGTACGGGCGCACACGGCGCCGAAGGTGCCACGGGACCCCATTTCGCTCGTGCTTCGAATGCCCGTTGCCTAGTGTCGGGCCTTTTGCGTCATAGAAAATAAACCCCTGTAGGACACCGGTATTTGAAAAAGGACCTTTTAGCCGCATTATCAGAACGTCCGTCAATATTCGGCTCGGGCGCAGGCGCGGTCATTGTCTACGGAATCTTGCATGTCCGTAGGTCAGTATCGCAGTATCTCCGCTCTACGTGGATCTATCCTAACTCTCAATGTACTGAGTTACTGATACCAGTATCGACGAATGTTAATCTCGACTCGTAAAAAATAGCCTTATGCCCGGGCCCACTTGTGCGGTGGATCACGTATAGCCTGTGAAATTAATCTGCAGCGCCAAAATAGCTTTGCTTGAGATTGATTGGCGGCGCTATCGTGGCTTTAGGAATTGTGATGTAGCGAGTTGTTGTATTGGCTTTGGTTCAAGACCGACCATCGACCTGGAAGGGGGCGTGAGTCCTACGATGGAGACGCTTATCGATTACTTGCGGATGTGGGAAGCGCGGAGACCGGACCAGACCCTCTACCGGTTCGTCGACGCCAATGGTCGTGAGCTCGAGCGCTACACCTACCAGAGTTTCGACGAGCGGACGCGAGAGCTGGCCGCCTGCCTGTCTAGAGAGGCCGGGCTCCGGCCGGGAGAGCGGGCGCTGCTGGTTTATCCGCCCGGTCTGGAGATGGTGGCCGCGTTCTTCGCTTGCGCGCGCATCGGGGTGATCGCCGTGCCGGTCAGCCCGCCTCTGCCCATGTCGTTCGAAGCGGGGCTGGCCAAGCTCAGCTTCATTGCGCGGGACTGCCAGGCCAAGGCGGTGCTGTCGACCAAGCAACTCGAGTCCGACTTCCGCCAGCTGCTTGGCCACCGACAGGGCGCGCTGCCCTGGCCGGACGCCGAACGGCTCCCGGAGCTGCCGTGGGTCGCGACGGATGGCACGCAGGACTTTGGCGGCGACCACGTGGCGGACACGCCTGGCCGAGTGCTCTTCTTGCAGTACACGTCCGGTTCCACTAGCGATCCCAAGGGCGTGATCGTGAGCCACGCCAACGTCATCGCCAACAGCACGTCTATCGGACAGTCGCCGGTGGGCGTTAGCTGGCTCCCGCAGCACCACGACATGGGCTTGATCTCCGCTTACTTGTTCGTGTTAGTGCGCGGCGGGACCACGCATGGGATGTCACCGCTTGACTTCCTGAATCGGCCATCGACCTGGCTCCGGCTCATCAGCCAGGTGCACGGCACCGATACGCCAGCGCCGAACTTCGCCCTTGAGTACTGCCTGCGCGAGGACAAGCTCCCCACCTCCGAGCTGGCCGGGATCGAACTCAGCAGTCTGGACAGCGTATTCGTCGGGGCGGAGCCTGTCCGGGCCAAGACCTTCGCACGCTTCCGGCAGCGCTTCGCCGCCTACGGTCTGCGACCCGGCGCGCTGGTCGGTGCTTACGGCTTGGCTGAAAACACCCTGGCCGTGTCCGGGCGGGGACGCCAGACGCTGGCTCTCAACAAGCGGGCGCTGGAGAAGAATCTCGCGCGGGTCGAAAAGGCCCTACCCGACAACAACAACCAGGCCCCAGTGGTTAGCTGCGGCAAGCCCGTTGCCGGGAACGTGGTCCGAATCGTCGATCCTCAAACGAAGCGGGCCCTGGGCGACGGCCGGGTCGGCGAGATTTGGGTGGACGGACCCTCCAAAGGAGGCGGCTACTGGCAGCGCCCCGAGGCGACCGCGGAGACCTTCGGTGCCCGTATCAGCGGCGATGAAGAACACACCTATCTACGGACGGGCGATCTGGGCTTTCTGTATGAGGGCGAGCTGTTCGTCTGCGGCCGGACGAAGGACCTGATCATCGTCCGCGGCGTCAACTGCTACCCGTCGGACATCGAGGCCATCGTGGAGCAGTCGGCCGCGCAAGTACGTCACGGCTGTGTCGCCGCCTTCTCGGTCGAGCGCGAGGACCAGGAAGCGCTGGCCGTGGTGGCCGAGGTGCGGGACGAGCGCGACCTCCCGGACGGCAAGGCCCTGGCGCGAGCGATCCGTAGGCACTGCCACATCGATCCGCACACGATCGTGTTCGCGCCGCCCCGCAGCATTCCCAAGACCACCTCGGGGAAGGTCAGGCGCGCGCAGACCCGCCAGCTCTGGCTGGACGACAAGCTGCCCGCGCTGGCGAGCTGGGTTAACCAGACGGCCTACCACACCCACGAAAGGCCGGACGCCAGCGCGGGCCCCCTGGATCGCTTCCGCCATCTCATCGAGAGCTACGACCTCACCGGGCAGGAGGACTGCTCCTTTGCCGATCTCGGGATCGACTCGCTGGCCCTGGCCGAGTTCCGCGCGGACCTGCAGGCCCTGCTCGAAGAGCACGGCGCGGGGGAGCTGGCCGAGGAGGTCAACACCCGCCTGCTCCAGCGCCTGACGGTCGCCGAGTTCTTCCGGCTGATGCGGCAGTTCGGTGAGGGGTCCGAGCAGCCACTGGAGGCGCTGCGGCAGGCGCTGGATCAGATTTCGGCGGAGTACGAGGCGCACGAGACCGCGCAGATGCGCGCCGACGCGCGGCTGCCCCTGCCGGCACTGCCGCCGGCGCGACCAGGCGCGTCAAGCGGCATCCTGGTGACCGGAGCGACGGGGTTCCTGGGACCGTTTCTGGTGAACAGCCTGCTCGCCCAGACCTCCTACACCCTCCACGCGCTGGTCCGCGCCACGGATGCGGCCCACGGCCTGGACCGGATCATCGCCTCGCTGCACCGGGCGCAGCTATGGTCCCCGGCTCTCGAGGCCGAGGTCCGGGCGCGGGTGCGCGTGGTCTGCGGGGACCTCGCCGAGCCTCACCTCGGAATCGGTGAGGCGGGGTTCCAACGACTGGCTGAGAGCGTTGACGCCATCGTCCACAACGGCGCCTTGGTCAATTACGTCCGGACGTACGACGCCCTGCGGCCCGCCAACGTGGTCGGCACGCGGGATCTGTTGCGTCTGGCCATGACTGGGCACCGGAAGGCCTTCCACCTGGTCTCCAGCACGTTCATTTACGGCTGGAGCACGGAGCCGGTAGTGGGGGAGTGGGATGCCAACGCGAAGATGAGCGGCCTTGACTTCGGCTATTCACAGACCAAGTGGGTCGCCGAGCAGTTGGTGTTGGCGGCGCAGCGGCAAGGACTCGACGTGCGTATCTACCGGCCCTCGCTGATCTCGCCCACGCGAGCGGGCTTTGGGAGCCAGGACGACATCCTGGTGCGCCTCATGGCGTTCATGATCGAGCACGGGCTGGCGGTCAACGCGCTCAACCAGTTGAGCCTGCTGCCGGCAGACCTGATTGCGGATCACATCGTCGCGTTGATGGACCTCCCCGCCGAGGCAGGCAGCGTTTTCAATATGACAGCGGATGACTACTACAACCTGACGGACATCACGCGGATCCTGTCCGAACGCCACGGCTACCGCTTCACCTACCATGACATCCCGTCCTTCACCGAGCAGGTGAACCGCCTGTGCGCGCCGCGGGATCCGCTTTATCCGCTGGTGGATTTCCTCATCCGCTCGGCCGACAAGATCGCGGCGATGCGGGACAAGCGTTACGACAACATCCAATACCGGCACGCGCGCGCGCTGGCCAAGGTCCATCTGCGAGAACCGGCCCTGACGAAGACGGTCGACAGTCTCGTGCGTTTCTTGCGGCGCGAGCATCTGATCAGCGAGGCTGATGCTGAGGCGCAACGCAGTGCGTAGTGATTTCAGGAGGTTCCACGATGTTCACAGTCGATGACCAGGCAGCGGGTCCGCACGATGCCTCAATCGATCACGAGCGGATCGTTCTGCAGGCGCGTGACGTCGAATTCGATTGGGCGAAGCTGCCGTTCTACTACGTGCCCAACGAGCCCTTCGCCACCCACTTCTGCAACGTCCTGCACCTGCTGCTGCCGGCGGGCGAAGAGTTCATCGTTGAGGCATTCAAGAACACGTTGCCGCTGATCAAGGACGATCAGCTGCGGCTGGACGTGCAGGGATTCATCAGCCAGGAGGCCATGCATTCCCAAGCGCACTCGGGTGTGCTCGGACACTTCGCGGCCAAGGGCGTCGACGTGACACCGTTCACCAACCAAATGGCCTGGCTGTTTCAGAAGCTCATCGGCGACCGGCCCCGATGGAGCCGGCGACGTCGCGAAAGCTGGCTGCTCGAGCGGGTTTCGATGGTGGCGGCCCTCGAGCACTACACCGCCATCCTGGGTGAATGGATTCTCGACACACCGCAACTCGACGCCCTCGGCGTCGACCCGGTGATGCTGGACTTGATTCGCTGGCACGGTGCGGAAGAGGTCGAGCACAAGGCGGTCGCGTTCGACACCATGAAGCATCTGCGTGCCGGGTACTGGCGGCAGGTGCGCACCCAGCTGCTGGTGACGCCGTCGTTGCTGTGGTTGTTCATCCGCGGCGTGCGGTTCATGTACTCGGTCGACCCACACTTGGCGCCGGGGACCAAACCGCGCTGGCGGGACTACTTCCGCGCGGCGCGGCGGGGATTGGTGCCCGGCCCATTCCAGTTCCTGGGGGTCATCGGCGCCTACTACACGCCGAGCTTTCATCCTTCCCAGTTGGGCGGGGTGGGACGCGCCGTCGACTACTTGGCCAGATCACCCGCCGCGCGCGCGGCGCACTGAGCTTTCGACGGAGAACTCAAGGATGACTCAGTTCACCACCACCGTGACCGCCTCCGACGGCGTGTCCCTCGCGCTCCACGCCTATACCGACATCGACGCGCGGCGCCCGACCATCCTGGCCATTCACGGCTACCCTGATAATCACCACGTGTGGGACGGGGTCGCCGAGAAGCTCAGTCGCCGTTACAACTTTGTCGCCTACGACGTGCGTGGGGCCGGCGAATCATCAATGCCGACAGGCCGATCCGGGTATCGACTCGCCCAACTGGCCGCCGATGTCGGCGCGATGATCGACAGCCTGGGGGTGGACGAGGTCCACATGCTGGGCCACGACTGGGGTTCGATCCAGGGCTGGGCGGCAATCACCGACGAGTCAGTGATGGGCCGGGTCGCCTCGTTCACGTCGATCTCCGGGCCGCACCTGAGGTACGCGGGCAGGTTCCTGCGGTCACCGCGCACACTCCGCGCCGTGGCCGATGTGGTGAGGCAGATCCTGGCGTCCGGGTACATCTGGTTCTTCCTGTGCCCGGTTGTTCCGGAAATAGCTATCCGCTCCGGCGCCACCATGAAAGTCTTTGAAACGGTGGAACTTATCGGCCGCTCGAGTGCCGCCAGCGCGCGTCGTGTCGCGTCGCTCCGGTCGCTCGGTGACTACGTCAACGGACTCAATCTCTACCGCGCGAACATGCCCGGGCCGATCCTCTCGCCCGGAGCGCGGCTGCCGCGGACGACCGTCCCGGTACAGGTGCTCGTAGCGCGTCAGGACCATTTCGTGACGCCTGCCCTGCAGCGGTTCACTGGCTCGATTCCGGCCCGCGGCAGGGTCGTTCCGATCGAGGGCGGACACTGGGTGGTGGCCTCGCATCCCGACGACGTCGCCCGGCTCACCAGCGACTGGGTCAACCAGGTTGCCGGCCGCCAAGAAATTCGTGGGGCGTGAGGATTGTGTCGCAGAGCATTTGGGACAGCCGCCCCGCCGACCTCTACGGTCGCCGCCGGCGCGACCGGAGTTACACGGCGTTGTGGGGTGTGGGCGCGCTCTTCGGCGGCTTCGCGTCGGCGTCGCGCTGGACGCCATCCCGGGTATTGCCGGTGCGGCGGATCAACACCGCGGCGGTCATCAAGCGCGAGCTTCTCACGCCCGACGTGGTCGCTTTGACGTTGGCCGACCCCGACGGCGGATTGCTGCCGTCCTGGACGCCGGGCGCGCACATCGATGTTCGGCTGCCTTCGGGTCGCCGCCGACAGTACTCGCTCTGCGGTCCACCCGGAAGGCGCACCGAATATCGCATCGCCGTGCGCCGCATCGCCGACGGTGGCGGCGGTTCCATCGAGATGCATGACACCCTGGACGTGGGTGACACGTGCGAGTTCGAAGGTCCCCGCAACGCCTTCTATCTCGTTACGGACGAACAGGACGTTTTGTTCGTCATCGGCGGAATAGGGGTGACGCCCATCCTGCCCATGATTCGGCTGGCTCATCAGCACGGAATCGATTGGCGCGCAATCTATGCCGGTAGAGGCCGCGACTACATGCCGTTGCTGGACGAGCTGATGGCGGTGGACGCCGACCGAGTCAGCGTGTGGGCTGACGACGAACAGGGCCGATTCCCAACCACGGCTGAGCTACTGGCCGCGGCGGGCCCTAAGACGGCCGTGTACGTGTGCGCGCCGACGGCCGTGCTGGAAGCGGTCCGGGCGGCTCGTGACGAACACGTCGATGCGCCACTGCATTACGAGCGATTCAGTCCGCCACCGGTCGTCGACGGTACTCCGTTCGAGCTGGAACTCGCTCGGTCACAACGGGTCCTCAGCGTGCCGGCGAACCGCTCGGCGCTGGCCGTCATGCTCGACCGCGACCCGGCGACCGCGTATTCGTGCCAGCAAGGGTTCTGCGGAACCTGCAAGGTCAAGGTGCTGGCCGGGGACGTCGATCGGCGCGGGCGGACCGCGGAGGGGGACGACGAAATGCTGGTCTGCGTCTCGCGGGCTAAAGATAGTCGCGTGGTGATCGACGCCTGACGGCGCAGGCTACGACCCGGTCGTACCGTCGTACCCGTCGTGCCGAATAACGGGCCGCCCTGGCCGCGGGGTCCGCCCTGACCTGCCCCGGTGGGGTTGCCGTTGCCGCCGGAGCCGGTCCGTTGCCGCCGCAGGACATCAGGGCTTGATATCGCTTATGACGCATTGGAATTCATCGCACAAACGGGCGCCTTCTATGTCAGGGAACTCCCTGGCGGCCTGACCGACAAGGAAAGGGTCGCCCTCGTCGAAGCGCTGCTGTCGGTTGGGGGTCTCTGAGTGGCGCCGTAGCCCGGTGTTTATCAGCCGGCGGGGCGGCCGCGGATGGCCGGCGAGTCGGTGGTCTTGCGGGTGAGGTCGCGGAACCTGACGCTGACGCGCTGAAAGGCTTTGACGCGCTCCGCCTTTGCCTTCTTGGTGTAGGTTTTGCGATCCGCCGGTGTGAGATCCGCGTCATCGGTAAAGGGTGTGAGCAACGCCCGCGGGTAAAGCCGTTCGACGAGGACAACATTGATCTCGGCGCACAGCACCAGCGTTGAAGACACGAGGAACAGGAAGGCGAGCAACCCGAGCACCAGGGCGAAGACGCTGTTTGTCGCGCTGGCCGTCTTCACCGTGTGCCGGATATAACCGGCGCCGAACCACTGGAGGATCTGCCAGATGACTGCCGCCGCAAGGGCTCCCGGCAAGACTTGGCGGTAGGTGAGATTCCGTGCGGTGGTCAGTCGAAAAGCCACCAAGCAAATGAACGCGTTGATCGCGACCGTGGCGAGGGCCACGCCGACCTTCCCGACGGCGCCCAGCGCACCGGTCGCCTGGCCGACCGCGGACAGGACTGTCGCCGTGGTGGCGGCCGATCCGAGCACCAACAGCAGAAGCAAGCTGCGCAAGCGTGATCGGATCGGATTGGGGCGATTGTTCCTTGGGACCGCCCACACCGAGTCCATCGCATTCTGCACCGCCTGACCGACGCCCAGGCCGCCGTAGAGCGCGCCCGCGATGCCGACGACCACGGCGACGGTGCCCCCGCTGAGCCCTTCAGGCTGGTGCAGCTGGCTACCAATGACGGGGAATTGGCTCAATGTGCTGTGCAGCACCTGCTCTTGTAGATCTGGGCGCCCGGCGAGAACTATCCCGAGCCCCGTGGTCAACAGCAGCAGCAGCGGGAACAGCGATACGAAGCCGTAGTAGGTGATCAGGGCGGACAGGTAGCCGCCCTGGTCATCGAGATATTTATAGATGACGGCGACGACGACGCCCACGGCGCGGTTCCGTCGCTGCAGCCTGTCCAGCCAGCCGACCATCCGCGCTCACTTCGTCTCTTGAAGCCGACACCCAATCGATGGGATGAGCAGGTCATACCCAGATTCGTGAACCGTCAACCACACCGATCTCGCTGTTTGCTGACTTCTTGTGCGGCGCCGGGTGGACCTCCTTCGCGCCTTAAGGGCGACTGTTTGCGTCGTCGTGATACATCTCCCCGACAACTCACCGAGAATGAGCAGTCGCAGGAGCTGCTTGAGTTGTCGCACAAACGATTCGCCATCGATAGCGCCGGCGAGGACCGTCGCGACGGACGTCGAATGGCGACTGCGACGCGTAATCGCGCAGACAATGTCGCGAGGCCGGAGGGGCTTTGCCACCCATTGCTAGGGGCCGTAGGACCACATAGAATTCTGCCGTCCAGGGGCGTGCGGGTGGGTGGGTGATTCGCGCGAGGCCTCCCGTATCAGCCGGGGGATCAGGTGATGGCCAAAGCCCTGTTAGTCATGACCGCAACCAGCTTCTGGACGCTCAGGATGGGACCAGGCACCCGACGAGTTATTGGGCCGAAGAGTTCGCCGCCCCGTACGGCGCGCTCAGCGGAGCCGGCCACGAGGTAGTCGTGGCGAGTCCCGGTGGCGTGGTGCCATATGTGGATGTGATGAGTTTTGCCTCACTTGCGCCCTGAAATTCAGAAAACGCCGGTAGACGAACGTGCGCGGCGATTAGATCAGTGTTTAGCGGGCATCGAGGCATACGGCCGGAGGAGGACCGACATGACCGAGGCAATGACGGCGGGCGCGCACATCGTGAGGCCTGCAGGAAGACATCTTGGAACGCGTTGCGCTATCGGGGCGTTCGCGCTCGCGTTGGCCGGATTGCCGGCGATCGCAATCGCCGGGCCGGCGATTAGCAGGGCCGACGATCCTCCCCCTTGCGCCCCGGGCTGGGTGTGGAGCACCGACTTGAATCAATGCGTGTTCTGGCTTCCGACCGCAAATGGACCGGGTGGCCCCGGCGGCCCCGGTGGACCTGGCGGACCTGGCGGACCTGGCGGACCGGGCGGAGCTGGCGGACCTGGCGGACCTGGCGGACCGGGCCGCCACTAGTCGTCGGGGCAGCCCGTATCGCTTCACAACCACGCCGCCGGCGTTTCCGTGTGCGTCCTGGGCTTTGCGTGTGCGTGCTGGGCGGAAAAATCGCCGAAATTCCGCCCTCGGCGCACACGCAAAGCCGTCAGCGCACACTGAAAGCCCTCAGCGCACACTCGAAGCCGTCAGCGCACACTCGAAGGCCGGGACGGCGCACACTCAAAGGCCGGGAAGGCGCACACTGATGCGCCGGGAAGGCCCACGACGGCGGGCCTTCGCTAAATTTGTTATACTAGCTAAGTAAAGCTGATTTCTACACTGGAGAGCAGGCGCAATGCCACGCACAGACAACGACACCTGGGATTTGGCCACGAGCGTGGGCGTGACGGCCACAATGGTCGCGGCGGCCCGGGCGATCGCCACCAAAGCCGACAACCCATTGATCGAGGACCGATTCGCCGAACCGCTGGTTCGCGCCGTCGGTGTCGAGTTCTTCACACGATGGGTCAGCGGTGACCTGAGCGCCGCCGACGTCGATCACGAAGAGTCCGGCTGGAAGCTCGAGCACATGCCCGATGCGATGGCCGCGCGCACCCGGTTCTTCGACTCGTTCTTCCAGGCCGCGACTGACGCCGGAATCCGTCAGGCCGTGATCCTGGCGTCGGGCCTCGATGCGCGCGCCTACCGGTTGGCGTGGCCGGCAGACCTGACCCTGTTCGAAATCGACCAGCCACAGGTCATCGAGTTCAAGGCCGCAACCCTTTCCGGGCTGGGCGCGGCCCCGAGAGCCGAGTTACGCACCGTCGCAATCGATTTGCGGCATGATTGGCCGACGGCCTTGCGGGAAGCGGGCTTTGACCCGAGCCAGCCCACCGCATGGATCGCCGAGGGGCTCTTCGGCTACCTGCCGCCGGAAGCCCAGGACCGCTTGCTGGACAACATCACCGCGCTGAGCGCCGAGGGCAGCCGGCTGGCCTGCGAGGCCGTGCCCGACCAGCCGGAGCTGGACCGCGAACGAGTGCGGGAGATGATGCGCAGGGCCGCCGCCAAATGGCGTGAGCATGGCCTCGACATGGAGTTCGCGGATCTTGGCTTTGAGGGCGAGCGCAACGACGTGGACGCGTATCTGCAAGATCTGGGATGGCGCACTGCGGGCACCCCGATGAGTCAGCTACTGGCCGGCAACGGCCTTGCGGCGATCCCGCAGGCCAACGACTCGGTGTCGGTGGCCGACACCATCTACTACACGTCCACACTGGGCAGATGACGGCAGCGCAGCGCCGCGGGCTCAACGACGCGGTCACCCGGATGTGGAGCTTCCTCGCCCCGGCCTACGACCTCCCGTTTTTGCAGCAGTGGGTGTACCGCCCGCCGCACGACGAGGTGATCGCGCAGCTGCGCGCCCACAACTCTCGCAAGATCGCCGATGTCGCTTGCGGTACGGGCATTCTCAGCGATCGAATCGAGCACGAATTGGGTCCCGACGAGGTCTATGGCGTCGACATGTCCGACGGCATGCTCGCCCAGGCCCGCGCCAGGTCCAACCGGGTGCACTGGCAGCGCGGCCCGGCCGAGCAGCTGCCCTTTGACGACGGTGCGCTCGACGCCGTCGTGACGACGTCGGCGTTTCACTTCTTCGACCAGCCGGCGGCGCTACGGGAATTTCATCGCGTGCTGGCGTCCGGCGGGCTGGTGGCCGTCTCGGCTTTGAGCACTCGGCGACCGCGGCTGCAGTCGCCCGCGGACAATCGGTGGAAACCACAGCACAATGCGTCGCCCGCCGAAATGCGGAGTTTGTTCGAAGGCGCCGGGTTCACCGTTAGCGATCAGCACCGCATTCAACGACCGGTTTGGACACGGATCGTGTCCGACCTGATCACCGTCGGCACCAAGAGCTAGCAACTCGCCCACCATGCGAGAGAGTGGTCGTCGAGCACACCAGGAGCCCAAGTGAAGTTTGCCTTCCCCCTACCGCACACGCTGCGCCTCAAGGCGATCACCCAACCGTGGGAAGCCGGAGTCACGGGCGCCGATCAGACGCGAATGGCCAAGGGCGCCGAAGCGATGGGCTACGACATGATCGCGATCCCCGAGCATTTCGTCATCCCCACCGACCACGTCGAACTGTCGGGTCCGCACTACCTTCAGTCGACCGTTGCCCAGGCCTACATCGCGGGAGCCACCGAAAAGATCCGGTTGAACTCGTGCGTCACAATACTGCCGCTGCAGCATCCCATCGTGCTGGCCAAGGCGCTGGCGACCGCCGACTGGATGAGCAGCGGGCGCATGATGGTGACCTTCGGAATCGGTTGGCTCAAGCGCGAATTCGACCTTCTCGGGGTGTCCTTCCGCGAACGCGGCCGCATTGCCGACGAGTATCTCGAAGCGATCATCGAGCTCTGGACCAGCGAATCGCCCCGTTTCGAGGGCAGTTACGTGTCGTTCCAGGACATGGCGTTCGAGCCCAAACCCGTTCAGAAACCCCATCTTCCGGTGTGGATCGGCGGCGACGCGGATGCCGCCCTCAAGCGTGCCGCGCGATTCGCATCCGGTTGGTGGCCGTTCTTGACCCCGCCAGAAAAGATCGCCGAGCGTGTCGAGTTCATCAAGGGTCAGCCCACCTACGACGGGCGCCCCGTCGAGGTCATGCACGGGCTGGGCACAACGCGTGTCGGCGAGGGACATCGCATCGTCAAGGACCGAGGCGCACATCGCGGCAGCAGCGCGCAGGAGATCATCGATCGCCTGAATTGGCTCGCCGAGCAGGGAGTGACCTTCAGCGCGGTGCCGGTTCCGGCCGCCCGCGGAGTCGACGAGTACCTCGACTATGCCCAGTGGGTGATCGAGGAGATCAAGCCTAAAGTGGCTTGAGCACAAGCGATCCCGCCGACGCCCGCCTCACCGACCAGCGAGGCGGGCATCGTGCGGATCGACCTGTTACAGCGGAATCCAGACCCCGAAGAACCAGAAGCCCCACTGGTTGAACCCGGGATCCCAGACGGGTGTTTCGTCGTAGCCGTAGTAGTTAACGGGACCGTACCCCCATGGCCCGCCGGGCGGCGGAAGCGGCCTGTCCCACGCCGGCCGCGGCGGCTCACCATATCCCCAGGGCGCGGGCCCCTCTCCCCACGGGGCGCCGCGGAAGTAGCCGCGCTGCGGATCGCCGCGCCAGGGACCGCCCGGTCCCCCCGGGCCACCCGGGCCGCCGGGTCCCCCAGGATGGTCGTACCCAGGTCCGCCTGGGCCGCCCGGTCCGCCCGGGTGATCGGGCCCGGGTCCGCCTGGACCGCCAGGCCCGCCGGGATTACCAGGTCCGCCCGGGTCGTTCGGACCGGTCGGCGCGTGGAAGTTACCCGGCGCCGGGCCGCCGTGGTTACCGCCGGGAGCCGGCGGCGGCGGTCCCGGAGCGGCGAATGCCGAACCGGCACCCATGCCCAACGCGGCGGCACCGAGAGCGCCGGCGATGGTTCCCCCCGCGATCAATTGCTTCAGTTTCATAGTCCTTCACCTGTCTATAAGTGAGTTCTAGAACCCCCCAACAACCACAGGCTAGATAGCGAATCTATGGACCCGCTGTGACGGGCCCAAGCACAACTTTTGGGCGTAAGGCAAGCCTGGTCTAGCTTTGGCAAGGCTATATTTGCTGGTCGGACACGGTTTTCGCGTATATGGTGGCGGACGTGTCGACTACGTCCCATCCCGCGGAACCCCATGTGGGTTCGGTGGCCTCGAAGCTGAACTGGCTGCGTGCCGGGGTGCTGGGCGCCAACGATGGCATCGTGTCCACCGCGGGCATCGTCGTCGGTGTCGCGGCGGCGACGGTGCAGCGCGGGCCGATCTTGACTGCCGGAATCGCCGGGCTGGCCGCCGGCGCGGTGTCGATGGCGTTGGGCGAATACGTCTCGGTCAGCACCCAGCGCGACACCGAGCAGGCGCTGTTGACCAAGGAATTGCAGGAGTTGCGCGATTATCCGGCCGCCGAATTGGACGAGCTCGCCGAGCTCTACGAAGCCAAGGGTCTGTCACCGGCAACCGCGCGTACCGTGGCCGAGGAACTCACCGACCACAATCCTTTCGTCGCCCACGCCGAGGTCGAACTGGGTATCGACCCGAATGAGCTGACTAATCCGTGGCAAGCGGCGCTGTCCTCGGCGCTGTCGTTCACACTGGGCGCGTTGTTACCGCTGATCGTGATCCTGGCGCCGCCGACGGCGTGGAGAATCCCGGCGACCGTCGTGGCGGTGTTGCTGGCCTTGGTGATCACCGGGGCGGTGTCGGCGGGGCTGGGCGGTGCACCGCAGGGCCGGGCGGTGGCCCGCAATGTCATCGGCGGCGCGCTTGCGCTGGCGATGACCTACGCGATCGGGCACGTGGTGGGCGCCGCGATCGCGTGATCATCTGGGCGGCTGCCGCCTGGCGTCGGGACTGGAAACAGAAACTGTAATATCAACTGTTGCCGTCCTGACGAGAAAGAGCCGTGCATTGACCGAAACCAATATCGCGCCGGATGACGTCGATTCCGCGGCGCTGATGCCATACTTTCTGCGCGACGAAAGCCGTTTCGTGCCAAACAATATCGCGCGCGGCGGTTGGGGTCCGTCAATCAGCGGCCACGTCGTCGGCGGCCTGTTGGGCTGGGCCGCCGAACGCGCTGTCGACGACCCGCAACTGCAACCTGCGCGGCTGACCGTCGACCTTCCCGCACCAACCGCGCTGGAACCGATCGAGGTGCACACGCGGGTGCACCACGACCGCCGGCGATTGCGGCTCGTCGAGACGGTCCTCACCCAGCGCGGTACCCCCGTCGCGCGGGGGAGCGCGCTGTTTTTGCGGCGCGGCCCGCAGCCCGAGGGGGATGTGTGGTCACCGGCGGTGGAGATGCCGCGGCTACCCATCGAGGACGGCCCCGCACCTTCGCTTTTCATGCGGACCTACGGCTGGGGCACCGAGATTCAGAATCCCGATCCCGATTGGGCCGACACCTCCGGACCGAAATACACGTGGCTGCACGAGACGCGCTCGCTGATCGACGGCGAACCGCTCAGCGCCTTCACCCGCGCGGCCATGGGCGCCGACATCACGGCCTCGCTCGCCAATTGGGGCACAAGCGGTTTGCAGTTCATCAACGTCGACTACACCCTCACACTGACCCGGCTGCCGGAAGGGCCTCACATCGGCCTCGCCTCACTCACGCATTACAGCCACGACGGGGTGGCCACCGGCTCGGCCGTCCTCGTCGACCAAAAGGGCCCGATCGGTAGTTCCGTGTCTGTCGCCATCGCGCACTCCGGATTTCGTCCGATCTCAGTCCAGCCGCCGGCCGGATGAAGGACGTCACCTACTGGGCGTTGATCGCCGAGGCCGCACGCCGAGGATCAGACCGGTCGCTGCTCGCCGACGAGTATGGACGCAGTCTCACGGCACGTCAGTTCCACGATGCGGCGTGCGCGACGGCCGCCGCGTTCGCCGAACGCGGGATAGGCGCGGCGGCCGTCGTGTCGTGGCAGCTGCCGACGACGCTCGAGACGGCGGTCGTCATGGCGGCGCTGGCGCGGCTTGGTGCCGTCCAAAACCCGATCATCCCGATACTGCGTGAGCATGAGGTCGGCTTCATTACCGCGCAGCTGTCCTCGGAATTTCTTGTGGTACCGGAGTTTTGGCATGGATTCGATTACGGCGGGCTGGCGCGAGCCCTGTCCTCGGACAGGGGCTTTCAGATCATCACCGTTGAGCTGGCGACACCGCCGACGGCCGGTGAGCTGCGGCTGCCCCGCGCAAGCATCGACGCCCTCGGGACGGCACCGGGACCTACCAGCGGCACCCGATGGATCTACTACTCGTCGGGGACCACCGCGGCCCCCAAAGGGATTCGCCATACCGACGCGTCAGTGATGGCCCCCGCGACAGGCTTAGCGGACAAGATCGGAATCACTAGTAGCGACGTGGATCCGATTGCGTTTCCCATCGCGCACATCGGTGGTGTCGTGATGCTGGCCGCCGCACTGTTGACCGGCATGCGGTTAGCGCTGTTCGAGGTATTCGATCCGGCTACCACGCCGCTGTCCATCGCGGCGCACAACCCGACCTTCCTGGGCATGGCGACACCGTTCTTCCTGGCGTTCCTCCAGGCCCAGCGGGACCACGGCGACCAGCCGCTGTTCCCGTTCGTGCGGGGCCGCCTGGCCGGCGGCGCGCCGATCACCGCCGAACTGGGACACCAGGTCCGCGAAACCTTCGGTGTGGCCGGCATCGCCAACGCGTGGGGGCTCACCGAATTTCCGGTGGCGACCTCACCGCCGCTTGAGGCTGCGCCGGAGGTGCTCGACCACACCGTCGGCGCGCCGGGACCGGGGGTCAGCGTCCGGGTCGTCGACAACCGAGGAATCGAACTGCCCATCGGGCAAGAGGGTGAGCTGCGGCTCAAGGGCCCCCAATGTTTCCTCGGCTACGCAGACCCCACGCTTGACGCCGACGCGTTCGACGCCGACGGCTGGCTGCGCACAGGCGATCTCGGGCTGATCGACGCGGACGGCAACGTCCGTGTCACGGGCCGGATCAAGGATGCGATCATCCGCAATGCGGAGAATGTCTCGGCCCTCGAACTCGAAAACGCACTGGCCACCCATCCCGCGGTCGCCGACGTCGCGGTCATCGGAGTGCCCGACCCGCGCACCGGCGAGCGCGTCTGCGCCGTGGTGGCGCCCGCGTCAGGCGGCGGTGTGTCATTGGAATCCCTGGTGCAGCACTGCCGTTCGCAGGGGCTGAGCCGCCACAAACACCCCGAGCGCCTGGTGATCGTTGATGCGCTGCCGCGCAATCAATTCGGAAAAGTGATCAAGAAAGCCCTTCGCGAGACCTTCGGCTGACACGGGCATCGGCGCTCGTGTTCTTGCTCGCCGGTCGCACTGCGGAATTGCGGTCGACTCGCCGCCAGGTGTTGTACGTTGACGCCGTGGGCGCAGACCTGAACCACCCGGACATCGAGGAACTAGGGCTGCTCGAAGACCTCCAAGGACGAGCGCGCCAGGAGCGTGCCGAGCTTATTGAATGGTTGCTCGCGCGCGGCTTTGATGCCGGTCAGATCCGCACCGCATTCAGCCCTATGTTGCTGCCGGCCAATCGCGCGATTGGCGATGACGGAACATTGGTCTCGGCGCGAGAAATCTCGGAATCCAGCGGCGTGAGCCTCGAACTGCTCCAACGACTGCACAGCGCCGTCGGCCTGGCTCACTCAGAGGACGCCGACGCGCGTGTGCAGTCGCGGGCGGATGCCGAATCCGTGCTCGCGGCCGCGCGACTGATCGATCTTGGCCTCGACCCGGCACAAGTCGCTCTGACCGCGCGATTGTTGATGGACGGCCTCGCCGGTGCGGCGGTGACGATGCGTCACGCGGCGTTGCAAGCATTGCTGCATCCGGGTGCTACGGAGCTCGAGCTGGCCCAGGCCTTCGAAGTGTTGGCGCACGACGCCGAACCACTGCTTGGCCCGATGGTCGACGCTTTGTTGCGGCTGGCCTTGCGTCATTCCTTTGAGACCGAGGCGATCAATGCGTTCGAGCGTGCCGCCGGCACGCTGCCGGGATCACGGGCAGTCGCGGTAGCGTTCGCCGACCTCGTGGGTTTCACCCGGCTCGGGGAACAAATATCGCCGGAAGAATTGGGACTGGTCGCCAGTCGGTTGGCAGATCTAACCCGTGACGTCGTCGCAAGTCCCGTCCAATTCGTCAAGACCATCGGCGACGCCGTGATGCTGGTCTGCTCGGACCCGCTCAAGCTGTTGGTCACAGTTCTGGACCTCGTTGATGGCGCGGCCGGAGAAGATTTCCCACGTTTGAGGGTCGGGCTTGCGTTCGGTCATGCGGTCAACCGCGCCGGCGACTGGTACGGCAGCCCGGTCAATCTCGCCAGCCGAGTCACCGACGCGGCGCCCGCGGGCGCACTGCGGGTGATCGAGTCTGCGCGCGAGGCTATTGGCGATCCAGCCGGTATCGAGTGGTCGCCTCCGGAAACGCGGCACCTCAAAGGGATCCGCGGTGAGGTACAGCTCTACGGTGCCCGCCGAGTGTCACATGGTTCCATCGCCGAACCGACCGGGGCCACGTCAGGATAGCGACCCATATCCCGCTATGGCGCTCAAGCTCTTGTGCTACAACCCACGTACTCAGCCGCTGGCCGTTACGGATCGAAGCGGGCTGAGCGCGTCACTTCTCGTATTTGGTGCGAGACCGGGTCGTATTGTGGAGCGGCCCGCCTCTTTGGCCAACATCACCCCCACGATGCGTCGTGCGCGCAGCGCGGCCGCGTCGGCCTGGAACTCCACTCCGCCCCGCCATCGGTCGTATCCCGAGTGGTTAGAAGCCATCTCCAGAATGGCAGTGTCGCGTTGGGCAACCCCGGACAGGAAAGACCTCAGACTGGTGGTCACCTCGTCGCGATCGGTCCGATAATTGCGTGACGCCTGCATGAACACGTGAGTTGAATTTTCCGTCTCAGGTGTGATCCCGTGGGTTCGTGTAGTGGTGTACAGCTCACCGTCCGCGGTTGTGATTTCCCAATATTGGCGGTGCATCGCGGGGGAGACGAACGTGCCGCACTCTCGACGTTTGTATAGGATGCCACGGTCCAGTCCGGTGGCATCGGCCTCCCAATCGGTGAGCTGCGCCTCAGGCAACAGCCGGGTGTAAGACACTGTCGTTTCGGTGACTTCGACGTCGTTAAACGCCGGCATGCTTTCGATTTCCGGGGGCACATCGCGCCTGTGAAGGATGGG
>NZ_JAOPWB010000332.1 GCF_025965855.1 Mycobacterium sp. | reverse complement strand
TGTCGTTGTTGCCCTTCTTCAGGGTCAACCGCAGTTGCTGCTCACGGTCATCGATCTGCGCGCTTTTGACGTTGTCGCCGTTGATCTGCGACATCGCGACCGAGGTGTCGACGGGCTTGTAACCGCGGGTGTCGTCGCTGAAGTAAAAGAACGACCAACCCAGCAGCACCACAACGGCGATCGCCGTGAGGGTGCGAATCACGTTTTTCCGGTTCATCAATCATCGGCCTCGTCGGCCAGGTCCTTCCCCGATACACGAAGCTGGAAAAGTCCAGGCTACCGCTAGTGCCGATCGCCAGCCCCGGCAGAGCCGGGGCGCAGCGGGTCGGCACCATCCTCACGACACAACGAGCGGCAGTTCCCCATGTGGTTCCCGACGTGGCAAACCACACAATCGCCGAGGGTCGCGGTGCGACCGGCTCCGCGAAGAAAAGGCCCTTCTCAGCCCGGGATCCTTGTGATTTGGTGAGACGGTGCTTTCGTCGACCCAACGGTTAGTAGACACCAATGGCGTGCAGTTGCGGGTGACCGAGGCGGGAGACCGCGGCGCGCCCGTGGTGATCCTGGCGCACGGCTTTCCCGAACTGGCCTATTCATGGCGGCACCAGATACCGGCTCTCGCCGACGCCGGCTATCACGTGCTGGCGCCCGATCAGCGCGGCTACGGCGGCTCATCGCGTCCGGATGCGATCGAGGCGTACAACATTCACGAGCTGACCGCCGACCTGGTCGGGCTGCTCGACGACGTCGGCGCCCAGCGCGCCGTCTGGGTCGGGCACGACTGGGGTGCGCCCGTGGTCTGGCACGCGCCGCTGTTGCACCCCGACCGGGTCGCTGCCGTCGCCGCGCTCAGCGTGCCGGCGCTGCCCCGACCGAAGGAGGCGCCGACACAGACGTGGCGCAAGCGATTCGGCGAAAACTTCTTCTACATCCTCTACTTCCAGCAACCCGGCGTTGCCGACGCCGAACTCGACGCCGATCCCGCCCGCACGATGCGCCGGATGATGGGCGGGCTGGGGACATCCGCGGACCCGGGCGCGGGCCTGCGAATGGTGGCTCCGGGCCCCGACGGTTTCATCGACCGCCTTCCCGAACCCGACGGGCTGCCGGATTGGATCAGCCAGGAGGAACTCGACCATTACATCGCCGAGTTCGCCCGCACCGGCTTCACCGGCGGCCTGAACTGGTACCGCAACTTCGACCGCAACTGGGAGACCACGCCGGAGCTCACGGACGCCAAAATCGCTGTGCCGTGTTTGTTTATCGCCGGGACGGCCGATCCGGTGTTGGCGTTCACCCGCGTCGACCGCGCGTCGGAGGCGATCTCCGGGCCGTACCACCAGCTGATGATCGAGGGCGCGGGGCACTGGCTGCAACAGGAGCGGCCCGAGGAAGTCAACGCCGCCCTGTTGGAGTTCCTCAACGGATTGGAGCTGCGATGAGCGTGCCGCTGCGTTTCGGCGTCTTCATCACGCCTTTTCATCCCGTCGGCCAATCCCCCACGGTGGCATTGGAATACGACATGGAGCGCGTCGTCGCGCTGGACCGCCTCGGGTTCGACGAAGCCTGGTTCGGCGAGCACCATTCCGGTGGCTACGAGCTGATCGCCTGCCCGGAAGTGTTCATTGCGGCCGCGGCGGAGCGGACCAAGCACATCCGGCTGGGCACCGGAGTGGTCTCGCTGCCCTACCACCATCCGCTGATGGTGGCCGACCGCTGGGTGCTGCTGGACCACCTGACCCGCGGCCGGGTCATGTTCGGCACCGGCCCCGGCGCGCTGCCGTCGGACGCGTACATGATGGGCATCGACCCGGTCGATCAGCGACACATGATGCAGGAATCCCTCGAGGCGATCCTGGCGCTGTTCCGCGCGGGCCCATCCGAACGAGTCGACCGCCACACCGACTGGTTCACCCTGCGCGACGCGCAGCTGCACATCCGCCCCTACACGTGGCCCTACCCGGAGATCTCCACCGCGGCAATGATTTCGCCGTCCGGGCCGCGGCTGGCCGGTGCTCTGGGCACGTCGCTGCTGTCGCTGTCGATGTCGGTGCCGGGCGGCTACGCCGCTCTGGACAACACCTGGGAGGTGGTGCGCGAGCAGGCCGCCAAGGTCGGCCGCGACGAGCCGGACAGGGCCGACTGGCGCGTCTTGAGCATCATGCACATTGCAGACAGCCGGGAGCAGGCGATCGACGATTGCACCTACGGCCTCCAGGATTTCGCCAATTACTTCGGCGCGGCGGGGTTCGTGCCGCTGTCCAACGCCGTCGACGGCGAGGCGCAGACGCCGCACGAGTTCGTCGCGGACTATGCGGCCAAAGGCAATTGCTGCATCGGCACGCCCGAGGACGCGATCGCGCACATCGACGACCTGCTCGAACGGTCCGGCGGTTTCGGAACGTTGCTGATGCTCGGCCACGATTGGGCCTCGCCCGAAGCGACCTACCACTGCTATGACCTGGTGGCCCGCAAGGTGATTCCCTATTTCAAGGGACAGCTCGAAGCGTCGCGGTCATCTCACGACTGGGCCAGGGGCAGACGCGACCAATTGATCGGACGCGCCGGCGAGGCCATCGTCAAAGCCATCACCGAGCATGTCGACGAGCAGAAAGGCGTGGGAAGCTGATGCGCGCTGCGGTATTACGAGAAGGCCGGATGGTCTACCGGGACGACGTGCCCGAGCCGGTGCCCGGGCCGGGTCAGGTGTTGGTCGGTGTGCGAGCGTGTGGAATCTGCGGCTCTGACTTGCATTTCGCCGCCCACGGTGACGAGGTGGTGGAGATGACGGCCCAGGTGGCCGCCGGCGCCGGAGGCATGGGCGTCGATCTGAGCAGCGACGTCTACATGGGTCACGAATTCAGCGCCGAGGTGCTCGAAGCCGGACCCGACACGGAAACCCATCCGCCCGGAACTCTGGTCACCTCGATTCCCGTACTGCTGTCCACCAAGGGCGTTGAGCCGATCGTCTATAGCAACAGCACTGTTGGCGGCTACGCCGAACGGATGCTGCTCTCGGCGCCACTGTTGCTGGCCATCCCCAACGGCCTCGACCTCAAGCATGCCGCGTTGACCGAACCCATGGCGGTGGGGTTGCACGCCGTCAACAAGTCCAACATCACGCCGGGCGAGACCGCCCTGGTGCTCGGTTGCGGTCCGATCGGCATCGCCATCATCGCGGCCCTTCAAGCGCGCGGGGTCGAAACCATTGTGGCGTCGGATTTTTCGCCGAAACGGCGCGAACTTGCCACGGCGATGGGCGCGCACCAGACGCTGGATGCGGCCCAGGGTTCGCCCTTCGACTCCGTCAAACCCGCGGTCGTGTTCGAGGCGGTCGGGGTGCCGGGGATCATCGACGACGTGCTGCGGCGGGCGCGACCGGGCACGCGCCTGGTCGTCGCCGGGGTGTGCATGCAGCCCGACACCGTGCACCCTTTCTTTGCGATCGCCAAGGAGATCAACGTGCAGTTCGTGCTGGCCTACAACCCGGAGGAGTTCGGCGACTCGCTGCGCGCGCTGGCCGAGGGGGAGATCGACGTCACCCCGGTGATTACCGGTGAGGTCGGGCTGAACGGGGTCGGGCAGGCCTTCGACGACCTGGCCGACCCCGAGCGGCACTGCAAGATTCTCGTGACACCCTAGGTCAATGGAGCCCACCGTGCTGTCGGTGCTGGCCATGTTGCTGCCGGCCGCCTGCACCTTCTGCCCGTGGGCGTTGGCCTGTTCGTAATCACCGCGAAGTTGCGGCCCAGCTCGGTGATGAAACTGCCGACAGGCCGTCGAGCCGGCGCCGACGCCGAGCGTGGTCGCCAACAGCTCCCGCAGGGTCACGGCCTGGGCACTGACCGCCTGGTAAAGCTTTGCGTGCGAAGCGAAGTGCGCGGCGGTCAGCATCGACACCACATCCGCGGCCGCTGGGACGATCCCCGGTCGTCGGGGCGGCGCTGTGTGATCACGATTGACATATGTCCTCCCAAACGCGAGCTCGATCAACGTATTTCGGTAACCGAAGGCGTCACCGAAGCAGCTCAGAGGTTAGGCCCGCCCCGTTGGGGTCATCGCAACCCTTCGGGCGCCGTATTCATGGGCGGGTCGGAAACTGTTCATTTAGCTGCACCAATGTGCTGCACCTTTTGGGGATCACATGAAAGATGTAGCAAAGCAATATGATTAGAGTTCGACATGATCTTCGGTCAGGTTGCCACGACACGCACTAGGCTTCGCGGACGCTAAAAAAGCGGCCGGGAGCGCTAGTGTCCACACATGGTCCGCAAATCGATTGCTTTGGCCGCCGCCGGCTTGACCGTCGCCGTTCTGTCGGCGTGCGACAAGCACAATGCCGCGCCGGCGGCGGGGACGAATCCGCGTCAAGTGACCGTCGTCGGCTCGGGGCAGGTCCAGGGCGTCCCGGACACCTTGACCGCCGACGCCGGCATCGAATTCGCCGCGCCCGACGTCACCGCCGCGATGAACCAGACCAATGATCGCCAGCAGGCGGTGATCAACGCGCTCGTCGGCGCGGGCCTGGACCGCAAAGACATCAGCACCACCACGGTCACCCTCGAGCCCCAGTACAGCAACCCGGGTGCCAGTGGCACCGCCTCGATTACGGGCTACCGCGCGACCAACGCGATCCAGGTCAAGATCCACCCGACCGACGCCGCGTCAGGGATGCTGGCGCTCATCATCAGCACCGGCGGCGACGCCACCCGGATCAGCTCGGTCAGCTACTCCGTCGCCGACGACTCGCAGCTGGTCAAGGACGCCCGTGCGCGGGCATTCAACGATGCCAAGGCCCGCGCCGACCAGTACGCCCAGTTGTCCGGCCTGCGGCTGGGTAGGGTGCTTTCCATCTCGGAGGTGTCGGGCAGCCAGCCGGCGCCCGGCGGGCCGCCGGTTCCGCCTCGGAGCATGGCCGCGGTCCCGCTGGAACCGGGCCAGCAGACCGTGAGTTTCTCGGTGACCGCGGTGTGGGAATTGGACTAGCCCGATGGCGGCGACCCGCAGCGCCCGGCTTCGCCGCGCTTGCGATCGCCGCTAGGCTCGGCTACTGCTCGTAGACCCTGGGATCCAGGGTGCCGATGTACGACAGGTCGCGGTAGCGCTCGTCGTAATCCAGGCCGTAGCCCACCACGAAGTCGTTCGGAATGTCGAAGCCCACGTAGGCGATCTCGGCTTTGGCGCGCGCCGCGTCGGGCTTGCGAAGCAGCGTGCACACCCGCAACGAACGCGGCTGCCGGCTCTTCAGGTTGCGCAGCAACCACGACAGAGTGAGCCCGGAGTCGACGACGTCCTCGACGATCAGCACGTCGCGATCGTGGATATCGCGGTCCAGGTCCTTCATGATCCGCACCACGCCCGACGAGGACGTCGAGGAGCCGTAGGAGCTCACGGCCATGAATTCGAACTGGGTGGGCACCGGGATCGCGCGGGCCAGGTCCGTGACGAAAATCACCGCGCCCTTGAGCACGGTGATCAGCAGCAGATCCTCGCCGGTCTCGCTGGCAAGGTCGCGATAGTGGTGGCCGATTTCCTCGCCGAGTTCGGCGATGCGGGCCTGAATCTGCTCCGCGGTGAGCAGCACCGACTTGATATCCCCCGGATACAGCTCCACGGGCTGCGCGGGGGTGATAGCCGGGGAGATCTGGGCCACGCCCACAGAGTGCCACGCCAGCGGGCGAATAACCAACGACGGCCCGTTCTTACACAGGTTCGCGCCATATCGCGAGCACGCCGTCGCGCCGCCCGGCGATCAACCGCTCACCGCGCAACGCGGAGCCCACTGCGACCCCACCCTGCCCGCGCCACGCCGTGACGAGCGTGTCCACACCGCGAATCTGCTTGTCGGTCAAGCCGGTCGCGCCCCCGGCCAGCAGCCAGCCGCGAATCACGCCCCGTCGAACCGGGTCCGGCAGCGCGGCCAGCGCCCGGGCCTGCAGCCCCGACCCCGCCCGCACGTCGGGCAGCGCCTGCGCGGCGAGCGCATCGATCATCTCGGTGTCCTCACGCAACGCGGTCGCGGTGCGCGCCAACGCCTCGGCCACGCCGCCGCCCAGCACGTCCTCCAGCAGCGGCAGCACCTCGAGTCGCAGCCGGGCCCGGGTGAAGCGCCGGTCGCTGTTGTGCGGGTCCTGCCAGGCGGTCATTCCCAGTTCCGCGCACGCGGCGTGCGTCGCGGACCGCCGCACCCCCAACAGCGGCCGACACCACGGGGGATCGTGCGGGCGCATCCCGGCGATCGAGCGCCCCCCGGAGCCGCGGCCGAGCCCCAGCAGCACCGTCTCCGCCTGATCGTCGAGCGTGTGCGCCAGCAGCACCGGGCCGTCACCGCAGGCGCGCAGCGCCGCATAGCGCGCGGCGCGCGCCGCCGCCTCCGGGCCCCCGTCCTTACCCACCTCCACGCAAAGCACTTGCGCGTCAACACATCCCAGGGCGACCGCCTGCTTCCGGGCGGTCTCGGCGACGGCGGCCGAGCCGGGCTGCAGGCCGTGGTCGACGATCAGGGCGGTGGTGGGACGAAGCGGGGCCGCGACCGCGGTGAGCGCCAGCGAGTCCGGGCCGCCGGAGAGGGCCACGCGCCACTGCTCCCCGGTGGCGAGATAGGTATTGGCAAAAGCCTCGACAGCCGCGCGCAGCTGCCCTACAGCACCCTGTCGATCCATCGCTGGGGGTCTTCGATTTCGGCGGGCAGCGGCAGCGTTTCGGGGCCCGACCAGACGGTGTTGAACCGCTCCATTCCGACCTTGCCCACGACGTGGTCGACGAACGCCTTGCCGCGGGTGTACTGGCTGAGCTTGGCGTCGAGGCCCAGCAGTGCGCGCAGCAGCCGCTGCAGCGGCGGTTGCTTGCGATGGCGACGCTCGTCGAACCGGCGGCGGATGCTGGCCACCGACGGCACCACGACCGGCCCGACGGCATCCATCACGTGATCGGCGTGGCCCTCCAGCAGCGTCCCGAGCACCAGCAGCTGATCCAGGGCCTCGCGTTGCGGCTCGGACTGCACCGCGCGCACCAGGCCGAGAATCCCCGACGAGCTGCCGTCCGACGCGACCTCGCCGTTACCGCGGCTGCGGACGAATTCGGCGAGCCGGCTCGCCACCTCGCGGATGTCCTCCCCCGCGTCCTGCGTCAGCAGCCCCAGCGCCTGGGACATGTAGTCGGACAACCACGGGTTGGCGGTGAACTGGACGCGGTGGGTCACCTCGTGCAGGCACACCCACAACCGGAAGTCGGAGGGCTCGACCCGAAGCTGGCGCTCGACGGCGATGACGTTCGGGTACACCAGCAGCAGGCAGCCCTCCTTCGCGCCGGCGAACGGGTCGTACTGGCCGAGAATCCCCGACGACACAAACGCCAGCACTGCGCCGGTCTGCGCGCCCGTGATGCGGCCGGTGAAGAACCCCCGCGGCTTTTCGCCTCCGTTGGTCATCACCCGCATCGACTCGGCCGCCGCGCCGATCCACTGCACGCGGTCGACGACGCGGGCCGCCGGCACCACGCCGTCGGTGATCAACCCCGTGACGTCGCGCACCGGCGGTTCGGCTTTCGCGGCCGCGCTCGTCAGCTCCTCGATCACCTGGCGGCGGGTGTAGTCGCTGGCCGCCGGGCCGGGCCGGGCCAGGCGCTGGCCGACGGTCGCCGCGAATCGCCAGTCGACGGCGGTCCCGAGGGTCAGGCTCGACGAGGCGGTCATGCGCACCCGCAGAACCACAGCTTGGCGGCCAGGGCGTCCATCGCGTTGCGACCGTTCGGGCCCGCGGCGTTGGAGATGAACGCGAACGTGAGCACCCGCCCGCTGCGGTCGGTGAGCACGCCGACCAGCGAGTTGATCGCGGTCAGCGAGCCCGTCTTGGCGCGCAGCCACCCGGCGGGGCCGCGATCGGTGGCCGGGTCGAGGAAGCGGTCGGCCAGCGTGCCGCTGCCGCCGGCGATCGGGAGGAGGTCCAGCAGCGCCCGCAGCGCCGGCTGGTCCGGGCCGGCGGCCGCCTGCACCACCCCGTCGAGCGTCTTCGCCGTCAGCCGGTCGTCGACCGAAAGCCCGCTGGAATCCAGCAGCGCGACGCCGGCGGTGTCGACGTGCGCAGTGCTCAACCGGTTGGTCACCGCGTCGACCGCCCCGGCGAAGCTCTGCGGCCGGTTGATCGCGGCCGCGACCTCCCGGGCGATGCATTCGGCCAGCACGTTGTCGGAATGGTCCATCATCTCGGACAGCCGCTGCACCAACGGCGCGGACTGCACGACGGCCAGCTGCCGCGCGCCGGACGGCGCCGAGGCGATCGTCACCGCGGCCGGGTCCAGGCCGAGGGCCTTGGCCAGCTCCCGCCCGGCATCCAGCGCCGGCGTCTTGGACCGCCGGGAGTTGACCGAGGTCGGCTGGATGCGGCCGGCGTCAATCATCACCGACTCGATCGGCGCGATGTCGCCGTTGTCGACATCGGCCGGATCCCAGCCCTGCGCCATCGTCGGCCCGCTGAACGCCGAGGTGTCCACCTGCACCGCCGTCGGGGTCACGCCGCTGCGGCGCACCTGCTCGGCGAGGTCACTGATGCGCGCCGCACCGCGGTACCAGGTGTCCACGCCCGGCGGCGCCGCCGACAGCACCGGATCCCCCGCGCCCACCAGCACGACGGGCCCCTGGGGGTTGGGGCTGCCCGCGACCACCCGGGTGCCGATCCGGGCCTGACGGTCCAGCGTCAGCAGGGCCGCGGCCGCGGTCAGGACCTTGTTGGTCGACGCCGGCACCAGGGGCACGTCGTCGGCCACCTGCCAGAGTTCCTTCCCGGTGCTGGCGTCGGTGATCCGGCCACCCAGCCGGCCCAGGTTGGGATCCGCCGCCGCGGGCGCCAGCGCGGCGGCCACCCCACCGGGGCTGGGCGTCTCGGCGCTGTCAGCAACCGGGACCATCCCCGGCTTGACGGTCGGCGGGCGCGGCGGCGGCACGGGGACGTGCGCGGCGCCGGCGCCGTGACCCCCCGTGGTGAAAAACGTTGCCGCAGCCACCACCGCGGCGACGAACGCCAGCACGGCCAACCCGATGAACACCTGGGTGGATTTCCGCCAGCGAGTAGGACCCATCACTCTCCTGACTGTTTGAACCCATTCTGCCGAATAGGCCGCAATGCGCTCGACTAGGGTGATGCCGGACCCACCTGACCCACCCAGATCCACCCCTCGTGAAGGAGCCCACGCGGTGCAATTCGACGTCACGATCGAAATTCCGAAAGGCCAACGCAACAAGTACGAGGTCGATCACGAGACGGGCCGGGTGCGTCTGGACCGCTACCTGTACACCTCGATGGCCTATCCCACCGACTACGGCTTCATCGAGGACACCCTGGGTGAGGACGGCGACCCGCTGGACGCGCTGGTGCTGCTGCCCGAGCCGCTGTACCCCGGCGTGATCGTGGAGGCCCGCCCGGTGGCGATGTTCCGGATGGTGGACGAGCACGGCGGCGACGACAAGGTGTTGTGCGTGCCGGCCGGTGACCACCGATGGGATCAAATCCAGGACATCGGGGACGTTCCACCCTTTGAGCTGGATGTCATCAAGCATTTCTTCTCGCAATACAAGGCCCTGGAACCGGGCAAGTACGTCAAGACCGCCGACTGGGTTGACCGCGCCGAAGCCGAGGCGGAGGTGCAGCGTTCGGTGGAGCGGTTCAAGGCTTCCGGGCACTAACGCTCTCGGCGTAACCGGGCCCCGCGGCTCGGTGGCATCCTGGCGATGTGACCCCGATGCTGCATTTCGCCGGCGCTTTCTGGTGGCTGATCTTCCCGCTGGGCGGCACGATCGGCGCGGGCATCAGGGCGGTCGCCGCCGCCAACGAGCGCCGGGCCGACCGGCGGCTGGAGCGCTACCGGCTGAAGCAGCAGGCCAAGATCGCCGTCGCGGAGGCTTCGGGGCGCGCACGAAACGTTCAGGAGAGCTCGCGGCGAGAGCTCACCAAACTCATTGCGTCGCATGACCGTACCGACGCGCGGTGGTTCGACTACGAACTCGACCTCGCCAAAGTGCTGGACTTCCCGATGATGACGGACATGCGCCACCCGCTGACCATCGCGTTTCACAGGGCGAAGCGGCGCGCGGACCTGTTGCGCCCGGAACGGCCCGAGGAGCTCGCCGGCGACCGCACGGCGCAACGGGAATACCGCGACGCCGTCCACGAGTACATCAGCGCGTTCGAAATCGCCGAGGCCGAGGCTATTCGCCGCCGCCGCAGCGACTTCTCGGAGTACGACCAGCAACGGCTGGCACGCGCGCAGCACCTGCTGCACCTGGCGCAGGACGAGGCGGCCACGCGAGAGGAGCGACAGAACGCCTACCTGCGGGCGGGCAAGGAACTCGACGGGCTGGTCGTGTTGCCGGCGCCGGCCCGGGCCGCCATCGAACGGCGGATCGCGGGCCAGATCGAGGCCTAGCTCATTGCGGCGGCGTTGCGCCGATTGCGCAACACGCTCCAGCCCAGGGCCGCCCCGATGAAGACCACGCCGACCGACGCGGTGACCGCCTCGGGCACCTGGTAGCGCGGCTCGGTGGACAGCAACATGATCACGGCCAGCGCGCCGATCGCCCAGTGGGCGCCGTGTTCCAGGTACACGTAGCGGTCCAGTGCGTCCTGCTGGACCAGGTAGATGGTGATCGACCGGACGAACATCGAGCCGACCAGCCCCAGGCCCAGCGCGATGATGATCGGGTCCGAGGTGATCGCGAAGGCGCCGGTGACCCCGTCGAACGAGAAGGCGGCGTCGAGCACCTCGAGATAGACAAACAGGGTCAGGCCGGCCTTGCCGACCGCGCTGCCGGCCGACTTGCCGTCCGTCACCGCGATGTCCGGCTGGAACGCCCGGCTCAAACCGTTGACGACCAGATAGGCGATCAGACCCAGCACCCCGGCAATCAGCACCGTCGCGCGCTCCTCGCTGGAGTGCGTCAGCTCCGTCGCGGCGAGGACCAGCGCGACCCCGGCCACCACCACCGACACCTGACCGAGCCGCCCGATGCGCGCGAACGGAACCTCGATCCATTTGAGCCACTTGATATCTCGGTCGTGAAACACGAAATCCAAAAACAACATCAACAGGAACGTCCCGCCGAACGCCGCGATCTGCGGGTGGGCGGCGGCTACCAGCTTTTCGTAGCTGGGCGAGCCGTCCGGGAATTCCAGTGCGCCGTGCGGCGGTGGGTTGAGCGCCAACTCGAACGCCCGAACCGGTTCGAGGCCCGCGGTGGCCCAGACGATGAGCAGCGGGAAGACCAACCGCATGCCGAAGACGGCGATCAGGATCCCCAGCGTCAGGAACATCTGCCGCCAAAACGGGCTCATCCGCTGCAGGATCGCCGCGTTGATGATGGCGTTGTCGAACGAGAGCGACACCTCGAGGACGGCCAGCACCAGCAGCAGAAAAAGGGCGTTCAGTCCGCCGTGGAGATATCCGACCGCAAGGGCCGCGACGGTGAAAAACAGCGAGATCCCGAAGATGCGGAACGCGGCCATGGATCCTTCCCAACAGCCGCCCACAATAGCGACAGCCTCGCCGGCGCGGGCCGTCTGCGCCGGCACACTTACTATCTTCAAATTGTGGTGATGCCCGAAGCCGGCGGTACCCAAGCCTCTACCGGAGCCGGGCCGGTCGCGCGCGCCAGCGTGGCCCGGGTCGCCGTCGCCACCGCGCTGACCGCGCTGTGCGGGTATGCGGTGATCTATCTGGCCGCCCGCGACCTGGCTCCGCGCGGCTTTTCGGTATTCGGGGTGTTCTGGGGGGCGTTCGGCCTGGTCACCGGGGCCGCCTTCGGCCTGCTGCAGGAGACCACCCGGGAGGTCCGGTCGGACAGCTACCTCACCGACATCGGGGCGGCGCCGGTCAGCCGTACCCATCCGCTGCAGCTCGCCGCGATGATCGGCGTGGCCGCGGCCGTCGTGATCGCCGGGAGCTCGCCGTTGTGGAGCGCGCGGGTATTCGCCGAGGAACGCTGGTTGTCGGTGGGGCTGCTCAGCGTCGGGCTGGCCGGGTTCTGCCTGCACGCCACCCTGCTGGGCATGCTGGCCGGCACCAACCACTGGACGTCGTACGGAGCGCTGATGGTGACCGACGCGGTGATCCGGGTAACGGTCGCCGCGGCCACGTTCGTGATCGGCTGGGGCCTGACCGGATTCTTGTGGGCCACCGTGGCGGGCGCGACGGCCTGGCTGATCATCCTGGCGGCCTCGCCCACGGCGCGCGCCGCGGCCCGGCTGCTGACGCCGGGCAGCACCGCGACCTTCCTGCGCGGCGCCGCCCATTCCATCACCGCGGCCGGGGCCAGCGCGATTCTGGTGATGGGGTTTCCGGTGCTGCTGAAGCTGACGAGCAGCGAGTTGGGCGCACAGGGTGGCGTCATCATCCTGGCCGTCACGTTGACCCGGGCGCCGCTGCTGGTGCCGCTGACCGCCATGCAGGGCAACCTCATCGCTCACTTCGTCGACGAGCGCAGCGACCGGCTTCGGGCGCTGGTCGCGCCGGCGGCGATCATCGGCGGCGTCGGCGCGTTCGGGGTGCTGGCGGCGGGCGTCATCGGCCCCTGGTTGCTGCGGGTCGCCTTCGGGCCGCAGTACCAGGCCAGCAGCGCGCTGCTGGCGTGGCTGACGGCGGCCGCCGTGGCGATCGCGATGCTGACGCTGACCGGCGCCGCCACGGTCGCCGCGGCGCTGCATCGGGCCTACGCGCTCGGTTGGGTCGGTGCGACGGTGGCGTCGGCGCTGTTGCTGTTGTTGCCGCTGCCGCTGCAGACGCGCACCGTGGTCGCCCTGTTGTGTGGCCCGATGGTGGGAATCGGCGTGCATCTGGTGGCGCTCGCGCGTGCCGGACGCTTAACCGGCTGATCCTGGCTAACCTGGTGGGCTTAGATGGCTACTGAATCTCAACACCCCGGCGTCTGGATCGTCATTCCCGCCTTCAACGAAGCCGCCGTCATCGGCGAGGTGATCGCCGATGTGCGCTCGGCCTTCGAGCACGTCGTCTGCGTGGACGACGGCAGCACCGACGGCACCGGCGAGATCGCCCGGCTGGCCGGGGCGCACCTGGTGCGCCATCCCATCAACCTGGGCCAGGGTGCGGCCATCCAGACCGGCGTCGAGTACGCCCGCAGGCAGCCCGGGGCGCGGGCCTTCGCCACGTTCGACGCCGACGGCCAGCACCGCGTCAAAGACGTGGCCGCGATGATCGACCGGCTCGGCGCGGGTGACGTCGACGTCGTCATCGGGACCCGGTTCGCCAACCACGAAGGCAGCCGGCCGCCGTTTTTCAAGCGGATCGTGCTGCGGACGGCCGCGCGGTTGAGCCGGCGGGGTCGCCGACTTGGCTTGACCGACACCAACAATGGGCTGCGGGTGTTCAACAAGAAGGTCGCCGACGGGCTTGACATCACCATGAGCGGCATGAGCCACGCCAACGAGTTCGTCATGTTGATCGCCGAAAACCGTTGGCGCGTCGTCGAACAACCGGTTGAGGTGCTGTACACCGAATACTCGAAATCGAAGGGGCAGCCCCTCCTCAATGGCGTCAACATCATCTTCGACGGGTTTCTGCGAGGGAGGATTCCGAGATGAACTGGATCCAGGTACTGCTGATCGGGGCGATCATCGCGCTGTTGTTCTATCTGCTGCGGTCCCGGAGGAGCTCACGGTCTAAGGCGTGGGTCAAGGTCGGGTACGTCCTGTTCGTGCTGGCCGGCGTCTATGCCGTGCTGCGGCCCGACGACACGACGGTGGTGGCGCACTGGTTCGGCGTGCGCCGCGGCACCGACCTGATGCTCTACGCGCTGATCATGGCGTTCTGCTTCACCACGCTGAGCACCTACATGCGGTTCAAGGACTTGGAGTTGCGCTACGCGAGACTGGCCCGGGCGGTGGCTTTGGAGGGCGCGCAGGAGCCCGAACCGCAGGCGCCGAACGTGTAATCATCGCGAAAAATCCGCCGGAATTTCGCACCGTGCGCACGCTCGGTGAAAGGTCACGCGGTGCGGGCCTTGCGGAAGTACTCCACCGTGCGACGCACGCCGTCGTGCAGCTGAACCTGGGGGCGCCACCCCAAAACCCTTTCGGCCAAACCGATGTCGAGGCACGACCGCCTCAGGTCACCCAGGCGATCCGGATGGAACTCCGGGTCGTCGGGCCCCCCGACGGCCGCGACCACCGCCGAATGCAGTTGGCGGTCTGAGGTTTCGATGCCGGTGCCGACGTTGAACCGCTGACCGCCGCCCGCGGGCCCGGCGGCCTTGACGAACGCGTCCACCACGTCGTCGACGTACACGTAGTCGCGGGTTTTGGTGCCGTCCCCGAACACCTTGGTGGGCTTACCCGCCAGCAGTGCCTGGGCGAAGATCGCCACGACGCCCGCCTCGCCGTGTGGGTCCTGGCGGGGTCCGTACACGTTGGCGGGCGCGATGTGCGAGCAATCCAGGCCGTACAGATTGCGAAAGGTGTTCAGGTAGATCTCGCCGGCCACCTTGCCCGCGGCGTAGGGCGACGCCGGATCGGTTGGCACCGACTCGGGGGTCGGGTACACCGGCGGGGTCCCGTAGATGGATCCCCCCGACGAGGTGTGCACGATCTTGCGCACCCCGGTCAGGCGGGCCGCCTCGGCCAGGCGGATGGTGCCGATGACGTTGACCGACGCGTCGAATTGCGGGTCGGCCACCGAGTGCCGCACGTCGATCTGCGCGGCCAGGTGAAACACCACCTCCGGCCGGTGCTCGTCGAGGATCGCGTGCAGGTCGGCGGTCACGATGTCCGCCTCGACGAAGACGTGCGCCGGATTGTCGGCCAGGTGCTCGAGGTTGGTCGCGCGTCCGGTGGCGAAGTTGTCCAGCGCCACCACTGCGTGACCGTCGGCCACCAGACGGTCGACTAGCGTCGACCCGATGAATCCGGCTCCCCCGGTGACCAGTGCGCGCACCGGCCCACCATACAAGCGGGGAGTCGTGGCGGCGGCCGCCGCACTCATCGTGCTGCAGCTGGGCATCCGCGCGGTGCTGGCATTCGACGGCTACTTCTACTGGGACGACCTGATTCTCATCGGCAAGGCCGGCACGCACGGCCTGCTGTCGCCGTCGTACCTGTTCGACGACCACGACGGCCACGTGATGCCGGCCGCGTTCCTGCTCGCCGGCGCGATCGTCCGGCTGGCGCCGCTGGACTGGACGGGCCCGGCGATCAGCCTGCTGGTGTTGCAGCTGCTGGCCTCGCTTGCGCTGTTGCGGGCCCTGTACGTCATCCTCGGCTGGCGCTGGGCGCTGCTGATGCCGTTGACGTTCGCGCTGTTCACGCCGCTGGCGGTGCCTGGGTTCGCGTGGTGGGCGGCGGCGCTGAACTCGCTGCCCATGCTGGCGGCGCTGGCCTGGGTGTGCGCCGACGCGATCCTGCTGGTCCGCACCGGTAAGCAGCGCTACGCGCTGACCGGCGTGCTGGTCTACTGCGGCGGGCTGCTGTTCTTCGAGAAGGCCGCCGTCATTCCGTTCGTCGCCTTCGCTGTGGCCGCGTTGCTGTGGCACGTGGGGGGTGAGGGGTCGGCGGTGCGGACCGTGTGGCGGGCGGGCCTGCGGTTGTGGATCCCCTCACTGGCGTTGACCGTCGCCTGGGTGGCGCTGTATCTGGCCGTGGTCAATCAAAAGCGGTGGAGTTCCGACCTTTCGATGACGGCGGATCTGCTGTGGCGATCGATCACTCACGGCATCGTGCCGGGGCTGGCCGGCGGGCCGTGGCACTGGGACCGCTGGGCGCCGGCCTCGCCGTGGGCCACTCCCCCGCCGCCGGTGATGGCGCTCGGCTGGCTGGTGCTGGCCGGGCTGGTTGCCCTGTCGCTGTTCCGCAAGCAACGCATCGGGCCGGTGTGGCTGACCGCGGCGGGCTACACCGTCGCCTGTCAGGTGCCGATCTATCTGATGCGGTCGTCGAAGCAGACCGCGCTGGAACTCGCCCAGACCCTGCGCTATCTGCCGGATCTCGTCGTGGTGCTGGCGCTGCTGGCCGCCGTCGCGCTCAGCGCACCCAACCGGCCGGCCACTGCCCGGTGGCTGGACGCTTCTCCGAAACGGACCGTCGCGACAGTGGGTTTGGCGGTGGGGTTCGTGGCCAGCAGCCTGTACTCGACGGCGACCTTCCTGACCAGCTGGCGCGACAACCCGACCCAGCCCTACCTGCAGAACGCGCGGGCCGGCCTGGCCGCCGCGCGCGCGTCCTCGGATGCCCCGCTGCTGGATCAGGAGGTCGATCCGCTGGTGCTGCAACGGGTGGCCGCGCCGGAGAACCTGGCCAGCCACATGTTCGCCCTGCTGCGGGACAGGCCCGAATTCGCCTCGGCGACAACCCAATTGCGCATGATCGACAGCTCCGGCCGGCTGATCAATGCGCGGGTGTCCTGGATCCGCACCATCGTGCCAGGGCCCATGCCGCAGTGCGGCTATTTCGCCCAGCCGGACAAGCCGGCGCGGATGATCCTCGACGGGCCGCTGCTGCCCGCCGATTGGACCGTCGAACTCAATTACCTGGCCAACAGCGAGGGTTCGATGACGTTGTCGCTATCCGAGGGGCCCGACGTCAAGGTGTCGGTGCATCCTGGACTGAACCGGGTCTTTGCCCGACTGCCCGGCGCCGGGGACGCGATCACCGTTCGGGCCAACACCGCCGCGCTGTCGTTGTGCCTGGCGTCGGGGCCGATCGGTTTCGTGGCACCGGCCTGACCGGACAAACGTGGAGCCGTCTGGGGGAATCGAACCCCCGATCTATTCGCGTATTCAACCAAAGCTCAGCGGGACTGCCGCATCAGGTGAATTCTGAGGTCGCTCACCCCAACGGGTGTAACTTAATCGTTCCCTGGCAGAGCTGCTCAGAGGTGCCTATGGATAAATTCGTTCGTCCCTGCTTATTGGCGGTCATCGTCGTCGGAGCGGCCGTCGTCGTTGCCGCACCCGTCAGCCCGCCGCTGCGCGAACTTAATCCGACGCTCATTGCAGACCCCTGCCCACCGGGCACCGACCCCGCGGAATGCAAGTGGGATCGAACTCAGGGATTGCCCGACGAACCCATAAGAGTTGGAGACCTACAGCGCTCGCATGACCTGCCCAACCACGGGGACGGCTCAACCCCTTAGCGAGTTGTCGGCTCGCGCACGAGCGTCGTGGACAGGTTCGCCGCCGGAACCACGCCGGACGATTCCGCCCGTTCTAGCGTTGCCGACGAGGTGCATTTCCGGAAAATAATGGAGCCGCCTGGGGGAATCGAACCCCCGACCTATTCATTACGAGTGAATCGCTCTACCGACTGAGCTAAGGCGGCACACCCTCACGCCGGGCGGCACGAGTCTACGGCAGGCGGCCCCACCCGCCCAACTATGGATCAATCCCCCATCGTCCAACGTCGGCTTTTTGACGCCAAGCCCGCTGGATTCGCCCAACAAGTCGACGCTCGGCGTCAGTGGGTTGGGTCAATCGCGCAGTTCCTGGCCGATGGTGGCGACCATGGCGTCGACGGCGAACTTGGGTTTGACGTTGATCGCCAGCGCCTCGCGGCACTTCAGTACCGCCTCGATGCAGCGCAGCAGCTTCTCGGGCGAGGCATGCGCGGCCAGTGCCGCCACCCGCTCGGCCATGTCCGGGTGGTTCGCCTGGACGCCGCCGGCGTGCGCCGACACCACCAGTGCATCGCGGAAGTAGGTCGCGAGGTCGATCAGCGCCCGGTCCAGGGCATCGCGCGACGCCCGCGTCTGGCGGGACTTCTGCCGTCGTTCCAGGTCCTTGATCGCGCCCGTCGCACCCCGCATCGCGCCCGCGGTGCCCTTGCCCGTGCCACCGGCCCCGAGCGCCGTCCGCAGCTCCTCGGTCTCGGCCTCGGCGCGGTCCGCGGTCAGCACCACGGCCTCGGCCTCGGCGGCGGCCA
>NZ_JAOPWB010000281.1 GCF_025965855.1 Mycobacterium sp. | reverse complement strand
GCGCGCCTGCTGGGCCCGCAGCCGCGCTTCGCGTTCGGCAGCGGCCGCGCGCCGCAGGGAGTCCGCCCGCCCCCGCACCGCGTTGGCGCGCTCCTCGGCGGTCCGCACCGCCAGCCGGGCCTCCACTTCCACGCCGCGGGCGTGTTCGGCGGCGGCGGCGATCTGCTGGCGACTCACGGGTTCCGCCGCGTGCACGTGCTGGGTCTCCTGGGCGTTGCGCAGCCGGGTTTCCAGCGCGGTGACCTCGTCGACGGTCTGCGCGCGCCCGGCTTCGGCCTCCTCGCGCTGGCGCAGCAAGCGGTTCCACTCTTCTTCGGCCGCGCGGGCGTCCTGCCCGAGGCGGCCCAGCTGCTCGTACATCGCCGAGATCGCGGTGTCGGATTCGTTGAGCGCGGCCAGCGCCTGATCGGCCGAATCCTGGCGGGCGGCCTGCTCGGTCAGTGCGCCGGACAGGGCGGCGCTCAGCTGCGCCACCTGCGCTTCCGCGGCCGTCAGCTCGCCGGCGGCCTTGTCGATTTCCGAGGTGAGCTCCAGCGTGGAGAGCTTGCGGTCCGAACCCCCGCTCACCCAGCCGGCGCCCACCAGGTCACCGTCGAGCGTGACCGCGCGCAACTGTGGCCGGGCCGCCACCAGGTCCAGCGCGTCGCCGAGGTCGTTGACCACCGCGACGCCGGACAGCATGGCCGTCATCGCCCCGCGCAGCCGCGGGGGCGCCTCGACGAGATCGAGCGCCCACAGCGCGCCGTGCGGCAGCGCGGCGGCGGGCGCGGGTTCGGGATGGTTTTCTGGGCCGGGCCAGTCGCCCAGAACCAGGGCCGCGCGGCCCCCGTCGGCCTGCTTGAGGGCGGCGACCGCGGAACGGGCCGCGCCGAAGCTATCGGCGGCCAGCGCGTCGGCCGCCGATCCGAGCACCGCGGCCAGCGCCGCCTCGTAGCCCAACCGCACCTTGACCAGCTTGGCGATCGGGCCGAAAAGCCCTGTGCCAGCGTGGTTTTGAGCGAGCCACGCCGCGCCGTCCTTGCGTTCCAGGCCTACCGAGAGCGCGTCGATGCGGGCGCGCAGCGAAGCCACTTCCCGTTCAGCACCCCGCTCGGCGGCCTGCAGCTCGGCGACGCGTTCGTCGGCCAACCGCAACGCGGCCACGGTCCGCTCGTGGTGCTCATCGAGGCCCACCTCGCCCTGGTCCAGTTCGCCCACGCGTGCCTGCACGGTCTCGAACTCGGCCCGGGTCTGCTGCGCGCGGGTGGCGGCCTCTTCGATGCGCTCGGACAGCCGCGCGACGCTGTCATCGATCGATTCGACGCGCGCCCGCATGGTCTCCACCTGGCCGGCCAGCCGCGCCAGGCCCTCGCGCCGGTCCGCCTCCGCGCGCACCGCCGCCAGGTGGGCCCGGTCTGCCTCGGCGGCCGCGCGCTCGCGCTCGGCCAATTCGGCGCGCGCGGCGTCCAGGCGGGTCCGCGTCGCGGCCAGCTCGGCCAACAGCCGCTGCTCGGTCACCTCCACCTGCTGGGCCTCGGCTTCCAGCTCCTCGGGCTTCCTGGGATCGGTGTCACCGGTCATCACCGGCTCGACGTCGAGATGCTGAGCGCGTTCGCTGGCGATGCGCACCGTGGCGGCCACGCGCTCGGCCAGGGCGGACAGCCCGAACCAGGTGTGCTGCACCGATTCGGCCCGGCCCGAGAGCTCGGTGAGCGCGGTCTCGTGCGCGGTCAGCTCCTCCGAAGCCACCGCCAGGCGGGAGGCGGCCTCGTCGTGCTCGCGGCGCATGAGGGCCTCGGCCTCGAAGATCGCGTCGCGCTCCACCTGCCGGCTGACCAGGTCGTCGGCGGCCAGCCGCAACTTCGCGTCGCGCAGGTCGGCCTGGATGGTCTGGGCGCGACGGGCCACCTCGGCCTGGCGGCCCAGGGGTTTGAGCTGGCGGCGCAGTTCGGTGGTCAGGTCGCTGAGCCGCGCCAGGTTCGCCTGCATCGCGTCGAGCTTGCGCAGCGCCTTCTCCTTGCGCTTGCGGTGCTTGAGCACGCCCGCGGCCTCTTCGATGAACGCGCGGCGGTCCTCGGGTCGCGACTGCAGGATCTCGTCGAGCTTGCCCTGCCCGACGATGACGTGCATCTCCCGGCCGATGCCCGAATCGCTCAGCAGCTCCTGGACGTCCATCAAACGGCAACTGCTGCCGTTGATTTCGTATTCGCTGGCACCGTCGCGGAACATCCGCCGCGTGATCGACACCTCGGAGTACTCGATCGGCAGCGCGTTGTCGGAGTTGTCGATGGTGACGGTGACTTCAGCGCGGCCCAGCGGGGCCCGCGAGGAGGTGCCGGCGAAGATGACGTCCTCCATCTTCCCCCCGCGCAGCGTCTTTGCCCCCTGCTCGCCCATCACCCACGCCAAGGCGTCGACGACGTTGGACTTGCCGGAGCCGTTGGGCCCGACGACGGCGGTGATGCCCGGCTCGAAGCGCAGAGTCGTCGGCGATGCGAAGGACTTGAAGCCCTTCAGCGTCAGACTCTTGAGGTACACGGCGTGCCAGACTACCGCTCAAGTCGCCAGGGTCAGCTTCACCGAGGAGTGTCGGCCTGCCCGAAATATGCCTGTGGTTTACAGCTGGACGCACTGGCCACAGTGGCCACATCAGTCACTCGGAGAAGCCATGTTGCCTTCTGAAACGTGATAGCGCCGCCGCTATCACAGCCGGCGGTGTCAGCGCTCAACGAAACCGTTGAACTGCTCTTGCGGCTCCGACCATTCAGCGACCACCTCGTCGACGTGACCCGGCCGGGAAGGCGACGCGGCGCCGCCCTCCAGCAGCTGCAGCAGTCTCTCGGCGGCCTCGCGCGGTCCCTGTGCGACCACCAGCACGCGGCCGTCGGCCAGGTTGGCGGCATAACCGGTGAGGCCGAGCTCGAGCGCCCGGCAGCGGGTCCACCAGCGGAAGCCGACCCCCTGGACCCTGCCGCGCACCCAAGCGGTCAGCCGGACGTCAGGCTCCGACATCGACGATCTCGAAGTTGACGGTCGTGCCGGATTTGAGCGTGCGCCCGACGGTGCAGACCAGATCGACCGCCCGGTTGGCGACCAACAGCAGGCGCTCCTTCTCCTCCTCGGAGAGTCCCGACATGTCCAGCTCGAGAATCTCCTCGAGCAGCGGATAGCGTTCCTGTTCGCGGTCGGCGGCGCCGGACACCTTGACCACGGCCTTGTAGTCGTCGCCCAGCCGGCGCGCCAGCGGCTCGTCGGTGGACATTCCGCTGCACGCTGCCAGCGCGATCTTGAGCAGCTCGCCGGGGGTGAACACGCCCTCGACGTCGTCGGAGCCGATGAGCACCTGCGCGCCGCGCGAGCTGTATCCCGTGTAGCGGCGCGATCCGGTGCGTTCCACCCACAGTTCCGTCATGGCTTCTTTTCTACCGGGCGGACTTTGCGCCGGCGGGCCCGTCGAGTGTGCGTTGAGGGCTTTGAGCGTGATCCCGTGGTGAAAAAGCCGGCGAATTCCCGCCGCACACGCACAATCAAAGCCCTGAACGCTCACTCGAAACACGGGGCCGCGGCTGGCATCTCGGGCAGTAGAACGAGGAACGGTTCATGAACTTCTCCCGGCGCATCACCGCGCCGCAGCGCCGGCAGGGTTCGCCTTCGCGGCCGTAGGCGTCCAGGGACCGGTCGAAGTACCCCGACTCGCCGTTGACGTTGACGTACAGCGAGTCGAACGAGGTGCCGCCCTTGACCAGCGCGTCGCGCATCACGTCGGCGGCGGCGTCCAGCACGGCGATCAGCTGGCGGCGAGTCAGCGTGGCGGCGACCCGCGCGCCGTGCACCTTGGCCCGCCACAGCGCCTCGTCGGCGTAGATGTTGCCGATCCCCGACACCACCTGCTGATCGAGGAGCTGCCGTTTGATCTCGGAATGCTTGCGCCGCAACACCTTTACCACCGCGTCGGCGTCGAAGCGGGGATCCAGCGGGTCACGCGCCAGGTGGGCGACCGGCAGCGGAACCACGCTGCCGTCGACACTGACCAGGTCGGCGAGCATCCACCCCCCGAACGTCCGCTGGTCGGCGAAGCTCAGCACGGTCCCGTCGTCGAGCAGCGCGGAGATGCGGACGTGGTCGGCGCGCGGCACCTCCCCCAACAGCATCTGCCCGCTCATGCCGAGGTGCACGACGAGCGCTGTGTCCGCGCCGTCGGGACCGTCCAGCAGCAGCCACAGGTACTTGCCGCGCCGATCGGTTCCGGTGATCTTCGCGTCGAGCAGCCGGGCGGTGAGGTCGGCGGGCCCGGCCTCGTGGCGGCGCACCGCGCGCGGATGATGCACCCGGACCGCGGTGATCTTCTTGCCCACCACGCGGGCCTGCAAGCCGCGGCGCACCACCTCGACTTCGGGCAGTTCGGGCATTCAGTGATGATCGCAAGCGCGGCGAAGCCGGGCGCAGCGGGTCATCACCATCGATCCAGTGATGATCGCAAGCGCGGCGAAGCCGGGCGCAGCGGGTCATCACCATCATCACCGTCGACCTAGACGGACGTTTTCCCCGCGGGGTCCAGCACTTCCAGCGCTTTCCAGGTTGCCGCGGCGGCCTTTTGCTCGGCCTCCTTCTTGGAGCGGCCCATGCCCGACCCGTATTCGGTGTCCATCACCACGACCACCGCGGTGAACTCCTTGTCGTGGTCCGGCCCGGTGGAGGTCACCATGTAGGACGGCGCCCCCATGCCACGCGCCGCGGTCAGCTCCTGCAGGCTGGTCTTCCAGTCCAGACCGGCTCCCAGCGTCGGCGCAGCGTCCAGCAGCGGGCCGAACAGCCTCAGGATCACCTCACGCGACGTGTCGATTCCGTGCTGCAGGTAGATCGCGCCGAGGAGCGATTCCATGCCGTCGGCCAGGATGCTCGACTTGTCGGCCCCGCCGGTGTTCGCCTCGCCCCGCCCGAGCAATAGATGCACGCCGAGACCCCCTTCGGACAAATTCCGCGCGACGTCGGCCAGCGCCTGGGTGTTGACCACGCTGGCCCGCAGCTTGGCGAGGTCGCCTTCGGATCGATCTGGGTGGCGATGGTAGAGCTCGTCGGTGATGATGAGGCCCAAGACGGCGTCACCCAAGAACTCCAGGCGCTCGTTGGTCGGCAGCCCGCCGTGCTCGTAGGCATAGCTGCGGTGCGTCACGGCCAGTGAGAGCAGCTCGTCGGGGAGGTCGACCCCGAGCGCATCGAGCAGGGCTTGCCGCGAGCTCACCGCTCGTCCCCCGGGATGTCCGGGTCGGACGGCAACATCTCGGCCAACTTGGACCACCGCGGGTCGATGCGATCGTGGTGATGGCCGGGCTCCGCCGCGAGCGCAACACCGCATTCGGGGCACAACCCCGGGCAATCCGGCGTGCACACCGGCGCGAACGGCAGCTCCAGCCCGACGGCGTCGACGATGGGCTGCTCCAGGTCGATGGTGTCGTCGACGATGTGACCGACCTCGTCTTCCTCGGTGGTCGCCTCGGTCGTGCTGTCGGGGTAGGCGAACAGTTCGGTCAACCCGACCTGCACACTCCCGGTGACCGGCGTCAGACAACGGGAGCATTCGCCGAGGGTGGGCGCAGCCACCGTTCCGGTCACCAGCACGCCTTCGGACACCGACTGCACTTGCAGGTCCAGTTCCAACGGGGCGCCCCGGTCGATCGCGATCATGTCCAGTCCGATGCGCGACGGGCTGGGCACGGTTTCCCGCAGAGTGACCATCGCGCCCGGACGCCGCCCCAGCCGGGTGATGTCCACCGTCATAGGCGCGGCTGGCCGTGGCGCTCCTCGGCGGGTCCTTGTAGTGCTGTGCTGCCGCGTCATAGAAGAAATCCTACGGCGCCCCGCGAGTAATGAAAGGGCGCGGACGGGCTAGCGCGTCGCGTAGTCGTGGGTCCCGGCGGCCGTGCGGAGCTGGTGGCGACCGCGTCCCACGGAACGCAGCGTGCCGTTGAGGAACTCCTCGAACTCGGCGAGCTTGTTGTCGACGTAGATGTCACACTCGCCCCGCAGCCGATCGGCCTCGGCGTGCGCGGTGTCGATGAGGCGGGTGGCCTCGGCGTTGGCCGCCTGCACCACCTCGTTCTGCGAGACCAGGCGCTGCTGCTCCTTGATGCCCTCCTGCACGGCCTTCTCGTAGGAGATGTTGCCGTTCTCGATCAGCCGATCGGCTTCGGCCTGGGCGCGGCCGACGCTGGCCTCGTACTCGCGTTTCGCCGCCGTGGCGATGCGAATCGACTCCTCGCGAGCCTCTCCGACCATCCGCTCGCTGTGCTGGCGCGCCTCGCTGACCATCCGGTCCGCCTGCGCTTTCGCGTCGGACAGGAGCCGGTCCGCCTCGGCACGGGAGTGGTTGAGCATCGACTCCGATTCCGTGGTCGCCGAGGAGACCATGGATTCGGCATGCGACTTGGCGTCCTGCAGCATCGAATCACGCGCGTCGAGCACGTCCTGGGCGTCGTCCAGTTCGCCGGGGATCGCATCCTTGATGTCGTCGATCAGCTCCAGCACGTCGCCGCGGGGGACCACACAGCCGGCCGTCATTGGCACGCCGCGCGCCTCTTCGACGATGGCGCCCAATTCGTCCAGCGCTTCAAAAACTCGGTACACGGCCATACCCTCCTGGCGTCGTTGTTGTTACCAGTGTGCCTGCTGTTACCTCTGTGACAGTGGTGGCGACGCCGGTGTGTCGGGCATTTGCTCGCCGAACCCGCATGTCGCGAGTGAAATTCATCGATTTGCCCGTTCACGCCGTGCCGCGGGCCCGACCGCCACGCGGGGTTTCTCAGTCCATATTTTTTTGCCCAGTCCCCGCACCGATTGTGCAGCCATTCTAGGGACCAGGACCGCCCGAGCCTCGAAATCGGCCCACTCCCGCCTTGCTTTATACCCCCCTGGGGTATAGATTGACCGACTGACGGACGCGGCTCCGAACGACCGAAGCGGAGGACTCAGTGAGGGTGCTGGCGGCGATCGGTCATGGCCTGGGCTTGGCGGGGTCGATGACGTGGGAAATCCTGTGGGCGCTGATCCTGGGCTTCGCCCTGTCGGCGGTGGTGCAGGCCGTGGTGCCTCGGTCGACGATCGTGACCCTGATGGGTGACGACCGGCCGCGCACGCTGGCGGTGGCGGCCGGGCTGGGAGCGGCGTCGTCATCGTGCTCCTACGCCGCGGTGGCTCTGGCGCGCTCGCTGTTCCGCAAGGGTGCCAACTTCACCGCTGCGATGGCGTTCGAGATCGGTTCGACGAACCTCGTGGTTGAGCTGGGCATCATCCTGGCGCTACTGATGGGCTGGCAGTTCACCGCCGCGGAATTCGTGGGCGGCCCGCTGATGATCGTGGTGCTCGCCGTCCTGTTCCGGCTGTTCGTGCGGTCCCAGCTCGTCGAGGCGGCCCGGGAGCAGGCCGAGCGCGGAATCGCCGGCTCGATGGAAGGCCATGCCGCCATGGACATGTCGATCCAAAAGGAGGGCTCATTTTGGCAACGGCTCTTCTCCCCGCAGGGCTTCACCTCGGTCTCGCACGTGTTCGTCATGGAGTGGTTGGCGATTCTGCGCGACCTCGTCGTGGGCCTGCTGATCGCGGGTGCCATCGCGGCGTGGGTACCCGAAAGCTTTTGGCGGAGCTTCTTTTTGACCGATCACCCGGGCTGGTCCACGGTGTGGGGGCCGATCGTGGGACCGCTCGTGGCGATCGTGTCCTTCGTCTGCTCGATCGGCAATGTGCCGCTGGCCGCGGTGCTGTGGAACGGGGGCATCAGCTTCGGCGGTGTCATCGCATTCATCTACGCCGACCTGCTGATCCTGCCGATTCTGAACATCTACCGCAAGTACTACGGCACCAGGATGATGCTGACGCTGCTCGGCACCTTCTACGCCGCAATGGTCGCCGCCGGTTACCTCGTCGAATTGCTATTCGGTGCAACGGGTCTGGTTCCAAAGCAGCGCAACGCCAGGGTGATGGAAGCGTCGATCTCGTGGAATTACACCACCTGGCTCAACATTGCGTTCCTTGTCATCGCGGCAGTGCTGATCGCCCGGTTCGTCACCACGGGGGGGCTTCCCATGCTGCGCATGATGGGCGGATCCCCCGAGCCGGCAGATGGTCATCATGATCACAGCCATCAATGCGACGAACGGCCGTAAACATCACATGACGCGAATGCCTTAACTGACGAAAGCCACGATGAGCTTCTCACGAACAACCGTCAAGTGCACCAAATTCTCCCCCTTGCTGGGTCGGTCGAAATCTACAGGTGCGTCTTTGTCCGATTTCAGGTGCGGCGCACTATGGGCAGTATCCTGGGCCTGCGGAAATTTCAATCTGTCGGTCCCGCTAGCGGGACCCATCGGCTAAGGAAGCCATGATGGCGGACTCCGGGATGCCAACGCCGACGGGGGCTGGTGACTATCCGCCACCGCCTTGCGGCCCACCGCCACCGGGCGACATCGGCCGGCTGTTGCTGCGCTGCCACGACCGGCCGGGACTGATCGCCGCGGTGAGCAACTTTCTGGCTCAGGCCGGCGCGAACATCATTTCGCTGGACCAGCATTCCACCGCCCCGGAGGACGGAACATTCCTGCAGCGCGCGATTTTTCACCTGCCTGGCCTGACCGCCGCCAGGGACGAGCTCGAGCGCGACTTCGCCCGCACCGTCGCCGACAGATTCAACATCGACTACCGATTCACCGAGGCGGCCAAGCCCAAGCGCGTCGCGATCATGGCGTCGAAGGAAGACCACTGCCTGTTAGACCTGTTGTGGCGCAATCGTCGCGGCGAGCTTCAGATGGCTGTTGCGATGGTGATCGCCAACCACCCGGACCTGGCCGATCACGTGCGCCCCTTCGGGGTGCCGTTCATCCACATCCCCGCCACCCGTGCGATCCGCGCCGAAGCCGAACAGCGTCAGCTTCAGTTGCTCAGCGGCAACGTGGATTTGGTGGTGCTGGCCCGCTACATGCAGATACTGAGCCCGGCATTCCTCGACGCGGTCGGCTGCCCGCTCATCAACATCCATCACTCGTTCCTTCCCGCCTTCACCGGCGCGGCACCCTACCAGCGCGCCCGCGAACGCGGTGTCAAGCTGGTCGGCGCCACCGCCCACTACGTCACCGAGGCGCTCGACGAGGGGCCGATCATCGAACAAGACGTCGTGCGCGTCAATCACACCCACACGGTCGACGATCTGGTGCGCATTGGTGCCGACGTCGAACGCGCGGTGCTATCCCGTGCCGTGCTGTGGCATTGCGAGGACCGGGTTATCGTTCACGACAACGAAACCGTCGTTTTCTGACGGCTCTCAGGGCCGGTCCGAAAGCTTCTCGCGCAACCGGCGATTCACAGGTTCGGGCAGAAGCTCCGTCACGTTTCCGCCGAACATCGCGACCTCTTTGGCCAGCGACGAGGACACGAACGAATAGCGCGGGGTGGTGGCCACGAAAAACGTGTCCACACCGGCGATGTGCTTGTTCATCTGCGCCATCTGCAGCTCGTATTCGAAGTCGGTGCCGGTGCGCAGGCCCTTCACGATGGCGGTCATGCCGCGCGACCTGACGAAGTCGACCACCAGACCCTCGCCGGCCTCCACCCGCAGGTTGGGCAGGTGCGTCGTCGACTCCTCGATCATGGCGATCCGCTCGTCGAGGTCGAACATGCCCTTCTTGGCGGGGTTCGCCAGGATCGCCACGACCACCTCGTCGAACTGGGCCGAGGCGCGTTCGAAGACATCGATGTGCCCCAATGTCACCGGGTCAAAAGAACCGGGGCATACCGCGCCGCTCATGACGAATGACGGTACACGCCTGGCTCACCCGAATTCGGCCAGCTCCAGACGGGTGTCGCCGTAAATACGCTCGGCCCACCCGGACCAGCCCGCCGGCCACGTCAGCGCCGCGCCGCCGGTCGCGCGCTCTACCGCCGCAACGGTTCGCTCGCGCACCCAGCCGCGCGCGGTCAGCGTGGCCAGCACGGCGTTCATCTCCGCGGCGTCGATGTCGTAGGGCGGGTCGGCCAGTATCAGGTCCACCGGAGACGCGGCCCCGGCGGCCAGGACGGTCGCCACCGTGCCGCGGCGCAGGGTCGCGCCGGCCAGGCCCAGCGCCTCGATGTTGCGCGCGATGACGGCCGCGGCGCGCTGGTCGGATTCCACGAAGAGCGCGGAGGCGGCCCCGCGCGACAGCGCCTCCAGCCCCAGCCCGCCCGAACCGGCGTACAGGTCAAGCACCGTCAGGCCGGTCAGGTCCCGCCGCGCGGTGACGATGTTGAAGAGCGATTCGCGCACCCGGTCGGTGGTCGGCCTGGTTCCCCGCGGCGGGACCGCGATGCGCCGGCCCCCGGCGACGCCGCCGATGATCCGGGTCACGCGCAGGCGTTCACAAGAGCGTCGACCAATAGTCCCAGAACCGCACCATGATCAGCAGAAACACCGCCGTGAACCACAGCGCGGCGATCGACCACCGCCACTGGTACAGCACCCGCACCGGACCGGTCTGCCGGCGTTGCAGCGCCGGACGAAACGCGACCGAGGCGACCACCACCAGCAGCGCGATGGTGACCACCCAGACCACCATGCAGTACGGGCACAACGCCCCGATGCGATACAGGCTCTGGAAGATCAGCCAATTCACGAACGCCGAACCGATCAGCACCCCGACCGTCAGCACGGCCCAATACCATTGGGGCAGAGGCACTTTCGCTACCGCCAAGACGCCGGTGACAATCACCACGGTGAAGCCCACCAGGCCGAGCAGCGGGTTGGGGAATCCCAGAATCGACGCCTGCGGCGTCACCATCACCGACCCGCACGACACGATCGGGTTGATGTTGCACGACGGCACGTACGACGGGTTGAGCAGGATTTCGATCTTCTCCACCGTCAGGGTCAGCGACGCAGCCAGGCCGATCACCCCGGCGATGAGCACCCACCACGCGCTGGGCGCGGCGACGCGCGCCCGGCCGGGCGAATCCGGCGTCAGGTCGCCGCCGTCCTCGGCGCGCTGGGCCGACACCGGGGTTGTCGTCACTGCGCGGGAGCGACGGCGGTGTCTATGCCCGGCACCTCGCCCACTATCGACTTGATCTTGCTGACCAGCGCGTCGGGCGTCGACGGCTCGTAATTGTCGCCGTTGATCTTGATGGTGGGGGTGGCGTTGATCTTGGCAGCCGCCGCCTCGCCGGTGACCTTGGAAAGGTACTTGCCGCTGTTGATGCAATCGGGGACCTTGCCGACGGCGCCGGCTTCGCGGGCGAGTTCGATCAGCCGCGCGTTGTCGGGGAAGCTGGTGCCGGTCTCGCTGGGCTGGATGTCGGCGCTGTACAGCGCGCTGTGGAAACGGCGGAAAGCATCGATGGATTCGTCGGCGACGCACAAGGCCGCCGCGCCCGCCCGCGACGAATAGTTCTGGTTCTTCGGGCTGTCCAGAATCGACACCATGGAGTAATCGGCCGCGATGGCGCCGACGTCGATGAGGTTGGAAACGGTCGGCCCGAACGTGCGCTCGAATTTACCGCAGGCCGGGCACAGGAAGTCCTCGTAGAACGCCACCACGGCCTTCGGGTTGCTGGACCCCGGCTGGGTGACCAGCTTGCTCGACGTGACCCGCACGGTGTCGCCCTCGCCGGTGGCGCTGCTCTTCTTTTTGTGGCTGACGGCCCAGTAGACGACGCCGACCAGGAGGAGTATGACGAACGCGGTGCCGGCGATCTGGATGAGTCGGCCGGATTTGCCGGTACCGGGCTTCAGGTCGTATCGCGGGGGGCGTTTGGGTTTGTCGGCCACGGGTTCGCTGATCCTTCGATGCTGGCTTGTCCGGCGGTCGGACAATGACGCTCTAGACAATGATGAACGCTTGAGAGGCGCCTCTAGCGTACCGGCGCTCGGCCCGGTGAATCAGGCACGGCTCAGGTGGGCACGCAGCGCCGAAATCAGTTCGCTGGTCCCGACGGCGCTGTCGCCGCCCAGCTGGAACAGATTCGCGAAGCCGTGGGTGAGCGAGCCCATGTAGCGCAGGTCCACCGCCGTCCCGGCGGCCTCCAGCGCCGCGGCGTAGGCCTCGCCTTCGTCGCGTAACGGGTCGAAGCCTGCGACCGCGATCAGTGCGGGCGCCAGCCCCGACAGCGACTCGGCCAGCAGCGGTGACACGCGCGGATCCTCCCGGTCTAGCCCCGAACGTCTCAGGTACTGAGACTCGAACCAATCGATGTCGCGCCTGGTCAGCAGGAAGCCGCGGGCGAACAGGCTCATCGACCTTGTTTTGGCGGTGAGGTCGGTCCGCGGGTAGATCAGCCACTGCAACACGGGGGCGGGTCCGCCGTCGTCGCGGGCCAGCTGGGAGACGACGGCGGCCAGATTGCCGCCGGCGCTGTCGCCGCCGACCGCGACCCGCCCGGGGATCGCGCCGAGTTCACCGGCGTGCTCGTGTGCCCACTTGAAGGCCGCGTAGGCATCCTCGACCGCCGCCGGCGCCGGGTGCTCGGGAGCCAGCCGGTAGTCGATCGACAACACGTGGATGCCGGCGTCACGACACGTCAGCCGGCACAGCGCGTCGTAGGTGTCCAGATCGCCGATCACCCAGCCACCGCCGTGGTAGAAGACCAGCAGTGGCGCGGCCGCAACACCGGCCGGACGGTAGTGGCGCGTGCGGATCTCACCGGCCGGTCCGGGCAGCGAGAGCTCGTCCACCTCGACATGAATCTGCGGTCCGGGAAGTTCCATCGACAGCTGGCGCTTGTTGGCTCGGGAAGCACCCGCGTCGTCGTCGACGACCAGGCCGTCGATGCCGACGGCGCGCAACCCGGACAGCATCAGCTGCAGCGTCGGGTCCAGCGTGTTGCCGTCGATGATCACCGAGCGGCCGCCGAACAGTGCCCGCTTGGCGGGGGCCGGAATCCACGGAATGACCTTGATACCGATGGTGGAGACCGCGCCCTGCATGCGGCTCGTCCACCGCATCGGTGCGCGTTTCTCTCTAAGGTCGAGCGCCGGCGCGAGACCCTTGGCCATGACTTCTCCTGCTCCCCTACTCACGCCGAACGACGGTTATCCGATACCCCGTCGATTCCGGCGTGCGTGCGACCACCCTACGTCGTGACCACATTGCCGAATTCCGACCACGACGAGTACGGCACGCACAGGTGTTGATTAGGTGGTGTTTCCAGTGGGTAATATCGTGAGTCCCCAAGTCGGTGAACGCCACACGGATTGCGAGCAACTTCGACGTGTTCGATTTCGAACTCATTGCTTCGCTCGACGACGGAACCCGACCGGGCCGGATCCACGAACCTTCAATTTCACAGGTAGGTGAATGACGTTGACTCGCGAGTCGGGCGCCGCCATACCCTCGATAGCTCTCAATGACGAAAACACCATGCCGGTGCTCGGCCTGGGGGTCGCCGACTTGTCGGAGGACGAGGCTGAGCGGGCGGTGTCGGCCGCTCTCGAAGTCGGCTGCCGGCTCATCGACACCGCCGCCGCCTACGGCAACGAAGCGGCCGTGGGCCGCGCCATCGCGGCTTCCGGGATTCCACGCGCGGAGCTGTTCGTCACCACCAAGCTCGCCACCGAGGACCACGGTTTCAGCAAGGCCCCGGTGGCCTGCAGCGCCAGCCTGGAGCGACTCGGCCTGGACTACGTCGACCTCTACCTGATTCATTGGCCGGCCCCGGCGCGGGGCCAGTACGTCGACGCCTTCGGCGGCATGATCCAATCCCGCGGAGATGGCCATGCCCGCTCGATCGGCGTATCCAACTTCACCGAGGACCAGCTCTCGACGGTCATCGACCTGACCTTCGTCACACCGGCGGTCAACCAGATCGAGCTGCACCCACTGCTCAACCAGGGCGATCTGCGTAAGGCGAATGCCCAGCACAACGTCGTCACGCAGTCCTACACGCCGCTCGCACTGGGGAAGCTGATCGATAACCCGACGGTGACCTCGGTGGCCGCCGAATACGGCAAAACGCCGGCCCAGGTGCTGCTCCGGTGGAACGTGCAACTGGGTAACTCGGTAATTTTCCGCTCGAGCAAGCCCGAGCGCATCGCCGGCAATCTGGACATCTTCGATTTCGAATTGGCCGGCGAGCACATGGATACGATCGACGGCCTCAACGACTGCACCCGGCTGCGCCCGGATCCGGACACCTACGACGGCGCTTGATCCGTTGCCGCCGCGTCGGCGGCGCTACCCCGCCGGGCAGGTGCCCGCGGCCTGACGCAGCACTCCTGCCGACGGCTGGTCCAGCGCCAACTGGTAACCGCGCAGCACGGTGATGAACTGCATCGCGTATTGACACGCGAACGCGGTGTTCGGCGGCATCCATAGGGCCGGCGGCGAATCGCCCTTGTCCTGATTGGCCTGCCCTTCTACGGCCAGCAAGTTGGCCGGATCGTTGGCGAATCGCAGCCGCTCGGGCAGCGGCCAGTTGTAGGCCCCCATGTCCCAGGCGTAGGCCAGCGGGACGATGTGGTCGATCTGCACGGCTTCGCCGACCTTGGCGCCCCGCTGAAACGCCACGGTGGTGTTGGTGTACGGGTCGTGCAGGGTTCCGGTCGCCACCGCGTTCGGACACCGCTTGATCGAAACGTACGTCTTGTCGACGAGGTCGCGGTTGAGGATGTCGTCGCGGGTGTCACACTCGTTGTGCCCGAGCGGGGCGTCGTTGTTGTCGTCCCAGGCATCGCCGAACGCCGCGCGGCGGTAATCGTACCGATGGGCCCGCTCGGGCAGCACCGCGACGCCCGCGAGCACATCGGTGCCGGGTTGCACGGTGGGCACGTCCGCGCGGGCGGCGACTTCGGCACGCTTGGCCGACAACGATCCCAGCGTCTGATAGGCGACCAGCACCGCGAGCACCGCGGCCGCCGACAACCACAGCAGCAGCTTTCGGTTCATGATTTATCGAGGTAGTCGATTCGGTCAGTTTCGGTGAAACGCGCTGCCATCAACCGTAATTCGGGATTCGAGGGGTCCTGCTCGTAGGCCCGGACGCAGAAGTCGCGGGCGGCTTCGATGTACGTTCCGTGATCGGCCAGCGACAGCAGCCGCAGGGTGATGGCCCTGCCGGATTGGTTGCGGCCCAGCACATCCCCTTCGCGGCGCTCCTTGAGGTCCAGGTCGGCGAGGGCGAACCCGTCCATGGTCTCGGCGACGGCCCGCAGCCGCCGACCGGCCTGCGATTCCGGGGGGACCCAGCTGGCCAGCAGACACAGGCTCGGATGCTGCCCGCGGCCGATGCGGCCGCGCAGCTGATGCAGCTGGCTGATCCCGAACCGGTCGGCGTCCATCACAAGCATGACCGTGGCATTGGGGACGTCGACACCGACCTCAATGACCGTGGTGCACACCAGCACATCGATTTCACCCGCGCGAAACGCGGCCATCGCGGCGTCCTTCTCGTCGGCCGACAACCGTCCGTGCATCAGCCCCAGGCGCAGGTCCGCCAGCTCCCTGGAGCGCAATCCGTCGAAGAGTCCCACTGCGGTCGACGAACGCCTGCCGGCCTCCTCTCCTTTTTCCGCGTCGTCGGTCTCGTCGATTCGGGGCGCCACCACATACACTTGGCGGCCCGCGGCGGCCTCCTCGATGATGCGGTGCCAGGCACGGTCGAGCCACGCGGGCCTGTCGCCGACGAAGATGACGTTGCTGCTGATCGGCTGGCGTCCGCGCGGAAGTTCGCGCAGCGTCGAGGTCTCCAGGTCGCCGTAGACGGTGAGCGCGACGGTGCGTGGTATCGGCGTGGCCGTCATCACCAACAGGTGGGGGGTGACGCCCGGACGGGCCTTGGCGCGCAACTGATCTCGCTGCTCGACACCGAACCGATGCTGTTCGTCGACCACCACCATGCCCAGGCTGTTGAAGTCCACCGCGTCCTGCAGCAGCGCATGGGTCCCGACGACGATGCCGGCCTGCCCGCCGGCGACCTCGTCGCGGACCTGCTTCTTCTGCGCCGCGGTCATCGAGCCGGTGAGCAGCGCCACCCGGGTGGCGTTTTCCGCCCCGCCCAGCTGGCCGGCCATCGCCAACTCGCCGAGCACGTCGCGGATCGATCGGAGATGTTGCGCGGCGAGGACTTCCGTCGGCGCCAGCAGCGCGCACTGGTAGCCCGCGTCGACCATCTGCAGCATCGCCAACACCGCAACGATCGTCTTGCCGGAGCCGACCTCACCCTGCAGCAGGCGGTTCATCGGACGGGTGGACGCGAGCGCCTCGGAAAGTACGTCGAGCACTTCGCGCTGCCCGGCGGTCAGTTCAAACGGCAAGCGGCGCAACAGTTCCCCGGCCAAGCCTTCCGGCCGCGGCGGTGCCGGCGGCCCCGACTCGGACAGCTCACCGTGCCGGCGGGCGGCCAGCGCCCACTGCAGGCCGACGGCCTCGTCGAACGTCAATCGCTCACGCGCCCTTTGACGTTCGCGCTCGTCCTCGGAGACATGGATGGCGCGCAGCGCCTTGTCTTCGGAGATCAGGCCGAGTTCCGCGCGCAGGTCTTCCGGCAGCGGATCGACGACGGGATCCAGGACGTCGAGCACCTGTCGCACGCAGGCGAAGATGTCCCAGCTCTGCAGTTTCGCGCTGGCGGGGTAGATCGCGAAGAAGCGGCGTTCGTAAGCGTCTATGACCTCTTCGGCGCTGGTGGCTCGTGACGCGTGGGCGATCTTGGCCAGCGACCTGGTGCCATGGGTCTTTCCGTCCGGCGAGTCGAGGACGAGAAACGCGGGGTGGGTGAACTGCATGGTCCCCTTGTAGTAACCCACTTCCCCGGACAGCATCACCTTGGTGTTTTTGGTCAGATCCTTGCTGATCCAGCCCGCGTTGAAAAACGTCGCCGTCACCTTGTTGCGTCCGCTGCCAACGGTGATGCGGCAATATTTCTTCTTCGGGTCCTTATTCATCTGCTTCGTCACCGCATCGGTGATGACGTCGACGATGGTGATGTGCTCACCCTCTTCGGGCCGCTCGTCGTCGAAGCCCCAGCGGGCCGCGCCCTCGGAGTAGCCGCGCGGGTAGTGCCGGAGCAGGTCGTCGACGGTGCGGATGCCGAACTCGTCGTCGAGCAGTTTCACCACCTTGCCGCCCACGACGTAGTCCAGCCGGTCGGACAGTGACGCCACGGCTACTCCACCCCGATCAGCAGGACATCGCCGCGGTGGCCGGTGCGGTACGCCATCAGCTCGGTTCCCGGGTGGTTGTCGTGCACGTGGTCTTGCAGGATGTCGCCCACAGAGTTGGAGGCTTCATCCTCGATGCCGGCGCCGATCAGCACGGTCACCAGGTCGCCGCCGGATGCCAGCAACAGATCGAGCAGGCCGATCGCCGCCCCGGCCACATCGGCGGCCACGATGAGCACCTCGTCGCCCGCGATGCCCAGGCCGTCGCCCGGCTGGCAGCGACCGGCCCAGGTCAACGCGCTCTCGGTCGCGATGCGTACCGAGCCGTGCCGGGCCGCGCCGGCGGCGCGGGCCATGGTGAAGCCGTCGTCGACCGCCTGCCTATCGGTGTCGTGAACGGCCAGCGCGGCCAGCCCCTGCACCATCGACCCCGTCGGTATCGGCACCACGTCGATCCCCCACCCGATGGCCGCCGTGCAGCCGGCCACTAGCTCCTCGGCGGGCACGTAACCGTTGGGCAGCACCATCACCTGGGCGGCGCCGGTGTCGACCACGGCCCGCACCAGCTGGTGGGCGCTGACGTCCATGGCCAGATCCGGCTGCAGCACGCACGCGCCCTCGCCGGCGAACAGCTCCGCGGCGCCGTCGCCGTCGACGACGGCCAGCACGGCCCGTTCGCGCGTCCAGCCGCCGGCGGGCAGCCCGGTGGCGCCGGAGCTCAGCGCCGAGATGACGATGCGGCTGAGGCGCCCGGCCACCAGTCCCGCCTCGACGGCGGCCCCGGCGTCGTCGGTGTGCACGTGCACGGAGTAGCTGTCGGGCGCGGCGGATTCCTGCGCGGCCGCCTGAGCGATGGCCACGGATTCGCCGAGGCCCTCGAGCCGATTCCGCAGCGCGTCCGCGGCCAAGGAATCGCAGCCGTCCAGCCGGTACATGACCTCGAACTGCGGCGCCGGGTGTGCGGCGGCCGTTTCGGGCCGCGCCGCGCGCGGCGATAGCTCGTACACGGTTCGTGGGGGCGCGTGCCCGGTGATGGTGGAACGCAACGCGTCCAGCAGCACCAGCAGGCCGCGTCCGCCGGCGTCCACCGCGCCGGCGTGGGCGAGCACATCGAGCTGCTCGGGGGTCTTTTCCAGCGCGACCACCGCCGCGTCGCCGGCAGCGGTGATCGCCGCGGGCAGTCCCTCGTCGGCGCACGCCTCGACGGCGTCGGCGGCGGCCCGCAACACCGACACGATGGTCCCGGGTACTTCCTCGCCGCCCATCGACGTGATGACCAGCTCGACGCCGCGCTGCAGCGCCGCCCCGAAGGTAACGGCGTTCATGTGGGGCAGCTCGCCACCGGAGTCTGCTGCCGCGGCCGCGGTGACATCGGCGATGCCGCGCAGGAGCTGCGACAATATCACTCCAGAATTTCCACGGGCGCCGTTCATCGCACCGGCCGACAGTGCCGCCGCCACCCGCGCCACGCACCGGTCGGCGCCGGCTCCCGCGTTGGCCTCCGCCAGCGCGGAACGCATGGTGAACAGCATGTTGGCACCGGTGTCCGAATCGGCGACCGGGAACACGTTGAGCCGGTTGATCTCGTCGATGTGGGTGATCAGGTCGCTGACGGCGGTATGGGCCCAGTCCCGAAGGATCACCGCGTCCAACAGGGCATCCCTGGACGCACCAGACGCATCAAAAGCACCCTCCGAGGTGCCCAAGTGACCCACCTCCCTCCGCGCCAGCCTCCCGGTGGGCGCCAGCGTAGCCCGGCGACGATACGCACGGCTTCAGGCCGCGGCCGCGCGCCCGCGGGCCCGGGTGAACCGGCCCATTGAGCCTAGCCAGCAGGGGCGACAGCACCGGTCGCACGCCGTCGGCCGTTTTGGTGGTTGCCCATGTCAGTCGGTATCCTGGGCAGGCCCGGGTCACCCTGGGCCGTGCCGGCCGGTGGCCGGACCCCCCGAACATTTTGAGGAGTTTGAACAATGGCCGCTGTGTGCGAAATCTGCGGGAAAGGCCCCGGCTTCGGCAAGTCGGTGTCGCACTCTCACCGCCGCACCAGCCGCCGGTGGGACCCCAACGTCCAGACCGTGCACGTCGTGACCCGTCCCGGCGGCAACAAGAAGCGGCTGAACGTCTGCACGTCCTGCATCAAGGCCGGCAAGGTCGTCCGCGGCTAGCTGACTGTCAGCGGCACGCTGCTCGATTATTCAAGCCTCCGAAGCACGGTGCTTACGCGGCGCGGCAGAGCGGGGCGGTAGGGCACGCATGTGGTCGCGGGCGCGGCTCATTATCTCGCCCAGGGTGTGCACGTCTTCGTCCGAAAGCGAGTCGAACAAAAGGTTGCGTACCACCTGGATGTGGCCGGGTAGAACCTTGGCGACAAGGGCTCGGCCCGCCTCGGTGATGTCGACGAGTGTGGCTCGCTGGTCATCGGGACTGGCGTCGCGGGTGATGAGCCCCGCTTTTTCCAACAGTCCCGCCTGATGGGTCAGGCCGCTGCGGCTGTACACCACCCCGTCGGCCAGGTCGGTCATGGTGAGTTGCCCGTCGGCGTCGGCGAGTTTGGCCAAGATCTCGAACTGCACGTAACTGAGATCGCCTTCGGCCTTCAGCTGCTGTCGCACGGCGTACTGGAGCAGGCTGAATGCCTCGGTGAGGGCGAAGTACGTGCTCAGTTGCCCGGGCTTGAGGGCTTCCACCATGCCGCAATGGTACTGCTTCGATCTCGAAGCAATGAGACGACGATCACACCTTCCGCCGGGATTGCTTCGATCTCGAAGCAAGTTGCTTCTTCTGTAACCGCTTCAATTTCGAAGCAAATAGGTAGTGGAGGAAACCATGAAGGCAGTGCTTTACCACCGTTACGGCAGCAGCGAGGTGCTGGAATCCGCAGAGGTCCAGCGGCCGACCCCGGGAGCTGGGCAGGTTCTGGTGAAGGTGGCCGGGACCTCGTTCAACCCGGTTGACGCGGGCATCCGCGGCGGCTATCTGTCCGAGGTGTACGCGATCACCTTTCCGCACATCCCGGGTATCGACGTGGCCGGCACCATCGCCGAACTCGGCGACGGGGTGACGGGGTGGAACGTCGGCGACGCGGTCGTGGCGTTGCTCCCGTTGGACGCCGACGGTGCTGCCGCCGAGTACGCGCTGGCGCCGGCGGAGGTGTTGGCGGCCGCGCCGCGGTCGGTGGCACTGGCCGATTCGGCCGCGCTGCCGACCGTCGGGTTGACGGCGTGGCAGGCTTTGTTCGAAGTCGCCGGATTGAAGGCCGGGCAGACGATCCTGATCAACGGCGCCGGCGGAGCGGTCGGCGGCTACGCCGTCCAGCTCGCCAAGGAAGCCGGTGCCATCGTCACCGCAACCGCATCGGCGCGCAGCGTGGACCGTCTACGCGGCTACGGAGCCGACCGGATCATCGGCTACGTCGACTACACGGCAACACCGATCGCCGTCGCCGGACAGCCGTTCGACGTGGTGCTCAACTTGGTGAGCACGTCACCGGAGGAGACCGAGGCGCTCGTCGGCGTCGTCGCCGACGGCGGCTTCCATGTCGGCACCATGACGTCTGGGCTGGAGGATCCCGCGCGGGGGGTGCGCGCTCAGCGGATCTTCGTCCGTAGCGACGCCGCGCAGTTGGCCGGCCTCGTCAGCCGCGTCGACGCGGGACAACTGCGCATCGACGTCGCCGACCGCCGCACGCTGGCCGAGGCCGCCGCAGTGCACGACGCGGCCGACGCCGGCCGGCCGCCCGGCAAGACGATTCTCTCCCCCGCCGGTCAATAACACAGCGCATGTTGTCCCGCCGGCGGCGTCCGGCGGGACAACACCGTCCCATCCGGTCGAACGTCAGCGCTGCCGCGGCCGTCAATCCGGGACGACGATCACCGTCTTGCCCGCACGCCGGCCCGGGCGCCGGCCACTCTCGAACGCCTCCCTGCCCCGGTCGAGCGGGAACGTCGCGGCGATTTCCACGCGCAGCCGGCCGCCGTCCACGAGGGCGGCAAGCTCGTCGAGCTGACCCCGATTCGGGGTCACGATGAAAAACGTTGCCGTGACGCCGTACTCATCGGCGTTGCCCTCCGGAGGCGGCGCCGACAGGGTGACCAGCCGTCCGCCGCGGTGCAACACGGCAAACGATCGGTCCAACGTCTCGCCGCCGACGGTGTCGATGACGATGTCGTAGGGGCCGCTTTCGCCGAACGCCTCGGTGCGCACGTCGATCACCCGCCGCACGCCGAACCCGCCGAGGAACTCGCGGGCGTCGCTGCGCACGGTGGCGGTGACATGGGCGCCGAGGATGGCGGCCAGCTGGACGGTCAAGGCACCGACCCCGCCCGCCCCGCCGTGCACCAGGACCGCCTCCCCCGGTTGGACCGCGGCGTGGTCGATCAAGGCCTGCAGGGCGGTGAGCCCGGCCAGCGGTAGCGCGGCGGCGACAGCGTGCGACACGGTCGACGGCTTGGCGGCCAGGTCGGCCGCCGGCACCGTGACGTATTCGGCCGCCGCGCCGTCGCGGTCGAATTCGATCAGCCCGTAGACCTCGTCGCCGGCGTTGAAATCCGCTACGCCGGAGCCCACTTCAGAGATCACGCCGGACACCTCGTGCGACGGGATCACCGGGGTCCGGCCGACGCCGTCGCGGGTCCACGTCTCCTCCCACGTCAGCTCGTCGAACGTGATGGCCGCCGCGCGCACCGCGACCAAGACCTCGCCGGCCGCGGGGACCGGGACGGGCGCGCGATCGACGACCAGCACCTCGGGGCCGCCCCGGCGGTGTGCGCGCAGGGCGGTCATCGCGGTCAGGGCAACCGCCAATCGATCGGGTCGGCACCCATTCCCGCCAGCAGCTCGTTGGCGCGGCTGAACGGGCGCGAGCCGAAGAAGCCGCGAGACGCCGACAGCGGCGAGGGATGCGGCGACTCGATCGCCACGCAATCGCCTTCGGCCAGAATGGGTTTGAGCGTCGACGCGTCGCGGCCCCACAGGATGGCCACCAGCGGCCGGGACCGCTCGGCCAGCGCGCGAATCGCGCACTCGGTCACCGCTTCCCAACCCTTGCCCCGATGCGACGCCGGGTTGTTGGGGCGCACCGTGAGCACCCTGTTCAGCAGCAGCACACCGCGCTGCGCCCAGGGCGTCAGGTCCCCGCACTGCGGCTGCGGATGGCCCAGATCGGCGGCGTACTCGTCGAAGATGTTGGCCAGGCTTCGGGGCAGCGGACGCACGTCGGGTGCCACCGAGAAGCTCAGGCCCACGGCGTGCCCGGGGGTCGGGTAGGGGTCCTGCCCGACGATCAGGATCCTGACGTCGTCGAAGGGATAGGTGAAGGCGCGCAACACGTTTGGCCCCGCCGGCAGGTACTTGCGGCCGGCCTCGATCTCGGCGCGCAGGAATTGCCCCATCTGGGCGACCTGGTCGGTCACCGGCTTGAGCGCGGCCGCCCAGCCGGGCTCGACCAGCTCGCTCAATGGGCGCGCGGTCATTGCAGCCCTTGTACGAGCAGCGCCAGCGTGTCGGCGCCCGCCAGCCGGTCCTTCGAGATTTCCTGATATTCGGGTGATTGCGCGCGACCGCGAAAGGCGGCCTCATCCGGAAACGACATCAGCACCAGCTTCTCGCGGTCCCATTTGCCCTCGATCACTTCGGGAGACTCGTCGGCGGCCGGCAGCGTTCCCGGGTGACGACGGAAAATCTCCATGAACCTCGCCTGGTACCGGTCGTAGACCGCCCGGTCGGTTAATCGCAGCTGGGCGATCGCGTACACGGTCACGTTAATATTTAAAGACACCCTAGTACGACTGCCACCCGGCGTAGCCGCTCCACTTCGCGCCGTCGACGAGCACGCGGGCCGGCCCGTCGAGCACGCTCCCGATGACGCGCCACCCGACCGGCGGCGGCCCCGTGAAACACGCCGCCAGGGCATGGTCCTCACCGCCCCCGAGCACCCATGCCCAGGGGTCGGCGCCGACGGCGTCACCGGCCGCGGCCAGCACGTCGCGGTCCGCGCCCAGCGCCGCGGTGGACAAATCGATAGCCACGCCGGACGCCTCGGCGACATGCCGCAAATCGGCGATCAGGCCATCGGAGACGTCGATCATCGCCTGCGCGCCCGCGGCCGCGGCCACGGCGCCCTGGCCGTAGGGCGGCTCCGGCACCAGGTGACGACGCCGCAATTCATCGAATCCCTCGGTGCCGAGGCCAATACCTCTGTGCCACAAGGAATACCCGGCCGCTGAGCGGCCGAGTTCCCCGACGACGGCGATCACCGAGCCGGCTTTCGCTCCGGACCGCAACACAGGTACGCGGCCCTCGAGGTCACCCAGCACCGTCACCGACAACACCCACTGCGGGCAGCTGACCAGGTCGCCGCCGGCGATGCCGGCGCCGATCCGCCCCGCCTCGTCCCACATCCCGTCGACCAGCGCGTCCACCTGCGCGGCCGGCGTATCGCCGGGCGCCGCGAAGCCGACAACGAAGGCCGTGGCCCGCCCGCCCATCGCCTCGATGTCGGCGGCGTTCTGGGCGATCGCCTTGCGGCCGACGTCGCGGGGCGTCGACCAGTCCAGCCGAAAGTGCCGGTCCTGCACCAGCACATCGGTCGAGACCAGGGTGCGGCCGTCGCCCGCCGAGACCAGCGCCGCGTCATCGCCCGGCCCGAGCAGTACCGCGGCGGGTTGTCGGCGGCCCCGCACCAATCGATCGATGACCGCGAACTCACCGAGCCCTGCCAGCGTGGGGGACTCCCCCGATGCGTCGTCGCGCACGCCACCTCCTCCGGCGCGTCCCGGCCGGGTGCGCGCCACTGTACGTCGCCCGACCTGCGGTACGTTGGATCCCTGCCACGCGTGAGCGGACCGCGCCATTTTATGAAAGCAAGGAGGTGCGCGGGCGGTGACGACCGACCCCGTAACCGGCCCAGCTACCGATACCGGACCACCGCGCGCCGTGATGATCGCGGCGGTCGCGCTGGCCGTCGTGGCGATCGGCGTGATCCTGGCCATCGCGGCGACCCGCCAGGCGCCACCACAACCGGTTGCCGTCGCGGCCTTCCCTGCGCCGCAGGCGACCAGCGCCGCGTGCAAGGCGCTGGCCGACGCGCTGCCGCAGCGGCTGGGGGATTATCAGCGCGCACAGCTGGCGCAGCCGGCGCCCCCAGGCGCGGCGGCCTGGCGGGCCGGGCCGGACAGCCAGCCGGTGGTGTTGCGCTGCGGGCTCGATCGGCCCGCCGAGTTCGTGGTGGGGTCCCCGATCCAGATCGTCGATCGGGTGCAGTGGTTTGAAGTGGCCGCCGGCCAGCAATCCACGGGTGACGCCGCCAGGGCCACGTGGTACACGGTCGATCGGCCGGTGTACGTGGCGCTCACGCTGCCCTCGGGATCGGGACCGACGCCGATCCAGCAGCTCTCCGACGCGATCGATCGCACCATGGCGGCCGCTCCCATCGACCCGGCACCCGCGCGTTAGCGCAGACCCACGCCGCGGGCCAACGCCGTCTGGACCATGGTCGCGAGCAGGGTGGGATAGTCGACACCGCTGGCCGCCCACATCCTTGGGTACATCGAGATCGTGGTGAACCCCGGCATCGTGTTGATCTCGTTGATGATTGGCCCGTCCTCGGTGAGGAAGAAATCGACCCGGGCCAGGCCCTGGCAATCGATGGCCCTGAACGCCCGGATCGCCAACTGGCGCACCGCGTAGGCGATGTCGTCGTCGACCTTCGCTGGCACGTCCAATTCTGCTGCGTCGTCGAGGTATTTCGTCGCGAAGTCGTAGAACGAGTCCTCGCGTCCGCGCACGCCGGCCACCCGGATCTCGCCCAATGTGCTGGCTTCCACTGTGCCATCGGGCATTTCGAGTACGCCGCACTCCAGCTCGCGACCGCTGATCGCCGCCTCGACAATCACCTTCGGGTCGTGCCGGCGAGCGTTCGCGACCGCGGCGGGCAGCTGCTCCCAGCTCGAGACCCGGCTGACGCCGATCGACGAGCCGCCCCGCGCCGGCTTGACGAACACCGGCAGACCCAGCCGTTCGCAGTCCTCGAGACTCAACACCGCCCGCGTGGGGCGCAGCACCGCGTGCGGGCCAACCGGAAGTCCCTCGGCGACAAGGAGTTTCTTAGTGAACTCCTTATCCATCCCCGCGGCGCTGGCCAGCACACCGGCGCCGACGTAGGGCACCCCGGCGAGTTCGAGCAGTCCCTGGAGGGTGCCGTCCTCGCCGTAAGGGCCGTGCAACACAGGAAACACCACGTCGACCGACGTCAGAACATCACCGGCCCCGGGCGACAGCGAAATCAGCTCACCGCCGCGCCGCGGATCCGCTGGCAGTGCCAGCTCGGTGCCCGATTCGGCGGTCACCTGCGGCAGCTGCCGGTTGGTGATCGCCAGCGCATCGGGGTTGCCGTCGGTGAGCACCCACGAGCCCTGCGGGGTGATGCCGATCGCGACCACCTCGAAACGCTGCGGGTCGAGATTGCGCAGAATGCTGCCCGCCGACACGCACGAGATGGCATGCTCGTTGCTACGCCCGCCGAACACGACGGCGACGCGCACGCGCTCGCTGGCATTCACAACCTGGAGAGGCTACCGGGTAAAAGGCCCCTAGGTCGGGCGGCGGGCCGCTAGCTGGGGTTTCGCTCGCCGGGAGGCCTCATTCGGGCTTGGTCCTGCGGCCCAGCAGCAAAGCCATCGCCTCGTCCACGGACAGTCCCTTGTGGCAGACCCGGTGCACGGCGTCGGTGAGTGGCATTTCGACGTCGTAACTGGCTGCCAGCGCGAGCACCGACTCGCACGACGTCACGCCCTCGACGACGTGGCCGTCCCTCGCCTGCGTCGCCGATTCCATGGTCCCGCCGCGGCCCAGGCATTCGCCGAACGACCGGTTGCGCGACTGCGGCGAGCTGCAGGTGGCCACCAGGTCTCCCACCCCCGCCAACCCGGCCAGCGTCGCCCCCTTGGCGCCGAGGGCTATTCCCAGCCGCATGATCTCCGCCAGGCCCCTGGTGATGATCGCCGCGGCGGTGTTTTCGCCAAGCCCCACGCCGGCCGCCATTCCGCAGGCGAGGGCGATGACGTTCTTGCACGCCCCGCCGATCTCGGTGCCGACCACATCGCTGTTGGTATAGGGACGGAAGTAGCCGCTGTTCACCATGCGCTGCACGGCAACCGCGCGGCCGGAGTCGCTGCATGCGACGACCGTGGCGGTGGGCTGGCATTCGGCGATCTCACTGGCCAGGTTCGGCCCCGAAATCACCGCGACCTGTGTCGGGTCCACGCCGGTCACCGAAACGATCACCTGGCTCATCCGCATGAGGGTGCCCAGTTCGATGCCCTTGGCCAGGCTGACCAGCGTCGCGCCCTCGGGAACCGAGGGTGCCCACCGCTCGAGATTGCTCCGCATCGTCTGCGCCGGCACTCCCAGCAGCACCGTCGTCGCGCCGGCCAGGGCCTCGCTCGCGTCGGCGGTGGCACGGATGCCCGGCGGCAACAAGGTGCCGGGCAGATAGGCGGGGTTGTACCGGGTGGCGTTGATCTGCTCGGCGATCTCGGATCGCCTGGCCCAGAGCTTGACCGCCGCTCCCGGCCCCCCGGCGTCGACGAGCACCTTCGCCAGCGCCGTGCCCCAGGCACCGGCGCCCATCACCGCAACGGCGCCCTGAAAACCGGCCATGGCGCTGGCCATTCGATACCCCTATCTGTGACTCGACGGTGTGCCGTCACGCTACCGTGACGCGGGGCCGCGGGGTCGCGCTGGCAGGATGGCCCCATGAGCGGCACACGCGCCGACGGGGCGGATGACGGCGCGGGTGACGTCGCGCTGATCATCGCCGTCAAGCGGCTGGCCGCCGCCAAGACCAGGCTGGCCCCGGTGTTCTCGGCGCCCACGCGGGAGAAGGTGGTGCTGGCGATGTTGGTCGACACCCTGACCGCAGCGTCGGGTGTCGAGGCACTGGGCTCGATCACCGTCGTCACGCCCGACGACGCCGCGGCGGCCGCGGCCGCCGAGCTCGGGGCCGGTGTGCTCGCCGACCCGACGCCCGAAGGCAACAGCGACCCGCTGAACAACGCGATCGCCGCCGCCGAACGAGCGATAGCCGGTGCCTTCGCCAATATCGTTGTGCTGCAAGGCGATTTGCCCGCGTTGCAGACCCAGGAGCTGGCCGAGGCGATAGCCGCGGCGCGGCAGCACGGGCGCAGCTTCGTCGCCGACCGGTTGGCGACGGGAACCGCCGCGCTCTGCGCGTTCGGCACCGCGCTCGACCCGCGGTTCGGGCCGGATTCGTCCGCGCGGCACCGCCGTTCGGGCGCGATTGAGCTGACGGGCGCCTGGCCCGGCCTGCGATGCGATGTCGACACGCCCGCCGACCTGACGGCCGCCCGCCGCCTCGGAGTCGGTGCGGCGACCGCCCGGGCCGTCGCGCAGCACTAGCGCGGGCCGGCGAAACCCCGCGCCAGCAAACCTGTACGAGCGGTAAACGGTGCGCCAACGGCGAACGGATGTCCGCCGAGCGCTAGCAGCACCAGCGGGTAATGAGCAATGATCGCATGGTGACCGAAATCGAAGCCGAGCCGCGGCCCGACGAGACCGTATGGCATTCGGGCGAGGCCGCCGTGGCGGCACCACCCGCGGCCACCCCCGCCGCGATCTCCGGCGAGCTGCCCGAGGACCGCTACCTCAACCGGGAACTGAGCTGGCTGGACTTCAATTCGCGCGTCCTGGCGCTGGCCGCCGATAACTCGCTGCCGCTGCTGGAGCGGGCCAAATTCCTGGCGATCTTCGCTTCCAATCTCGACGAGTTCTACATGGTGCGGGTGGCCGGCCTCAAGCGCCGCGACGAGATGGGCCTGTCCGTCCGATCGGCCGACGGTCTGACGCCGCGTGAGCAACTGGCCCGCATCGGCGAGCAGACCCAGCGAATCGCCACCCGGCACGCGCGGGTGTTCCTCGATTCCGTGCGACCGGCGCTCGCCGAGGAAGGCATCCACATAGTCACGTGGGCCGATTTGGATCAGGCCGAGCGCGACGAATTGTCGAGCTATTTCACCGAACAAGTCTTTCCCGTCTTGACGCCGTTGGCCGTCGATCCCGCTCATCCGTTCCCGTTCGTCAGCGGGTTGAGCCTGAACCTGGCAGTCATGGTGCGCCAACCCGAGGATGGTGGCCAGCACTTCGCCCGGGTCAAGGTGCCCAACAACGTCGATCGCTTCGTCGAACTCGAAACCCGCGGTGTTTCCGACGGCGAAGGGCCGGAAATCGTTCGCTATCTGCCCATGGAAGAACTGATCGCGGCATTCCTTCCCGAGCTGTTCCCGGGCATGGAAATCGTTGAGCATCACGCTTTCCGCATTACCCGCAACGCGGACTACGAGGTTGAAGAGGACCGCGACGAAGACCTGCTACAGGCACTTGAACGGGAGTTGGCACGCAGGCGCTTCGGTTCGCCGGTAAGGCTCGAAATCGCCGACGACATGACCGAAAGCATGCTCGAACTGCTGCTGCGCGAACTCGACGTGCATCCCGGTGACGTCATCGAAGTGCCCGGCCTTCTCGACCTTTCGTCGTTGTGGCAGATCTACGGCATCGAGCGGCCGGCGCTCAAGGATCCGACATTCGTTCCGGATACCCACCCCGCCTTCGCCGACCGCGAAACACCCAGGAGCATCTTCGCGACCCTGCGCGAAGGCGATGTCCTGCTTCATCATCCGTATGACTCGTTCTCGACCAGCGTGCAGCGATTCATCGAGCAGGCCGCCGCCGACCCCAACGTGCTGGCGATCAAACAGACGCTGTACCGCACCTCCGGTGATTCGCCGATCGTTCGGGCGCTCATCGCCGCGGCCGAGGCCGGCAAGCAAGTGGTGGCAATGGTGGAGATCAAGGCGCGCTTCGACGAGCAGGCCAACATCCGCTGGGCGCGCGAACTTGAGCAGGCGGGCGTGCACGTGGTCTACGGGTACGTCGGACTGAAGACACACTGCAAGACCTGCCTGGTGGTGCGCCGCGAAGGTTCGACGATCCGGCGGTACTGCCACATCGGGACCGGCAATTACAACGGGAAGACGGCGCGGCTATACGAGGACGTGGGTCTACTCACGGTTTCCCCCGAAATCGGGGCCGATTTGACCGACTTGTTCAATTCGCTTACCGGCTACTCGCGCAAGGTCTCGTACCGCAATCTCTTGGTCGCCCCGCACAGTGTGCGCACGGGCATCATCGAACGCGTCGAGCGCGAGATCGCAGCCCACCGCGAACACGGTGGGGGCCGGATCCGCATGAAGTTGAACGCTCTGGTCGACGAGCAGGTCATCGACGCGTTGTATCGCGCGTCGCGGGAGGGTGTGCGGGTCGAGGTGGTGGTGCGCGGCATCTGCGCGCTGCGCCCGGGGGCGGAAGGCTTCTCGGAGAACATCTCGGTACGTTCGATCCTCGGCCGCTTCCTGGAGCACTCGCGGATCATGCATTTCAATCGCATCAACGAGTTCTGGATCGGCAGCGCCGACATTATGCACCGCAACCTCGACCGGCGCGTCGAGGCGCTGGTTCAGGTCAAGGATCCGCGGCTCACCGCATATTTGGACGACTTGTTCGAGTCCGCGCTGGATCCCTCGACCCGGTGCTGGGAGCTGGGTTCCGACGGGCAGTGGACCGCGTCGCCCCAGGAGGGCCACACCGTGCGCGACCATCAGGTGTCACTGATGGAGCGGCACCGCAGCCCGTAGCGCGATGTGGTAGCTTTCCAGGTCGCGAGCGACCTCAGCCGAATTGACCTGCAGGAGTTTAGGTGTCGAACCAGACCTCGTCGGCGGGTCGGCGGTCGGGCAGCCGGATCGTGCATGCGGCGGGCGCGGTGCTGTGGCGGAGGGGTGGCGCCGATTCGGCGGCCCCGGCCCTCGAGCTAGCCGTAATCCATCGGCCCCGTTACGACGACTGGTCGCTGCCGAAGGGCAAGGTGGAGCCGGGCGAGACGGTGCCCGCGGCGGCGGTGCGGGAAGTGTTCGAGGAGACGGGTCACCGCGCCATTCTTGGCAGGCGGCTCGGCTTGGTGAGCTACCCGATCGAGCAGGGCGTCAAGAAGGTCTGTTACTGGGTGGCGCGCGACACCGGCGGCGAATTCACGCCGGGCCGCGAGGTCGATGAGCTGGTGTGGCTGCCGGTCGCCGACGCGAAGGACAGACTCAGCTACCCGCATGATCGAAAGATGTTGCGCCGCTTCGCAAAGCAGCCAGCGGACACACACACCGTACTCGTGGTGCGGCACGCCAGCGCCGGCAGAAAATCACGGTTCAAAGGCGACGACACCAAACGGCCGCTGGACAAGAAGGGACGCGCGCAGGCGGAGGCCTTGGTTCCACAGCTACTGGCCTTCGGCGCCTCCGACGTCTATGCGGCGGACCGGCTTCGCTGTCACCAGACGGTCGAACCGCTCGCCGAGGAACTCGGTGTGACCATCCACAACGAGCCAACCCTCACCGAGGAGGCGTACGCCAAGAACCCCAAGCGCGCGCGCCACCGGGTGCTGCGCATCGCGGAGGAGGAAGGCACCCCGGTCATTTGCACGCAGGGCAAGGTGATTCCGGACCTGATCGCCTGGTGGTGCGACCGCGACGGAGTGCGTCCCGATAAATCCCGCAACCACAAGGGCAGTACGTGGGTGCTGTCCCTGTCAGCCGGTCGGCTGGTGGCGGCCGACCACATCGGCGGCGCCCTGGCCGCCAATGTGCGGGCCTGACACGCAAATACCCTCCGGGCGGCATCACCGCCACCCCGAAGGGCATCCGCGTGTGGAAGTTCCTAGCGGCGGCCGCGCCGCGAGGTGGCCTTCTTGGCGGGAGCCTTGCTGGCCGGCCTCTTTGATGCGGCCTTCTTGGCCGGAGCCTTGGTCGCTGCCTTCTTGGCCGGAGCCTTCTTGGCCTGAGCCTTGGTGGCCGCCTTCTTGGCCGGAGCCTTCTTCACGACCTTCTTGGCCGGAGCCTTGGTTGCGGCCTTCTTGGCCGGAGCCTTCTTGACCGCGGCCTTCTTGGCCGGAGCCTTCTTGGCCGCCGCCTTCTTGGCCGGAGCCTTGCTTGCCGCCTTCTTGGCCGGAGCCTTCTTCGCCGCCTTCTTGGCTGCGCCGGCTGATACCACACCACGTTTCACTGCAGGTCCTTCCGCCGGGAGGCGCTGTGCGCCAGACACAACCGCTTTGAATTGAGCACCGGGCCGGAACGCTGGGACCGATGTCGGCTTCACCTTTACTGTCTCACCGGTACGCGGATTGCGGGCCACCCGCGCCGCGCGCCGCCGCTGTTCGAACACACCGAACCCGGTAATGGTGACACTGTCGCCCTTGTGCACCGCACGGACAATGGTGTCGACGACATTCTCGACGGCAGCGGTCGCTTGCCGACGGTCCGAGCCCAATTTCTGTGTGAGCACGTCAATGAGCTCTGCTTTGTTCATCCAAACCCTCCGAAGCTAGTGGTCCTCGTTTTGGGAACCGACTAGTGGACACGGTAATCCCTCACCCAGCAAATTTCCAAGAGCCACGCGCAATTTCAGGACCGAACGGCCGAAGTTGTCGCAATCCGGTTGCCGCCCTTGGTCGGTGGGGGGGCCGGAAAATCGGCCGAGTTTACTTAGCTGACCAGAAGAAATTCCGTCCCGATCGACCCTTCAGGAGACGGGCAGAGTGCGCGGTTTCCACTGGGGACGCGCTGCCTCGAACGCCTCGATCTGGTCGAGTTTCCGCAGCGTAAGGCCTATATCGTCGAGACCCTCGAGCAGTCGCCAAGCGGTATGGTCGTCAATGTTGAACGGCAGCACCGCCGTTCCGGCGGTGATATTTCGATCTTGAAGATTGGCAGTGATTTCCAAGCCCGGACTCTGCTCGATCAGCTTCCATAGGAGTTCCACGCCGTCCTGAGAAATTTCGGCCGCCAGGAGGCCCGCCTTGCCGGCGTTGCCCCGAAAAATGTCACCAAATCGAGACGAGATGACCACCCGGAATCCGTAGTCCATGAGCGCCCACACCGCATGCTCGCGCGACGATCCGGTGCCGAAATCGGGGCCGGCCACCAGAACCGAGCCGCGGTCAAAGGGGCTGAGGTTTAGCACGAATGAAGGATCCGACCGCCACGTGGCGAACAAGCCGTCTTCGAAACCGGTTCTGGTTACGCGCTTCAGGAACACCGCGGGAATGATCTGATCGGTATCGACATTCGACCGCCGCAGCGGCACGCCAATGCCTGTGTGGGTGCGAAAGGCTTCCATTCTTGTCCTCGATTCACAATCAGTTGGAGTTCAAGTCGGCCTGCGCGGACAGCGTGCCCCGCACCGCCGTCGCGGCGGCGACGGCCGGGGACACCAGGTGGGTGCGGCCGCCTTTACCCTGCCGCCCTTCGAAGTTGCGGTTGGACGTCGCGGCGCACCGCTCCCCCGGGGAAAGCTGATCGGGGTTCATGCCCAGGCACATCGAGCATCCCGCCTGGCGCCACTCGGCGCCGGCGGCGGTGAAAATCTCGCCCAGCCCTTCGGCTTCGGCCTGCGCGCGCACCCGCATGGAGCCCGGCACGACGAGCATCCGCACCCCCGGGGCGACCTTGCGGCCACGCAGGACGCCGGCCACCGCGCGCAGGTCTTCGATACGACCGTTGGTACAAGAGCCGACGAACACGGCGTCGACGCCGATGTCGCGCATCGGCGTCCCGGGTCGAAGGTCCATGTACGCCAAGGCTTTCTCGGCGGCCTGCCGCTCGCCGTCGTCGGCCATCAGTTCGGGATCCGGCACGGCCGCGTCCAGGGGCACCCCCTGGCCGGGGTTCGTTCCCCACGTGACGAACGGGCTCAACCTGGCCGCGTCGAGGTAGACCTCGGTGTCGAAGACGGCGCCAGGGTCGGTGCGCAGCTGCTGCCAGTACTGCACCGCGGCATCCCATTGCGCGCCGGTCGGGGCGTGCGGGCGGCCGCGCAGAAACTCGTAGGTGGTCTCGTCGGGCGCCACCATGCCCGCCCTGGCGCCGGCTTCGATGCTCATGTTGCAGACCGTCATCCGGCCTTCCATCGACAGCGATTCGATGGCGCTGCCCCGGTATTCGATGACGTGACCCTGCCCACCGCCGGTGCCGATCTTCGCGATCAGCGCGAGGATGATGTCCTTGGCGGTCACGCCGGCGTCCAACGGCCCGTCGACATTGACCGCCATCGTCTTGAATGGCCGCAACGGCAGGGTCTGCGTGGCGAGCACGTGCTCGACCTCCGAGGTGCCAATCCCCATGGCCAGCGCGCCAAATGCGCCGTGCGTGGACGTGTGACTGTCGCCACAGACGATCGTCATCCCCGGCTGGGTGAGGCCCAATTGCGGCCCGACGACGTGCACGATGCCCTGCTCGATGTCACCCATCGGATAGAGCAGGACGCCGAATTCCTCGCAGTTGCGCCGCAACGTCTCGACCTGCGTGCGCGACACCAGGTCGGCGATCGGCTTGTCGATGTCGACGGTGGGCACGTTGTGATCCTCGGTGGCCAGCGTCAGGTCGGGGCGCCGCAGGGGACGGCCGGCGAGGCGCAGGCCGTCGAACGCCTGTGGACTCGTGACCTCGTGCACCAAATGCAGGTCGATGTAGATCAAGTCGGGGGCCCCCGCTTGTTCAGAACCGCCCCCGGATACCACAACGTGGTCGCCCCAGACCTTTTCGGCCAGGGTGCGCGGCTTGACGTCGGATCCCATATCGAATTCGCCCCTATTCGGTCTCTCCGCTGTCATCTCAGAATGCGAGACGTTAGTATCTCCTTGTGAGACAGCATAGCGGCATCGGCGTCCTCGACAAAGCGGTGGGCGTGCTGCACACGATCGCCGAATCCCCGTGCGGACTGGCCGAACTGTGCGAGCGAACCGGGTTGCCCAGGGCCACCGCCTACCGGCTGGCGGCCGCCCTCGAAGTTCATCGGCTGCTGGCGCGCGACGACGAAGGGCGTTGGCGGCTGGGTCCCGCGGTCACCGAATTGGCCGCCCGCGTCAACGATCCGCTGCTGGCCGCGGGCGCGGCGGTGCTGCCCGCGTTGCGTGAGACCACCGGCGAAAGCGTGCAGTTGTATCGCCGCGAGGGAACTTCGCGGGTCTGCGTGGCCGCCCTCGAACCGGCTGCGGGTCTTCGCGATACGGTTCCGGTCGGGGCGCGCCTGCCGATGACGGCGGGCTCGGGGGCCAAAGTGCTACTCGCCTATGCCGACGCCACCGTCCAGAAGGCCGTGCTGCCCGCGGCGAAATTCACCGACCGGGCGCTCACCGAAGTGCGCCGGCGCGGTTGGGCGCAAAGCGTGGCCGAGCGCGAGCCCGGTGTGGCGAGCGTGTCGGCGCCGGTGCGCGACGGCCGCGGCGTCGTCATCGCCGCCATATCCGTGTCCGGACCCGTCGACCGCATCGGCCGGCGCCCGGGGGCCCGCTGGGCCGCCGATCTGCTGTCCTCGGCAGAGGCGCTCACCCGCCGGCTCTAAGCGCCCGTGTATCCACGGGAGCCGGGATCGCAATTTTCACGCCCCCAGGACACTAGACGCGAGCTTGGTCCTCGGGTTGTTCCCCGGGCGCCTTTGAGTGTGCGCTGGCGGCTTTCAGTGTGCGTCTAGGGCTGAAAATCGCCGAAAACTGCTCCCTCAGCACACACTGAACGCCCTCAGCACAGACTGAACCCGCCAGCACGCCCAATGCCACCAGTGCACAGCCACCGCGGCGCGGCCTGACAAACTGACCGCCATGGGAACCAATCAGCGAGCGGGCATCGTCATGTCGGAGGACGAGATCGCCGATTTCGTCGTCAAGAGCCGCACCGGGACACTGGCCACCGTCGGCCCCGACGGCCAGCCGCACTTGACCGCCATGTGGTACGCCGTCGTCGACGGCGAGATCTGGCTCGAGACCAAGGCCAAGTCGCAGAAGGCGGTCAACCTCACCCGCGATCCGCGGGTGAGCTTCCTGATCGAGGGCGGCGACACCTACGACACGCTGCGCGGAGTGTCGTTCGAGGGCGTCGCGGAGATCATCGACGATCCCGACGTCTCGCACCGGGTGGGTGTCAGCGTGTTCGAGCGCTACACCGGCCCCTACACCGATGACATGAAGCCCTTCGTCGAGCAGATGATGAACAAGCGGGTCTGCGTGCGCATCGTCGCCCGCCGCGCGCGCTCGTGGGATCACCGCAAACTCGGATTGCCGGCTATGCCGGTCGGCGGATCGACCGCGCCGGCCGCGCTGGGGACCGGCCAGTAGAAATATGTAGCCCCGATGGGATTCGAACCCACGCTACCGCCGTGAGAGGGCGGCGTCCTAGGCCGCTAGACGACGGGGCCAGAACCGATCCGAGCAGCCAGCATAGCTCACCTGAGAAAGGCGCACCTAATCGCAAGCCATGCTGCGATTTTGCTGGGGTACCAGGACTCGAACCTAGAATGGCTGAACCAGAATCAGCTGTGTTGCCAATTACACCATACCCCATTGGCTGCCTAAAACCGCTGGTCACAACGGCTTCTGCGCACCCTGTCGGTGTCCTGGAACCGCCGTGGCCCGCCGTAGGCGGCCTTTGTAAACCGCAGTGCAGACTACCAAAAAGTCAGACCGCGTCGTCGCGCGCGGCCCGCAACCGCCGCAGGCTGCGCTCGCGGCCCAGCAGCTCCAGCGATTCGAACAACGGCGGGCTGATCGTTGTTCCCGTCACGGCGACCCGGATCGGCCCAAACGCCTTGCGCGGTTTGAGCGCCAGACCCTCGATGAGCGCGGACTTGAGGGCGGCCTCGATCTGCTCCGTGGTCCAGTCCGCCACGCCGTCCAGCGCGGCCAAAGCCGCGTCGAGAACCGCGTTGCCGTCGGGGCCGAGCTCCTTGGCGGCGGCCTTGGGGTCGATCGCGTATTCGTCGTCGTCGAGGAACTTCAGCAGGTCCCACGCGTCGCTCAGGACGACGATGCGGGTCTGCACCAGCTGGGCGGCGGTGGCGAATCCGGCGTCATCCAGCCGGATGTAATGGCCGTGGGTGTCCAAGTAGTCGCGCAACCGGGCGGTGAAGTCGTCGGGGTCCAGCATCCGGATGTGCTCGGCGTTGAGCGCGTCGGCCTTCTTCTGGTCGAATCGGGCCGGGTTGGAATTGACGTCGACGACGTCGAAGGCGGCCACCATTTCGTCCACGCTGAACAGGTCGTGATCGTCGGCGATCGCCCAGCCCAGCAGCGCAAGGTAATTCAGCAGTCCCTCCGGGATGAAGCCCCGGTCGCGGTGGGCGAACAGGTTCGACTGCGGGTCGCGCTTGGAAAGCTTCTTGGTTCCCTCCCCCAATACGGTTGGCAAATGCGCGAATTGCGGTATGCGTTCGGCGACGCCGATCCGCATCAGCGCCTGATACAGAGCCAGCTGACGCGGGGTCGACGGCAGCAGGTCCTCGCCCCGCAGCACATGGGTGATCTTCATCAGCGCGTCATCAACCGGGTTGACCAAGGTGTACAACGGATCTCCGGTCGCGCGGGTCAGCGCGAAATCGGGCACGGTGCCCGCCGCGAAGGTGGTCGTTCCGCGCACCAGGTCGTCCCAGCCGAGATCTTCGTCGGGCATCCGCAGCCGCACCACCGGCTTACGGCCTTCCGCCAGGAACGCCGCACGCTGCGGATCGGTCAGCTGCCGGTCGAAGTTGTCGTAGCCCAGCTTGGGGTTGCGGCCCGCAGCGATATGACGTGCCTCGACCTCCTCGGGCGTCGAGAAGGCGTAGTAGGCCTCGCCGGCCTCGAGCAGCTGCGCCACCACGTCGCGGTAGACCTCGCCGCGCTGCGACTGCCGGTACGGGCCGTAGGGCCCGCCGACCTCGGGCCCCTCGTCCCAGTCGAGGCCGAGCCAGCGCAGCGCGTCGAGCAGCGCCAGGTAGCTTTCCTCGGTGTCGCGCTGCGCGTCGGTGTCCTCGATGCGAAAGACGAAGGTGCCGCCGGTGTGTCGGGCGTAGGCCCAGTTGAACAGTGCGGTGCGCACCATCCCGACGTGTGGGGTGCCGGTGGGCGACGGGCAGAATCGGACCCGTACCTTCGAAGTGGAGGTCACGACTTTCCTTTGCGGACAACCGGATTGACGAGGCTGCCGATTCCCTCGATGGTGATGGAGACGGTGTCGCCGTCCTCGATGGGACCGACGCCGGCCGGTGTACCCGTGAGGATGAGGTCGCCGGGCAGCAGGGTCATCACGGCCGAGATCCACTCCACGATGGCGCCGACGTCGTGGATCATCAGCGAGGTGCGGCTGTGTTGCTTCACTTCGCCGTTGACCTCGGTGCGCAGTTCGAGATCCGCCGGGTCGACATCGGTGACGATCCACGGCCCGACCGGGCAGAAGCTGTCATGGCCTTTGGCGCGGGTCCATTGGCCGTCGGCCTTTTGTTGATCGCGTGCCGACACGTCGTTGCCGATGGTGTAGCCGAGGATGTTGTCGGCGGCCTGGGAGGCCGGAATGTCCTTGCAGGGCCGGCCGATGACCGCCGCCAACTCGCCCTCGAAGTGCACCGGTGAGGCATTGGCGGGCAACCGAATCGGCACATTGGGCCCGATGATCGCGGTATTGGGCTTGAGGAATATCACCGGATCGGCCGGGGCCGGGCCCGTTTGGAAGCTGCCCATTTCCGCGATGTGATCGGCGTAGTTCTTGCCCACGCAGACCACCTTGCCGGCCAGCATGGGCGCCAGCAGCCGTACGTCGGCCAGCGGCCATGATCGGCCGGTGAAGGTCGGGGTGCCGAAAGGGTGCTCGGCGATCTCCCGGGCGAGCATGGCGGCGGGATCGTCGAGTTCGCCCTCGATGCTCACGAAGGCGACACCGTCCGGGCTGGCGATTCGACCGAGGCGCATTCGCTTGAGCCTAGTGATCGGTAATCGCGGCTCGCGCAACCGGTGCCAGGGCTGTGGAAGCATGGACTAATGCCCAAGGGGCACCCTGCCGCCCTCAGCGCCGGCAAGCGGTGGTCGATCATGATCGTCTCGCTGTTCGTGACGACCAGTTCGTTCCTATTCATCAACGGCGTTGCCTTCCTGATCCCGTCGCTGGGAGCCACGCGCGGCACCCCGTTGGCCGAAGCCAGCCTGCTGTCGTCGATGCCGAGCTGGGGCATGGTTGTCACGCTCGTCGTCTGGGGCTACGTGCTCGACCGCGTCGGCGAGCGGCTCGTGCTGACTGTTGGCTCGGGGCTCACCGCGGCCGCCGCGTATGCCGCGGCGTCGGTTCACTCGCTGGTGTGGGTCGCCGTCTGGCTGTTCCTCGGGGGGATGGCCGCGGCGAGTTGCAACACCGCCGGCGGCCGGCTGGTGTCCGCGTGGTTTCCGCCGCAGCAGCGCGGGCTCGCGATGGGCATCCGTCAGACCGCGCAGCCGTTGGGAATCGCGGTGGGCGCGCTGATCATGCCCGAGCTGGCCAAGCACGGCCCGCATGCGGGCCTGATGTTTCCGGCGCTGGTGTGCGGCGCGGCGGCGGTGGCCAGCGCGGTCGGCATCGTCAACCCGCCGCGGAAATCCCGGGAGACGGCCACCAAGGAGGAGCTGGCCAGCCCGTATCACGGCTCGTCGGTGCTGTGGCGGATCCACGCGGTCGGGGGCCTGCTCATGATGCCGCAAACGGTGACCGTCACGTTCATGCTCGTCTGGCTGATGAACCACCACCACTGGTCGGTCGCCGCGGCCGGCGGCCTGGTCACCCTGTCGCAGTTGCTCGGGGCGCTGGGCCGCGTCGCGGTCGGACGCTGGTCCGATCGCATCGGCTCACGCATGCAACCGGTCGCCGTCATCGCCGCCGCTGCCGCGTTGACCCTGTTCCTGCTGGCCCTTTCGGACTACGTCGACTCGCGATTCGACATCCCGCTGATGGTCGCCGTCTCGGTGTTGGCGGTGCTCGACAATGGGCTGGAGGCAACCGCCATCACCGAATTCGCGGGGCCTTTCTGGAGCGGACGCGCCCTGGGCATCCAGAACACCACCCAGCGGGTGATGGCGGCCGCCGGCCCCCCGCTGTTCGGCGTGCTGATCGGTGCGGCCAAGTATCCGTCGGCGTGGCTGCTGTGCGGGCTGTTCCCGCTGGCGGCGGTGCCGTTGGTGCCGGCCCGGTTGCTGCCACCCGGCTTAGAAACTACAGCGCGGCTGCGATCCGTTCGCCGACTTCGGTGGTGGCGCGCCGTTCGCTCCCACGAGTTGCCAGATAGGCCTCGACGGCCCGGTCCACCCGGGCAGCCGCATCGTGCTCGCCGAGATGGGAAAGCAGCAGCGCCACCGACATGATCGCCGCGGTCGGATCCGCGATGCCCTGACCGGCGATGTCGGGTGCGCTGCCGTGCACCGGCTCGAACATCGAGGGATTGGTCCGGGTCGCGTCGATATTTCCGCTGGCGGCCAAGCCAATTCCGCCGCACACCGCCGCGGACAGGTCGGTGATGATGTCGCCGAACAGGTTGTCGGTGACGATCACGTCGAAGCGGCCGGGGTCGGTCACCATGAAGATGGTGGCGGCGTCGACGTGTTGGTACGCGACCTCCACGTCGGGATATTCCGCGCCGACCTCGGCCACGATCCGCGACCACAGCTTGCCCGCGAACGTCAGCACGTTGTTCTTGTGCACCAGTGTCAGGTGTTTGCGGCGCAGCCTTGCCCGCTCGAATGCGTAGCGCACCACTCGGCGCACCCCGAACGCGGTGTTCACGCTGACCTCGGTGGCCACTTCGTTGGGCGTTCCGGCGCGGATCGCGCCGCCGTTGCCGGTGTAGGGTCCCTCGGTGCCTTCGCGCACCACCACGAAGTCGATCTCGGGGTTTCCGGCGAGCGGACTGCTCACCCCTTTGTATAGCCGGCCCGGTCGCAGGTTGACGTGGTGATCCAGCTCAAAGCGCAGGCGCAGCAACAAGCCTCGCTCCAGGACGCCGCTGGGCACCGACGGATCGCCGACCGCCCCGAGCAGGATGGCGTCGTGGTCCCGCAATTCGGCGAGCACCGATTCCGGCAGTAGCTCGCCCGTGGCGTGGAAACGACGGGCGCCCAGGTCATAGCTGGTCTTCTGCACCCCCGGCACGACCGCGTCAAGGACTTTGATCGCCTCGGCCACTACCTCCGGCCCTATCCCGTCGCCGCCGATCACCGCGAGTTTCATAGGCGCCGTCCCCCGCGAGTGGGAGCTGCCCCCACCTCATCGCTCCGCTCTGCATAGTCGCCGGCGCATTTCACGACAGGTCAACCACTTCGAGCTTGTTGGCGCCCACCGCCGCCGCGATCGCCGATCGCACGTCCTTGGGCACGTCCTGGTCAAGCCGCAGCAGAATCGTCGCGCCCGGACCCTCGGCGTCCTCGGACAGCTGCGCCGCCTGGATGTTCACGCCGGCCGCGCCCAGCAGGGTGCCGATCTTGCCCAACGCGCCGGGCTGGTCGACGTAGTTGATCACCAGGTTGGTGCCCTGGGCGCGTAGGTCGAAGTTGCGGCCGTTGATCTGAACGATCTTCTCCACCAACTGCGGTCCGGACAGCGTGCCCGCGACGTTCACGAACGAGCCGTCGTGGGCGACCGCCCGCAGGTCGACGACGCTGCGGTGGTTGGGGCTCTCCGTCGCGGTGGTGATTTCGGCGGTAACGCCCCTCTCGGCGGCCAACGCCGGCGCGTTGACGAACGTCACCGCCTCGTCGATGACTGCCGAGAACAGGCCGCGCAGCGCCGAAAGCCGAAGCACCTCAACATCTTCGGAGGCGAGCTCGCCGCGCGCCTGCACCGACAGCGATACCGGCACCTCGCCCGACAGCGCGGCGGCCAGCACCCCGAGCTTGCGCACCAGGTCCAGCCAGGGCGCCACCTCCTCGCTGACCACTCCCCCGCCGACGTTGACGGCGTCGGGAACGAACTCCCCCGCCAGCGCCAGCCGCACGCTCTCGGCGACGTCGGTGCCGGCCCGGTCCTGGGCCTCGGCGGTGGACGCCCCCAGGTGTGGCGTGACCACCACCTGCGGCAGCTCGAAAAGCGGGCTGTCGGTGCACGGTTCGGTGGAGAACACGTCGAGGCCGGCGGCGCGGACATGCCCGCGGTTCACCGCGTCGGCCAGCGCCGCCTCGTCCACCAGACCGCCGCGCGCGGCGTTGACGATGATGACGCCCGGCTTGGTCTTCGCCAGCGCCTCCTTGTCGATCAGGCCCGCCGTCTCCGGGGTCTTCGGCAGATGCACCGAGATGAAGTCGGCGCGGGCCAGCAGGTCGTCCAGGGTCAGCAGTTCGATGCCGAGCTGCGCCGCCCGGGCCGGCGGCAGGTACGGGTCATAGGCCACGACGTGGGTGCCGAAGGCAGCTATCCGTTGCGCGAACAACTGGCCTATCCGGCCCAGCCCGACGACACCGACGGTCTTGCCGAAGATTTCGGTGCCCGAGAACTTCGACCGCTTCCAGGTGTGCTCGCGCAGGGTGGCATCGGCCTCCGCCACCTGGCGGGCCGCGGCCAGCAGCAGCGCCAGCGCGTGTTCGGCGGCGCTGTGGATGTTCGACGTGGGGGCGTTGACCACCAGCACACCGCGCGCGGTCGCGGCGCCCACGTCGACGTTGTCCAGGCCAACCCCGGCGCGGGCGACGATCTTCAGCTTGGGGGCGGCCGCGAGCACCTCGGCGTCGACGGTGGTGGCCGACCGCACCAGCAGCGCGTCCGCCTCGGGGACGGCGGCCAGCAGCTTCTCCCGGTCGGGCCCGTCGACCCAGCGGACCTCGACCTGGTCTCCCAGGGCGGCGACGGTTGATTCGGCGAGTTTGTCGGCAATAAGTACAACAGGCAGATTCACCCGGCCAGCCTATCGGCTGTAATTGACGGGTGGACGTCACCGTCGTCGGCAGCGGACCCAACGGGCTGACCGCGGCCGTCATCTGCGCACGCGCGGGTTTGAAAGTGCAGGTCGTCGAGGCCCAGCCGACCTTCGGCGGCGGCGCCCGCACGGCGCCCGACCCAGACTCTCCGGGAGTCTTACACGACGTGTGCTCGGCGGTTCACCCGCTGGCGCTGGCGTCGCCGTTTTTCGCGGCGTTCGACCTGCCCGCGCGCGGCGTGCAACTGGCGGTGCCAGAGATTTCCTACGCCAACCCGCTGCCGGGCCGGCCGGCGGTGATCGCCTACCGGGATCTCGAGCGCACCTGCGCCGAACTCGAGCACGGCGCGTCCTGGCGGCGCCTGCTGGGCCCGTTGGTGAAGAATTCGGGCGCGGTCGTCGGATTGCTGCTCGGCGACAAACGGTCGATGCCCGGCTCCTTACCCTCCGCGTTGCACCTCGGGTTGCGGATGGTGGCGCAAGGAACGCCCGCCTGGGGGTCGCTGGTCGGCGAGGATGCCCGCGCATTGTTCACCGGTGTTGCCGCGCACGTGATTTCGCGGATGCCGTCGTTGACGGCCGCCGGTGCCGGATTGATGCTGGCCACGCTCGCCCATTCGGTGGGCTGGCCGATTCCGGTGGGGGGCAGCCAGGCGATCACCGACGCGCTGATCGCCGACCTGCGCGCGCACGGTGGCGAACTCACGGCCGGCTGTGAGGTCACTGAGCCGCCCGACGAGGTCGTCGCCTTCGACACCGCGCCCACCGCGCTGCTGCGGATCTACGGCGACGCGCTCCCGGCTCGCTACGCGAATACATTGCGCCGCTACACGTTTGGACCTGGAGTCGCCAAGGTCGATTTCGTGCTCAGCGAGGACATCGCGTGGTCGGACCCGCGGCTGGGGCGCGCGCCGACCCTTCATCTCGGCGGCACCCGCGAGCAGATGGCGCAAGCCGAGGCCGACATCGCCGCCGGGCGCGACGCGCAGTGGCCGATGGTGCTGGCCGCCTCGCCGCACATCGCCGATCCCGGCCGCATCGACATCGTGGGCCGACGGCCATTCTGGACCTACGCCCACGTGCCGTCGGGTTCCACCGTCGACGCGACCGAGACCGTGACGGGGGTCGTGGAGCGGTTCGCGCCCGGCTTCCGCGACATCGTGGTGGCGGCCCGCGCCGTGCCCGCCGCCCGGATGGCCGACCACAACGCCAATTACGTCGGCGGCGACATCGGGATGGGCGGAAATTCCGCCTGGCGCGCGATCGCCGGCCCCACACCGCGCCTAAACCCTTGGAGCACACCGATTCCCAAGGTGTATCTGTGCTCGGCGGCCACCCCGCCCGGCGGCGGGGTGCACGGCATGGCCGGTTACTACGCCGCACGCACGTTGTTGCGCCGCGAATTCGGGATCACCGCTATGCCTAAGCTGAGCCCGTGACGAAACTCGCGATCAACTACTACTCGGCCACCGGTCACGGCACCGCGATGGCCAAACGCGTCGCGGCCGCGGCCGAATCCGCGGGCGCCGAAGTGCGCCTCAGGCACGTCGCCGAAACCCACGACCCCGCATCGTTCGCGCACAACCCGGCGTGGACCGCGAACTACGAAGCGACCAAGGACCTTGCCGCGGCCACCGGCGACGACATCGTGTGGGCCGACGCGGTGATCTTCGGCTCGCCGACTCGCTTCGGTTCGCCCGCCGCGCAATTGCGCGCCTTCCTGGACTCACTGGGCGGGCTGTGGGCCGAGGGCAAGCTCGCGGACAAGGTGTATGCGGCCTTCACGTCGTCCAACACCCTGCACGGCGGTCAGGAGACCACCCTGCTCGCGCTGTACATCACGCTCATGCATTTCGGCGGCATCATCGTGCCGCCGGGTTACACCGATCCGTGCAAGTTCGTCGACGGCAACCCGTACGGGGTGAGCCTGGTGTCCACCCACGACAACATCGACGAATTCGACGACCCCACCCGGAACGCCCTCGATCACCTGGCCCGCCGGGTGGTGGCGGTCGCCGGCCGGCTGGCGTCGTAGCTCGCCGCCGCGACACTGAAACTACGCACACGACACGCCGCGGCGGGTGTGCGTAAATTCAGTCTCGGCAAGCGGCTATGCGGTTTCGGTGATCGGGCGGTCCACCCAGCTCATCAGGTCGCGCAGCCGCTTTCCGACGATCTCGATGGGGTGCTCGG
>NZ_JAOPWB010000155.1 GCF_025965855.1 Mycobacterium sp. | reverse complement strand
GCCGGTGAACCACGACAGGTAAACAGCGGCGCAGTATCCGGCGCGACGCTCGATCGGCCCAAGGTTGGGCGGTCGATTCGCGCGCTGGGGGGCACAGAGACATGGATGTAAGCCCGGGTACCGGGCTTCAAGAGGAGTGAGGGTAGGAGCAAGCGTGGCGGGACAGAAGATCCGCATCAGGCTTAAGGCCTACGACCATGAGGCCATTGACGCCTCGGCGCGCAAGATCGTCGAGACCGTCGTCCGCACGGGTGCCAGCGTCGTAGGTCCGGTGCCGCTGCCGACCGAGAAGAACGTGTATTGCGTCATCCGCTCCCCGCATAAGTACAAGGACTCGCGGGAGCACTTCGAGATGCGTACTCACAAACGGTTGATTGACATCCTCGATCCGACGCCGAAGACCGTCGACGCGCTGATGCGTATCGATCTTCCGGCCAGTGTCGACGTCAACATCCAGTAGGAGATCCAGAACTCATGGCAAGACAGGGCATTCTGGGCACCAAGCTGGGCATGACGCAGGTGTTCGACGAGAACAACAAAGTTGTCCCGGTGACCGTCGTGAAGGCGGGGCCCAACGTGGTGACGCGCATCCGCACCCCGGAGCACGACGGCTACAGCGCCGTGCAGTTGGCCTACGGCGAGATCAGCCCCCGCAAGGTCAACAAGCCGGTGACCGGTCAGTACACGGCGGCGGGTGTCAACCCGCGCCGCTTCCTGGCCGAGTTCCGGCTGGACAACCCCGACGCCGCCGCCGAATACGAGGTCGGCCAGGAGCTGACAGCGGAGATCTTCGCCGATGGTGCCTATGTCGACGTGACCGGTACCTCCAAGGGCAAGGGCTTTGCCGGCACGATGAAGCGGCACGGCTTCAAGGGCCAAGGCGCCAGCCACGGCGCCCAGGCGGTGCACCGCCGGCCGGGTTCCATCGGCGGCTGCGCCACCCCGGCGCGGGTATTCAAGGGCACCCGGATGGCCGGCCGGATGGGCAACGACCGGGTGACCGTGCAGAACCTGGTGGTGCACAAGGTCGATACCGAGAACGGCGTGCTGTTGATCAAGGGTGCGGTCCCCGGCCGCACCGGAGGGCTCGTGATGGTCCGCAGCGCGATCAAACGAGGTGAGAAGTAATGGCAGCCCAGAAGATTGACGTGAAGACGCCCGACGGCAAGGTCGACGGCTCCGTAGAGCTGCCCGCCGAGTTGTTCGACGTCGAGGCCAATATCGCGCTGATGCACCAGGTGGTCACTGCGCAACGGGCGGCCGCCCGCCAGGGCACGCATTCGACCAAGACGCGCGGCGAGGTCAGCGGCGGCGGCCGCAAGCCCTACCGGCAGAAGGGCACCGGACGCGCCCGGCAGGGTTCGACGCGGGCCCCGCAGTTCACCGGTGGTGGCACGGTGCACGGCCCGAAGCCGCGCGACTACAGCCAGCGCACGCCCAAGAAGATGATCGCCGCGGCCCTGCGCGGGGCGCTGTCCGACCGGGCGCGCAACGGACGCATCCACGCGATCACCGAGTTGGTCGCGGGCCAGACCCCTTCGACCAAGAGCGCCAAGGCATTTCTGGGCACGCTGACCGAACGCAAGCAGGTGCTGCTGGTCATCGGCCGCGCCGACGAGACCGGTGCCAAGAGCGTGCGCAACCTGCCCGGCGTGCACGTCCTGGCGCCCGACCAGCTCAACACCTACGACGTGCTGCGCTCCGATGACGTGGTGTTCAGCGTCGAGGCCCTCAACGCCTACATTGCGGCCAACACTAGTTCCGCCGAGGAGGTTTCGGCCTGATGGCGACCATCGCTGACCCCCGCGACATCATCCTGGCGCCGGTCATCTCCGAGAAGTCCTACGGGCTCCTGGACGACAACGTCTACACGTTCGTGGTGCACCCCGATTCGAACAAGACGCAGATCAAGATCGCCATCGAGAAGATCTTTGCCGTCAAGGTCGTATCGGTGAACACCGCGAATCGACAGGGCAAGCGCAAGCGCACCCGGACCGGATACGGCAAGCGCAAGGGCACCAAGCGCGCCATCGTCACCCTGGCCCCGGGCAGCAAGCCGATCGACCTCTTCGGCGCACCGAGCTAGCCGAGCGCGAGAGAAAGACCTGATTAGACATGGCAATTCGTAAGTACAAGCCGACGACCCCGGGTCGCCGCGGCGCCAGTGTGTCCGACTTCGCGGAGATCACCCGTTCGGAGCCGGAGAAGTCCTTGGTCCGCCCGCTGCACAGCAAGGGCGGGCGGAATGCGCATGGGCGCATCACCACCCGTCACCAGGGCGGTGGGCACAAGCGCGCCTACCGGGTGATCGACTTCCGTCGTAACGACAAGGACGGCGTCAACGCCAAGGTCGCCCACATCGAGTACGACCCCAACCGCACCGCCAACATCGCGTTGCTGCACTTCTTGGATGGCGACAAGCGCTACATCGTTGCCCCGCTTGGGCTCTCGCAGGGCGATGTGGTGGAGTCGGGTGCCAACGCCGACATCAAGCCGGGCAACAACCTGCCGCTGCGCAACATCCCGGCCGGTACGTTGGTGCACGCCGTGGAGCTGCGGCCGGGTGGTGGCGCCAAGCTCGCGCGCTCGGCCGGGTCGAGCATCCAGTTGCTCGGCAAGGAAGGCAGCTACGCGTCGCTGCGTATGCCCAGCGGCGAGATCCGCCGCGTCGACGTGCGCTGCCGCGCCACCGTCGGCGCGGTGGGCAACGCCGAGCAGGCGAACATCAACTGGGGCAAGGCCGGTCGCATGCGGTGGAAGGGCAAGCGCCCGTCCGTCCGTGGTGTCGTGATGAACCCCGTGGATCACCCGCACGGCGGTGGTGAGGGCAAGACCTCCGGTGGCCGCCACCCGGTCAGCCCGTGGGGCAAGCCGGAGGGCCGCACCCGTCATCCGAACAAAGCCAGTAACAAGCTCATCGTCCGGCGCCGGCGCACCGGCAAGAAGCACTCGCGCTGAGGAAGTCTCAGGACTAGGAGTACCAGCACATGCCACGCAGCCTGAAAAAGGGACCGTTCGTCGACGACCACCTGCTCAAGAAGGTCGACGTGCAGAACGAGAAGAACAGCAAGCAGGTCATCAAGACCTGGTCGCGTCGTTCGACGATCATTCCGGACTTCATCGGCCACACCTTTGCCGTGCACGACGGGCGCAAGCACGTCCCGGTGTTCGTCACGGAGGCGATGGTGGGCCACAAGCTCGGTGAGTTCGCCCCGACGCGCACCTTCAAGGGGCACATCAAGGATGATCGGAAGGCCAAGCGGCGATGACCACAACTGAGTTTCCGTCGGCGGTCGCCAAAGCACGGTTCGTGCGGGTGTCGCCGAGAAAGGCACGCCGGGTGATCGACCTGGTGCGTGGCAGGTCGGTGGAAGACGCGCTCGACATCCTGCGCTGGGCGCCGCAGGCCGCCAGCGAGCCGGTGGCCAAGGTGATCGCCAGCGCCGCGGCCAACGCGCAGAACAACAACGGCCTGGACCCGTCGACGCTGGTGGTCGCCACCGTCTACGCCGACGAGGGACCGACCGCCAAGCGCATCCGACCGCGCGCCCAGGGCCGCGCGTTCCGGATCCGCCGGCGCACCAGCCACATCACGGTGATCCTCGAGAGCCGGCCGGCCTCCGACGAGCGGTCGGCGAAGTCGTCGCGGACGCGCCGCGCCGAAGGCAGCAAGGCGGCCGCGAAAGCGCCCGCCAAGAAGGCGCCCGCCAAGAAGGCACCCGCCAAAAAGGCGCCGGCCGCGAAGAAGGCGCCGGCAAATAAGGCCCCGGCCAAGGCTTCTGAGGCTTCTGAAGCGAAGGGAGGCTCAGACTAGTGGGCCAGAAGATCAATCCGCACGGCTTCCGGCTGGGCATCACCACCGACTGGAAGTCCCGCTGGTACGCCGACAAGCAGTACGCCGACTACGTCAAGGAAGACGTGGCGATCCGCCGGCTGCTGTCCACCGGCCTGGAGCGCGCCGGGATCGCCAACGTGGAGATCGAGCGCACCCGTGACCGGGTCCGGGTCGACATCCACACCGCGCGTCCCGGGATCGTCATTGGCCGCCGCGGCACCGAGGCCGACCGGATCCGGGCGGACCTGGAGAAGCTGACCGGCAAGCAGGTTCAGCTCAACATCCTCGAGGTCAAAAACCCCGAATCGCAAGCACAATTGGTGGCGCAGGGCGTCGCCGAGCAGCTGAGCAACCGTGTGGCGTTCCGCCGCGCGATGCGCAAGGCCATTCAGTCGGCGATGCGCCAGCCCAACGTCAAGGGCATCCGGGTGCAGTGCTCCGGCCGCCTCGGCGGCGCGGAGATGAGCCGCTCGGAGTTCTACCGCGAGGGCCGGGTGCCGCTGCACACCCTGCGCGCCGACATCGACTATGGCCTGTACGAGGCCAAGACCACCTTCGGCCGCATCGGCGTGAAGGTGTGGATCTACAAGGGCGACATCGTCGGCGGCAAGCGCGAATTGGCCGCCGCCGCTCCGGCGGGCGCCGACCGTCCGCGCCGCGAGCGGCCGTCGGGCACCCGTCCGCGCCGAAGCGGC
>NZ_JAOPWB010000275.1 GCF_025965855.1 Mycobacterium sp. | reverse complement strand
GGGTCAGCCCGCAGAACGCGCAGGCGCTCACACCGGTGTTGCTGCAGGCCGGCATCGACCTGCTGGTCATCCAGGGCACCATCGTCTCGGCCGAGCGCGTCGCCAGCAATGGCGAACCGCTGAACCTGAAGACCTTCATTTCCGAGCTCGACATTCCGGTGGTCGCCGGCGGTGTGCTGGATCACCGCACCGCGCTGCACCTGATGCGCACCGGCGCCGCCGGGGTCATCGTCGGCTACGGCTCCACCAGGGGGGTGACCACCAGCGACGAGGTGCTGGGCATCAGCGTGCCCATGGCCACCGCGATCGCCGACGCCGCGGCCGCGCGCCGCGAATACCTCGACGAGACCGGCGGCCGTTACGTGCACGTGCTGGCCGACGGCGACATCCACACCTCCGGCGAGCTGGCCAAGGCCATCGCCTGCGGCGCCGACGCGGTGGTGCTGGGCACGCCGCTGGCCGAATCCGGCGAGGCGCTCGGCGGCGGGTGGTTCTGGCCGGCCGCCGCGGCGCACCCGTCGTTGCCGCGCGGGGCGCTGCTGCAGATCGCCGTCGGCGAGCGCCCGCCGCTGCGGCAGGTTCTCAACGGGCCGTCCGACGACCCGTTCGGCAGCCTGAACCTGGTCGGCGGCCTGCGCCGGTCGATGGCCAAGGCCGGTTACTGCGACCTCAAGGAGTTCCAGAAGGTCGGCCTGAGCACTGGAGGCTGAGGCCGGCTGACGTTCGGCGCCCTACTGGTTTGTTACCGGCCGGTAAGGCCATACTGGTGCGATGAAGCCGGATTACGACGTCCTGATCATCGGGTCGGGGTTTGGGGGCAGCGTCAGCGCGCTGCGGCTGACCGAAAAGGGCTACCGGGTGGGCGTGCTGGAGGCCGGCCGCCGCTTCTCCGACGAGGAGTTCGCCGAGACCTCCTGGGACCTGCGCAAGTTTCTGTGGGCCCCCAAGCTCGGCTGCTACGGCATCCAACGGATCCACCCGCTGCGCAACGTGATGATCCTGGCCGGCGCCGGGGTGGGCGGCGGTTCGCTCAACTACGCCAACACCCTGTACGTGCCGCCGGAGCCGTTCTTCGCCGACCGGCAGTGGGCGCACATCACCGACTGGCGCGACGAGCTGATGCCGCACTACGAACAGGCGCAACGGATGCTGGGCGTGGTGCAGAACCCGACGTTCACCAACGCCGACCGCCTCGTCAAGGAAGTCGCCGACGAGATGGGGTGCGGCGACACCTTCGTGCCCACCCCGGTCGGGGTGTTCTTCGGCCCGGATGGCAACAAAGCGCCGGGCAAGACGGTGCCCGACCCGTACTTCGGCGGTGCCGGCCCGGACCGCACCGGTTGCCTGGAATGCGGCTGCTGCATGACGGGGTGTCGCTACGGCGCCAAGAACACCCTGGTGAAGAACTACCTCGGCCTCGCGGAATCCAATGGGGCACAAGTCATTCCGATGACCACGGTGAAGGGCTTTGAGCAGCGCCCCGACGGGCTGTGGGAGGTCCGAACGGTACGCACCGGAAGCTGGCTGCGCCGCGACCGGCGCACCTACACCGCCTCCCACCTGATCCTGGCCGCGGGCACCTGGGGAACGCAGCATCTGCTCTTCAAGATGCGCGATAAAGGCCGCCTGCCTCGTCTCTCGGAGCGATTGGGCGTGCTGACCCGCACCAACTCCGAGTCGATCGTCGGTGCCGCGACGCTGGAGGTGAAGCCCGAGCTGGACCTGACGCACGGGGTGGCGATCACGTCGTCGATTCACCCGACATCGGACACCCACGTCGAGCCCGTCCGCTACGGCAAGGGTTCCAACGCGATGGGGCTGCTGCAGACGCTGATGACGGATGGGCCAGACCCGGAGGGTCCCCCAGGCAGCGCAGTGCCGCGGTGGAAGCAGTTGCTGCACCAGGGCCGCAACGACCCCCGCGAGATCCTGCGGATGATCAACGTCCGGCAGTGGAGCGAGCGCACGGTGATCGCGTTGGTGATGCAGCACCTGGACAACTCGATCACCACGTTCACCAAGCGCGGCAAGCTCGGAATCCGTTGGTATTCCAGCAAACAGGGGCACGGCGAGCCGAACCCGTCGTGGATCCCGGTCGGCAACGAGGTCACCCGCCGAATCGCCGCCAAGATCGACGGCGTGGCCGGCGGCACCTGGGGCGAGCTGTTCAACATCCCGCTGACGGCGCACTTCCTCGGCGGCGCGGTGATCGGCGACGGCCCCGAAAGCGGCGTCATCGACCCCTATCACCGGGTCTACGGCTATCCGACCCTGTTCGTGGTGGACGGCGCGGCGATCTCGGCGAACCTTGGCGTCAACCCGTCGCTGTCCATCACCGCGCAAGCCGAGCGGGCCGCTTCGCTGTGGCCGAACAAGGGCGAGAATGACCTGCGGCCGCTGCAGGGGGACACCTACCGCAGAATGTCCCCGGTTCCGCCCGAGCACCCGGTGGTGCCGGCGCATGCGCCGGGCGCGTTGCGCTGGATACCGGTCGACCCGGTGAGCACCGCGGGCTGACGCCTCGTCAGCTTGCGATCGCCTCCAGGGCCGGTCGGTCGGCGACCCGCGGCGCTCGGCTACGCCGAGCTTGCGATCGCCTCCAGGGCTGGTCGGTCGGCGACCCGCGGCGCTCGGCTACGCCGAGCGTGCGATCACCACCATCGGGGCGCCGCTGACGACCCGGCTGCCTTGCCCGTGCACGTTGACGGGCACATCGCCCATCAACGTGACCCGATGCATGAGCCGATGCTGGCCGTCGTAGTCGTCGATGGCCCGGTGCTGGGTCGCCCGGTTGTCCCAGATGGCGACGTCACCATACGCCCAACTCCAGCGAATCGTGTTCTCGGGCATGGTGATTCGCCGTTGCAGCAGCTCGAGCAGGACCGTCGATTCGTAGCTGTCCAGGCCGACGAACCCGCGAACGAAATCTCCTAGCACCAGCGTGCGCTCACCGGTCTCCGGGTGCACGCGCACCACGGGATGCTCAGTCCGGAAATCCGGCTTGTCGAACGCCTGCCGGAAGGCCTGCTGCGCGTCGCTCAACGCTTTGATCGATTCGACGGTCACGTAGTCGTGGCGGTTGGTGTGCAGCGCCCACAGATTGTCGACGAGCCACCTGAGCGGCTCGGGCAGGTCGTCGTAGGCCGCGGCGGTGGAGGCCCACAGCGTCGAGCCGCCATAGCTGGGCAGCGTGACCGCGCGCAGGATCGAGGCCGCCGGATAGTTCGCGGCGAACGTGACGTCGGTGTGCCAGCGCGTCGCCTTGCCGTACTCGGAGTTGATCGGCGTGATGATCGGCGCGTTCTCGGCCGCGAGGAAGGCGGCCGCGGGGTGGCCGATCGGGGTCCCCAGCAGCCGTGAGAACTCAAGCTGTTGTTCGTCGTCGAGGTGGTCCTGCCCGCGGAAGAAGATCACCTTGTGGGTCAGCAACGCCTCGTGGATCTGCTCGACGGTGACCGGGTCGAGGTCGCCGCCCAGCTGGACGCCGTCGAGTCGGGCGCCGATCCGGCTGCCCAGCTTGGTGACGGTGATCGGCTTGGTCATTTCTTTCGTCCTTTTGCGGTGAAGTCAGTGTAGTCAGTCGACTACATGCGCTAGTGTAGTCACATGACTACACGTTCGGCAAGCGTTAGGCGCAAAAATCCCACCGGCCGGGAAGAGGTTGGCGCCGCGATCCTGGAGGCCGCCACCGACCTGTTCGCCGAACGGGGCCCGGCCGCGACGTCGATCCGCGACATCGCCGCCCGCTCAAAGGTCAACCACGGGCTGGTATTTCGGCATTTCGGCACCAAGGACCAGCTCGTCGGCGCCGTGCTCGATCACCTCGGCGCGACGACGACGGCGTTGCTGCAGAATGACCCGACCCCCGCGGACGCGGAGCGGGCGCTGGACCGGCACATGCGGGTGATGGCCCGCACGTTGCTCGACGGCTATCCGGCGGGGAAGTTGCAGTCGCGGTTTCCGGGCGCCTCACAGTTGTATGACGGCATCCGCTCCCAACACGGCCCCGGCCGTGACGGAGACGTCAGCGCGCGTCTGGCCGTGGCGAACGCTTTTGCGCTGCAGTTTGGTTGGCGACTGTTCGCGCCCTTCCTGCGCTCGGCCACCGGTCTCGACGAGCTGACCGACGCCGAAGTGCGGCAGGCGGTGCAGACCGAGGTGGCCCGGATCGTCGAGCCTCACTGAGTCCGGGCCAGGGCCCGCCGGTGCAGCGGCTCGCGGCCCGGCGGCTGCTGCGGTGTCGGCAGCAGCGGCTTGCGGATGTGCACCGCGACGGTCGTCGGCGAATCGGTGTGCAGGGTGAGCTGTTCACCGGCGTGCCGGATGTTCAGCTCGTGCTCGGGCCCGTCGTGCACTGTGTAGGTGACCTCGGAGTGGTCGACGTCGACGGTCAGCCGGAAGTCTCGCCACCGCAACCGGAACCGAAGGCGCGAAATGCCGTCGGGCAGTAAGGGATCCAGCGACAGGACGCCCTCGTCGTCGCGCAGGCCGCCGAACCCGACGACAAGCGTCATCCAGGCCCCGGCCAGCGAGGCCATGTGCAGCCCGTCGCGGGTGTTGTGGTGCAGGTCGCGCAGGTCGATCAGCGCGGCCTCGTAGGCGTAGTCATGGGCCAGCTCCAGATGGCCGACCTCGGCACACATCACCGCCTGGGTGCAGGCCGACAGCGACGAGTCGCGCACCATGCGCCGCTCGTAGTAGTCGACGTTGCGCGCCTTTTGTTCGGGCGTGAACGCGTGGCTCTGCCACTGCATCGCCAGCACGAGGTCGGCCTGCTTGATCACCTGGGCGGGGTAGAGCCGCACATAGGCCTCGTGCAACAGCAGCGGGTAGGTGGTGTTTTTTTCGAAGTCCCACTCGGCGAAGGTGGTGAAGCCTTCGCACTGCTGATGGACGCCCAGCTCCGCGTCGTAGGGGATGCTGACGGCGTCGGCCGCGTCGCGCCAGGCGGCCGTCTCCTCGTTGGAGACCTCCAGCGCCTCCGCCTCCTCGGGGTGGCGGTTGCAGGCCTCGGCGGCCGTGACGAGGTTGTGGGCCGCCATCAGGTTCGTGAAGACGTTGTCGCGCACGACCGCCGTGTACTCGTCGGGGCCGGTGACGCCGTCGAGGTGCCAGACGCCGTGCCGGTCGTGGTGCCCCAGCGACATCCACAGCCGGGCGGTCTCGACCAGTACCGTCAGGCCGCACTCCCGCTCCAGGTCGTGGTCGCCGGTGACGATGCGGTACCGCTCGAAGGCCATGGCGATGTCGGCGTTGATGTGCCAGGCCGCCGTGCCGGCCGGCCAATAGGCCGAGCATTCCTGCCCGCGGATGGTCCGCCAGGGGAAGCTGGCCCCGGCCAGGCCGAGCTCGGCCGCGCGCTCCTTGGCGAGGTCCAGCGTCGACGCCCGCCACCGCAGCGCGTCGGCCACGGTGTGCGGCGCGGTGTAGGTCAGCACCGGCAGCACGTAAGCTTCGGTGTCCCAGAAGGCGTGGCCGTCGTAGCCGGTTCCGGTGAGTCCCTTGGCGGCGATGGCGCGGCGTTCGGCGCGCGCGCTGGACTGCAGCAGGTGAAACATCCCGAACCGCACGGCTTGCTGGGATTCGGGGTCGCCCTCCACCTCGACGTCCGCATTTTGCCAGAAGTCGTCGAGGTAGGCCTTTTGCGAGTCCAGCAGGCCCTGCCACCCGCTGTAGCGTGCGCTGTGGATCGCGGCGGCGGCCTGGTCGCGCAGCGCGGGACGGGAGCGCATGCTCGACCAGCCATAGGCCAAATACTTGACGATGCGCAGCTTCTGGCCCGCGCGCAGCCCGCAGATCACCGTGGTGCGCGCGAGGTCGGGACGGGCGTCGGTGCTGAACTCGACGCGCCCGGGAACATCGATCTCGTGATCCATCGCGGCCGACATCATCAGCGCGCTGGCCCGGGTCCGGTGCATGAGAAGCGCTCCGGTCTCGGTGTTTTCGTGGTCGACGGCCTCCAGCGGGTGCTCCAGGATCGCCGACACCCGCGGGTCGGCGGAGGTCTCCGGCTGGTCCTCGTTGGTGACCAGTTCAGATTGCACGGTCACGCGAACGAATTCCTCGACCGCTTCCACGATGTACTCGATCGCCGCGACCCCGCGGTGGGCCAGGGAGACCAGCCGGGTGGACACGACTCTGATTTGCTTGCCGGCCGGCGAGCACCAGTGCGTGCTTCGGGTCAGCGTCCCGGCGCGCAGGTCGAGCACCCGCTCGTGGGAGAGCAACTCGCCGTAGCGGACGTCGAACGGCTCGTCCTCGACCAACAGCCGGATGATCTTGCCGTTGGTGACGTCGACGAGCGTCTGGCCGGCCTCCGGGTAGCCGTAGCCGGCCTCGGCGTACGGCAAGGGCCGGATCTCGTAGAAGGAGTTCAGGTAGGTGCCCGGCAGGCCGTACGGCTCGCCCTCGTCGAGGTTGCCGCGCAGCCCGATGTGCCCGTTGGACAAGGCGAACAGGGATTCCGACTGTGCCAGCAGGTCCAGGTCGAGCCGGGTCTCGCGGACCTGCCACGGTTCGACGGGGAATGCTTCCTCACTGATCATCGGGGATCATTCCTCCAACAGCTCGGCGAGATCGGTGACCACCACGTCGGCGCCGTTGCGGCGCAGGTCTTCGGCCTGGCCCACCCGGTCGACGCCCACCACGTAGCCGAAGTTACCGGCACGGCCGGCCTGCACGCCGGACAACGCGTCTTCGAAGACGGCCGCGGCGTCGGGCCCGACGCCCAGCAGCTCGGCCCCGCGCAGGTAGGAGTCGGGGGCCGGCTTGCCGGCGATGTGCTCCTCGCGCAGCGTGATGCCGTCCACTAGCTTCTGGACGAACCGGTCGAGGCCGGTGATCTCGAGGACTTCGCGGGTGTTAGCGCTCGAGGACACCACGGCGATGCCGAGACCCGCGGCCGAGGCCGCCTCCAGGTAGCGCCGCGACCCGTCGAACACCTCGACACCGTCGTCGTGCAGGATCTTCTGGAATATGTCGTTCTTGCGGTTGCCCAGGCCGTATATCGTCTCGGCGTCGGCGGGGTCGTCCGGATCGCCGTCGGGCAGCTCGATTCCCCGGCTGTTCAGAAACGACCGGACCCCGTCTTCGCGCTTCTTGCCGTCCACGTATTGCCGGTAGTCCGCGGCCGCGTCGAAGGGGACGAACTCCTCTCCCGTTCGCTTGGCCCGCTCGGATAAGAAGGCGTCGAACATAGCCTTCCAGGCCTTGGTATGCACGCTCGCGGTATCGGTGAGCACACCGTCGAGGTCGAACAGACAGGCACGCACCTTCTCTGGCAGACCCAGCACGGGTGGACCTCACTCTCGGGTATCGGGGGTCGGGCGGTATCCACTCCACCATGCTTGGCCGTGCGCCGCCAGCGTCACCGGCCGTCGCGGCGCCGGTTTAGGTGTCGTTCAGCAGTCCACGCTCGATGAGGTCTAACACCTGGGCTCGCGAGAATCTGATGGCGGCGGGGCTCGTGGGTAGCGGTCCATCGAGTAGCAGGCCGGCCAGGCCGTGCACGGCTGACCAGGCGGCAATCTCGGCTCCCGGCCTGAGGCGAGCATCCAGTAGACCGGCGGCCTGGGCTTCGTCGAGCACTTGACCAAGGACCTCGTAGGGTTCGGCGCCGGCGGTGGTGTGTGTTGGCTCGTCGCCCGCGGTCGCGGGATGGGAGGTGAACGCGGTGCGGAACAGCCCCGGCTCGGAAATTGCGAAGTCGATGTAGGCGGTGCCGACCGCGCGCAGTCTCTTGCGAGGGTCGGTGGCGCGATTGACGCGTCGGCGCATCTGCGCGGCGAGCTCGTTGCGCGCAAAGCGCGACACCTCGGCCAGCAGCGCCTCCCGGTCGGCGAAGTGGCGGTAGGCCGCCGAGTGCGACACTCCGGCGGCGCGGGCCGCCTCGCGCAGGATCACCTGATCGGGGCCGCCCTCGCGGGCCAGCGCGATGCTCGCCTCGATCAGGGCCGAGTGCAACGCGCCGTGATGGTAGCCCTTTTTGCCGGAGGGGCCTGCGCCAACGGAACCCATGCCATCACGATCTCACGTCGACAGTTATGTTGACAACGGTCACATCGCGGTCGCATACTACAAAAGTAACCACCGGTCACATCTTCGGTATCCGACCAGGGAAGGGAATTCCAATGACAAAGGCACGTGTGCTGGTCACCGGCGCCACGGGAAAGATCGGCGGCGCCGTGGCGACGCAATTGTTGGAAAGGGGCGTGACCACGAGGGCTCTGGTGCATCGCGACGACGGGCGAAGTGCCAGTCTGCGCGCCTTAGGCGCTGAGATCGTCGTGGCGGATATGCTTGACATTCAACAGGTTCAGGCCGCGGTCGACGGCGTGGATCGCTTGTTCTTCAACCCCCCGTACCACCCGCATGCACTCGACAGTGCGGTCACCTTTGCCGTGGCCGCGCGCAGCGCAGGCGTTCAGGCAGTGGTCGCGCTGGGCCAGTGGCTGGCCAGCCCCGAGCATCCGGCGCTGATGACTCGCCATCATTGGTTGTCCGACAAGCTGTTCGCGCTGCTGCCCGACACCGCCCACGTCGCGGTTGATCCTGGCTTCTTCGCGGACAACTATTTCCAAGTGCTGCCGGTTGCCGCCCAACTCGGGGTGTTGCCCATGCCGAGGACGGGGGCACGACTCAACGCGCCCCCATCCAACGAAGACATCGCCCGGGTCGCCGTGGGTGCCTTGCTTGACCCGCACCGCCATGACGGTCGGGCCTACCGCCCGACCGGGCCAGAGCTGTTGTCCGGCGCAGACATCGCCGACGCGGTAGGTGAGGCGTTGGGCCGACGCGTCCGCCTCATGGAGATTCCCCCGTGGATGTTCATGCGGGCGATTCGCGTGAGCGCCAAGCAACTCGGAGTCGACATGTACTTCGAGTCCGGCTTGCGCCATTACCTGCCGGAGACCGGCCTGGGAGCCTGGGAGGTGGGCGGGCCGACCACTCATGTGCGTGATGTCGCCGGGGTCGAACCCGAAGACTTTCTCACCATCGCCCGCCGCTACGTCAACGCGGCGGACACCCGGCGCACCGCAGGCAAGATGCTGCACGAAATCGGGAACCTCATGCTGACCGCAGTTGTGCCGATGCATGACCTGGATAGGTTCGACCGACTCCAGCAGCATCCCCAGCCGGCCCGTCCGCGGTTGTCGGCCGAGTCGCCCGTGTGGCAAAGCGAGCACAACCCGTCCGTTGACCCGGCCCGCTACCGGTTCGGCACAAGCAATATCCCCCGCGTGTCGGCATCCCCGGACCGACTGTGGAACCAGCGATTGTCGTCCTAGCCACAGCGCCGCGACAACGTGCTTGCGCACCGAATCCGATTACCGCCCTGCGCCTTAACGTGCAGCCAGCGGGCCGTCGCCGCGGCGGCTGGCCCGGTGGCCGCGGGCGATCATCTGTCCTGTTCGAAGCGAAAATGGCATTACCCTATCGGCGAGGTCCGTGATCCGATCTTGTCGGTGGTTTCCAGCGGCACCCTGGTGCCGTTCAGGAACAAACTCAAGAGGCTGAACCACGCGATCGTAGCGATGTACTTGCGTGTGACGGTTGTCCCGAACGTGCCGAGTAGAGATCGGAGTACGCCATCGGTGAGGGTGCCCGAAACAAGGAGTTCATCTGTGGCGGCGATTAAGAGCCGGTAATCGGCGTCAAGGCCGTCATCCGCAAGTTCCCCTGCGACCGCGTCGATCTCGGCAGACGTCAGTCCAGCGTTTCTGGCCATCTGCTCATTGGCCTGCCACTCATAGGGACAGTTGAGCAGGGACGCAGCACGCAAGATGATGACTTCCCGATGTTTGGCGTCGATATCCGGCTCATTGAAGACGGCTTGGACCATGCCGACAAGGGCGGGGAACATGTTGCCGGTGCCACACATCATCTTCATGACGTTGAGCGCGGTGTCGGGCTGATATGCATCCCCGAGCAGCGCGGTTATCTCGGCGTCATCGGGAAGCGGAACCACAACGGCCGCGCTGTACGGGCTTGGCTTCGCCATTTGGACTTACCTCCTGGGACTCGTCGATCTTTCTCACATTAATCACGGAAGGCCTCGACGGTCCGATAAGACTCAGGCGCTTACCGCAGGGACTGACGGTCGTTCGGATCTAGGCAGATGACGCCGTCCCAAACACCCTCAACGCGTTACAGATAGCGGCGTCGGACCGGAAGCCAGCACGCCGCCAAAGGGACCGTGGTGAGCAACCCGAGCGTGACCACGCTCGCCAGGTGCCGGCGCTCGTCGCGCATGGCGACGGCCATGACGAGCATGACGCCAAAGTGCGCGGAGTTCGCGGCGAGATTGAAATCGAGGAACAACGGGTTGGCGAGCGGGGCTTTCGCCGAGGCGAACAGGAAGAGCCCCCAGACGATGTACACGGTGGCGAACATGACGGCGATCGCGTCGCCGCCCTCGCCCCAGTCAAAGAGCGCGTTGGCCCGATGAGTGATGGCGAACACCAGGTCGGGCACAAAGAACAGCAGATACCCGACCGCGGTCAGCCGGATCATCACCGGCAGCCACGACGCCGCGCGGGTCTGCCTCACGAACCGGCGGCCCTTGCGCTGAAGTGCCGGATGATGCGGGCCATCTCCGTGGGGCGCTCGAGGGCCGAGAAATGGCCCGTGCCGGGCACCGTGACGGCCTGGACACCAAGTTGGCGGGCAACCTGGTCCCGCTCCACCGGACGCGACCAATCACGCTCGCTGTAGACCAACGTGACGGGAGTCTTCACCTGCGCGTAGCGGCTTTTCGCGTCGACGAACCCGGCCAGGCTGCGCACGATGGCCCGATTCACCCTGGGGTAGCCGGGCCGGCGGCCGCTTCGCCGTAGCTCACCAAGCAGGTCCTCCGGCAACGCGCGGTGGTCGGCGAAACCGCCCCGCAGCACGCCTCGCAGGATCATGCGAGTCTCCGATCGGGTGAAGACCGGTCCGGATCCGGGCAGGCGGACGCCCGCTCCGATCAGGCGGGCGAACCAGTTGCCGCGTTCAAGGCCGCCCGGGTAGTCGTAGGGGTTGAACGCGATCACGTGGCTCACCCGGTCCTTCAGCTCGATCGAGGCCAACAGCGCGATCGCGCCCCCCATCGATTCGCCAGCCAGCGTGAGGTCACGCAGGTCGAGGGTTTCGATGAATTCGGCGACGGCGCCGCGCAATTCGGCCTCTCCGTATCGGGCGCCGGGTATGATGTCGGACCATCCCATGCCGGGCAGATCCAGGGCGCACACGGTGAAGTCGTCCCAGAGCGCGGGCACGACACGCTGGAAGTAGTCCAGCTGCGTGCGGACGGTGTGGAGCAGGACAAGCGGTGGGCCGGTTCCCGCCGTGAAGTAGCGCAACCGGGAGCGGTCGGACCGCCGGAGGAACTTGACCTCACCGCAGCCGCCGCTCCATGTCAGCGTGTAGCGTTGGTCGGGAATCTCGTTGGGGGGCATGGCATTCACGCTTCGCAGATCGCCTGGACGGCGCGAACGCGTCCGTCGGCCAGGGCCTGGGTGAGGTTCTCGGCTTTCCGCTGGAAGTCGGTGACGAAGACGTGCAGGCCCAGCGGGTTGACGGGCTGGGACAGGATGGCCTGCATCAGCGCGGCCGCCCGGTCGGTGAGGTCGTTCCAGTCCTCGACGGCGAACCCGGCGGACTCGATAACGGCGCGCAACTCGTCGGGGGTGACCAGATGGCTGCGTGCGGGGTGGTCGGCCCAGGGCAGGGGATAGCGGAGTTCGCCGACGTCGCCAATCATGATGTCCCACACGGCAAGCCGACCGCCCTTCTTTAGCACCCGGCGCGCTTCGGAGTACAGCCGCGCCTTGTCCGCCACGTTCATCTGGACGTGCTGGCTGATGGCCACGTCGAAACTGCCGTCGGCGAAGGGGAGCGCGGTGACGTCCGCCTGACGAACCGATATCCGGTCGTCGAGCCCGACGAGCCGGTTGAGCCAGCGGTTCGTTTCGCAGTATTCGTCGGTGAGATCCACGGCGCTGACTCGGCAGCCGTAGCGCTCGGCGACGTAGCGGGCGGTGCCGCCGACCCCGCTGCCCGCGTCGAGGACTTCACTCTCACTGCTGATCTGCGCCAGGTCCACCAGCTGGGCGGTGGCGAGGCGGCCCATGGTGTGGAAGTCCTCCAGCAGGCCGAGGTCGGCGGGTGCGAGGCGGTCGAGGCCCTTTCCGGCGGAGAGCAGCGCTCGCTCGATGTTGTTGCGCGACAGGCCCGTCGAGTACTGGTCCTGGATTGTGTCGTTCATTTCTGCACCTGAGTCCATGCCGTGATGATGGGCGGCATCGTGAGGAGGGCGTTGGCCGCGAGCGCCTCTTCGCGGAATCGCGGCACGAAGTTGTCGATGTCGGCAATCTCGTCGATGGCGAAGCCCCTCTGCTGTGCAATGGGGGATACCAGCCGCCAGACTTCCGCGGCGTAGGCCAGCATGTCGATGTCGGCGGCGGTGCCGATCGGCGCGCCGAGGGTCAGCCGGGGCGCGCCCAGGCCGGCGTCGGCGAAGATGGTGTGCAGCGTGGTGCCGAACCGAGGGCTGAGCCCCATGGCCTCGAAGGCGCGGACGATCCCGTCGATAACCCGCCCGAACAGTGGCATGTCGGGGATGCTGCGCGCCGCGGTGATGTCGTTCTCGGAGAACGCCATCACGCCGCCGGGGCGCACCAGGGAGCTGAGGTGCCGCAGGGTGGCGGCGGGGTCGGGCAGGTGCATCAAGATCAACCGGCCGACCACCGCGTCGACCGGTTGGTCCAGGGCGATCGCGTCGATCGGGGTTCGCGTGAAATGCACTGTGGACAGACCTCGTTCGGCGGCGCGGGCGCGGGCCAGTTCGACCATCGCGGGTGCGGCGTCGACACCGAGCACGGTTCCCGCGGGGCCGACCAGCCGGGCGGCGACAAACGACACGTCGCCCGGCCCGCAGCCGATATCGAGCACCCGCATGCCCGGGCGCAGCCCGGCGAGCCGCAGCGCGTGCTCGGTGTAGCTGTCATACAGCCGTCCCTGCAGGAGCAGCCGCTGCACCTCCATGTCGGCGTGTCCGAGGACATAGTTGCTGCCGCTCGCCGCGGCGGATGGCGTCGTAGTCATGTTTTCGTGCCTTTCTCTGCGGGGGAGGTCTTAGGCCTTGGCCAGGGTCGTGGTTGCGGGGGACGGCGTCGTTCGCCGCGCGCGTGCGGGCAAGAGCCAGGCCACGATGATCGCGGCGCCCAGCGCGATGCCGGCGCATACCAGCGAGCTCACCTGCATGCCGTCGAGGAATGCGTGATCGACGACGCCGCGGACGTAGCCGGCTTGTTGGGCGGGCAGCCGCTGGATCATCGTGTGCGCCAGGGCCATCGAGTGCCGCATCGGCTCGGCGGGCAACCCCGGCAAGGCTGCGGCCCCGAGATGCCCCGAGTACACCGACGCGAAGATGCTGCCGGCGATGGCCACGCCGAGGGTGCCGCCGAGTTCGCGCGTCGTGTCGTTGACGGCCGAGCCGACGCCGGCCTTGTCGGCGGACAGCGATCCCATGATGGCCTCGGTGGCCGGCGCCGTCGTGAGGCCGAGGCCGCCACCGAGCAGCAGCATCTGCATCGCGATCTGGTCGTAAGGCGTCGCGGCGTCCGCCGTGGACGCCCATGCCAGCCCGGCGGCGAAGATGGTGAGGCCGGCGGCGACGACGGCGGTGGTGCCGACTCGTACCACCAGTCTCGGCCCCAGGATGCTGGCCAGCGCGATCGACGCGGCGACCGGCAGCAAACGCACGCCGCTCTGAAACGCCGTGTAGTCCTTGATGAATTGGAAATATTGGGTGATGACGAAGATGAAGCCGAACAGCGTCAGGAAGCCGGCTGTCACCGCCAGGCTGCCGCCGGAGAACCGCCGGTTGGCGAACACCGAGACGTCCAGCATCGGGTGGGTGCTGCGCCGCTCCCATGCCGCGAACCCGGCGAGAACCATTGCCGCGACGGCGAATCCGGCCGCGGTCCGGCCGTTGGTCCATCCCCAGGTAGGCGCCTCGATGACCGTGTAGACCAGCGTCGTGATCCCGGCCGTGGACAGGATCAGGCCGGGGATGTCGATGCGCGGCGCCGCCGGGTCGCGCGAGGTCGGAACGAACAGGGCGCCGCCGACGATGGCCAGTGCCGCGATGGGAATGTTCACCATAAAGATCGAGCCCCACCAGAAGTGTTCGAGCAGCCAGCCGCCGCTGATCGGCCCCACGGCCACCCCGACACCCACCATGGCCGCCCACAGTCCGATCGCCTTGGCACGCGGCACCGGGTCGCTGAAGATGTTGGTGATCAGCCCGAGCGTCGTCGGGAAGATCACCGCCGCGCCCACGCCCATGGCGGCGCGGGCGACGATCAGCGCGTCGGCCGAATTAACCTGTGCCGCAACGCCGGAGGTGATGGCGAACAGGGCCAGGCCGAGGTTCAGCGCGCCGCGCCTGCCGTAGCGGTCGGACAGGCTGCCGGCCGACAGCAGCAGGCCCGACATCACCAGTGTGTAGGCGTCGACGATCCATTGCAGCTGGGCGGTGTCGGCGCCGAGTTCTCGCGACAGGGTGGGTAGCGCGACGTTGACGATGGTGGCGTCGACGCTGATGACGAAGACGCCGAGGCAGATGACCGCGAGTGCGGCGATCGGGCGGTTTCGAAAAATCGGGAAGGCGGGTTCGGTGCTCATGGACAAGACGCTAAAGCTAACAGACAAAGAAATCAAGTAATCAGTTGAAAAAGATGTCTTGCCGAGGTAGCATGGGCTGGTGTCGTCCCGCAGGAACTACAACCAGAACTGCCCGATCGCCCGCGGGCTCGACGTCGTGGGCGAGCGCTGGACATTGCTGATCCTGCGCGAGCTGGTCGGCGGCCCCCGCCGCTACGGCGACCTGCGCGACGCGCTGCCCGGCATCGCAACCAATCTCCTCGCCGAGCGACTCAAGGAACTGCAAGGCGCCGGACTCGTCGACCGCGCCGACCTGCCGGCCCCGATTGGGCGCACCGTCTACACCCTCAGCGACACCGGGTGGCAGCGGGTACTGCCGATCCTGCAGAGCATCGCGTGGTTCGGGCTGGACCGGCTGGACCCGATCGGGGATGGCCCGGCATCGCCCCTGAACGGGTTCCTGGCCGGAATCCTGCTGGGCTTCGACCCGGCCAGCGGGGCCGGTCTGGAGGTGACGTGTCGCGCCGAGATCGACGGCCGCCGATTCGAATTCGCGATAACGCAAGGGCGCCTGGCGGGCGCTCACGGCGATCCTTCGGTGACTCTCACCGCGAGCGCGGCGGACCTTGTCAACGCCCGGCTGGGGTCAAGCGAAGCCAGGCGCACGGCGGCGTTGCGGCGCATCGCCTTCGACGGCGACCCGGATGCCGTCGGCGCGGTTCGTCAGGCGGTTTCGCTGTGACATCCGCCGAGTACGCCGAGACCGAACGCGAAACCGCGTGGGATGCAGCGTAAATAACGAATACGGCGTGCTTTACCGCTAACCAGCCGTATTCGTCTTCGCCGGGCGTCTCCAGCGGCACGCCCCGGGTGGGCGCCTCCGGTGGTTCGTCGTCGGGCATCGGCACGGTGAGGCGTTATTGCTCGACGGCGTTCTCAACCGGGTGTCGGTCACATCGTCGGGGCGTCCTCGCCAGCGCGCGTGCGGAATTCACCGTGCTGGGACATCAAAATCTGGGCACCCGATTCGATCCGCCGTGACGGGGCATCCGGGGCGCGAAACCTCGAAGGCCCGCAATACGAAGTGTCGGACGCTCGACGTTTGTCCCAAGACCCCTCGGGTACGCACCGCGCATGTCGTCGCCGGCGTCTCCCAGGTCACTGTTGGTCTGGCACGTGCATGGCTCCTGGATGGAGTCGTTCGTCGCCGGTCAGCATCGCTACGTCATCCCGGTGAACCCGCCCAAAGATGCGGACGGGCGCGGCCTGATGGGACGCAATTGGCCACGAGCACAGGAGGTTTCGGTCGACGAACTGAGCGACGAGGACATCGACCTGGTGATCTTGCAACGGCCGGAAGAGTTTGATCTCGCCGATCGGTGGCTGGGCCGCCGTCCCGGCGTCGACGTCCCCGCCGTCTACGTCGAACACAACACGCCGCGGCCATACGCCGTCGACAGCGTCCATCCTTTGGCCGGACGCCGAGACATCACCCTGATCCACGTCACCGACTTCAACCGGCTGATGTGGGACAACGGATTGGCTCCAACGCGGGTCATCACGCATGGCATCGCCGACCCCGGTCGGCTTTACACCGGCGACATCGCGGCCGCGGCGACCATGATCAACGAGCCGCTGCGTCGCTGGCGCACGGTGGGGGCCGATCTGCTCGTCGAACTGGCCGAGCACAC
>NZ_JAOPWB010000262.1 GCF_025965855.1 Mycobacterium sp. | reverse complement strand
CTCGCCGGCGCGGCGCGGCACCCAGGCCAGCCGGGCGCCGGTGGCGTCGGCGAGTCGGGCCGCGGCGGACAATCCGCCGGGCACCGTCGCCAGGCGTTCCCCGACCATGATGACCGCGCCCGGTTTCGACAGCAGCTCACCGGCCTCGCCGGTGGCCAGTCCGTCCAGCGCGGCGGCTTCGGCGCCGGGAACGGTCTTGACCAACCGGCCCGACATCTTTTTCAGGGCCCGGGTGGCGAACGGCGCTATCGCGTACACGGGCACCCCGTGCTTGCGGGCCGCCTTGCGCAATCGCAGGAACACGATGGGCGACTCGTCTTCCGGCTCGAAGCCGACCAGCACCACCACGGGCGCCGATTCCAGGTCGGAATAGCTCACGGTCACCGGCCGGCCGGCGACGCGGGCGGCCAGGAAGTCGGCCTCCTCGGCGGAGTGCGGACGCGCGCGGAAGTCGATGTCGTTGGTGTCCAACGTGATTCGGGCGAACTTGCTGTAGGCGTAGGCGTCTTCCCAGGTCGCCCGGCCACCGACCAGCACGCCGGTGCGCCCGCGGGCCGCTTCGAGCCCCTGGGCCGCCGCCACGATGGCGTGCGACCACGACGTCGGTTGCAGCGTGCCGTCGGCGTCCCGGATCAGGGGAGTGGTGATCACGTCCGGCTGCGTCGCGTAGTTGAACGCCCACCGGCCCTTGTCGCAGTTCCACTCCTCGTTGACTTCGGGGTCGTCGCCGGCCAGCCGCCGCAGCACCTTGCCGCGGCGGTGGTCGGTGCGCTGCGCGCACCCCGAGGCGCAGTGCTCGCACACGCTCGGGCTGGAGACCAGATCGAAGGGGCGGGCCCGGAACCGGTACGCGGTCCCGGTCAGCGCGCCCACCGGGCAGATCTGTACCGTGTTGCCCGAAAAGTACGAGTCGAAGGGCTCATTGGCGTAGATGCCGACCTGTTGCAGGGCGCCGCGCTCCTGCATGTCGATGAAGGGGTCGCCGGCGATCTGCTCGGAGAACCGCGTGCAGCGGGCGCACAGGATGCAGCGCTCGCGGTCCAGCAGCACCTGCGCGGAGATGTTGATCGGCTTGGCGAACGTGCGCTTGACGTCGGTGAAGCGGGAATCGGCCCGGCCGTTGGACATTGCCTGGTTCTGCAGCGGGCATTCGCCGCCCTTGTCGCACATCGGGCAGTCCAGCGGATGGTTGATCAGCAACAGCTCCATGACGCCGTGCTGGGCCTTGTCCGCGGCCTCGGAGGTCAGTTGGGTGCGCACCACCATGTCGTCGGTGGCCACCGTGGTGCACGAGGCCATCGGCTTGCGTTGTCCCTCAACCTCGACCAGGCACTGGCGGCACGCGCCGACCGGGTCCAGCAGGGGGTGGTCGCAGAACCGCGGGATCTCGACGCCCATCAGCTCGGCCGCGCGAATCACCAGAGTTCCCTTGGGAACGCTGATTTCGACGCCGTCGATGGTGAGCGTCACCATCTCCGGCGGACGCACCTCGTCGCCGGTCTGAGGTTTGGCCGCCTGAGTCACACGTCACCTCCGTTGCGCGAAAGCATCGAGTCTCGGGGGTCGAACGGGCAGCCGCCGCCCTCGACGTGCGCGACGTACTCGTCGCGGAACAGTTTGATCGACGAAATCACCGGGCTGGCGGCGCCATCGCCCAACGCGCAGAACGACTTTCCCAGGATGGTGTCGGAGATATCCGACAGCGTGCCGATGTCCTCGAGGGTGCCCTTGCCGGTTTCCAGCCGCGCATAGATCTTGTCCAGCCAGAACGTGCCCTCCCGGCACGGCGTGCATTTCCCGCACGATTCGTGCTTGTAAAACTCGGTCCAGCGGCGCACCGCACGCACCACACACGTTGTCTCGTCGAAGATCTCCAGCGCCTTGGTGCCCAGCATCGAGCCGGCGGCACCCACGCCCTCGTAGTCCAGCGGCACGTCGAGGTGCTCGTCGGTGAGCAGCGGCGTCGACGACCCACCAGGCGTCCAGAACTTCAGCCGGTGCCCGGCCCGCACCCCGCCGGCGTAGGCGAGCAACTCGCGCAACGTGATCCCGAGCGGCGCCTCGTACTGGCCCGGCCGGGCAACGTGCCCGGACAGCGAATACAGCGTGAAGCCGGGCGACTTCTCGCTGCCCATCGACCGGAACCACTCGACGCCGTTGAGGATGATCGACGGGACGCTGGCGATCGTCTCGACGTTGTTGATCACCGTGGGACAGCCGTACAGCCCGGCCACCGCGGGGAACGGCGGCCGCAGCCGCGGCTGGCCGCGCCGGCCCTCCAGCGAGTCGAGCAGCGCGGTTTCCTCGCCGCAGATGTAGGCGCCCGCGCCGGCGTGCACCACCAACTCCAGGTCGAAGCCGGAACCGCTGATGTCGCGGCCCAGGTAGCCGGCGGCGTAGGCCTCGGCCACCGCGTTTTGCAGCCGGCGCAACACCGGCAGCACCTCGCCGCGCACGTAGATGAACGCGTGGCTGGCCCGGATTGCGTACGAGGCGATGATGACGCCCTCGACGAGCACATGCGGCGTCGTCAGCATCAGCGGAATGTCTTTGCACGTACCGGGTTCCGACTCGTCGGCGTTGACCACCAGGTAATGCGGCTTGGCGGCCGGGCCGGTGTCGCCCTGCGGGATGAACGACCACTTCGTCCCGGTCGAGAAGCCCGCGCCGCCGCGGCCGCGCAGGCCGGAGTCCTTGACGGCCCCGATCACCTCGTCGGGCTCCATGGCCAGGGCCTTCTGCATGGCCTGGTAGCCGTCGTGACGGCGGTAAGTCTCCAGCGTCCACGACTCGGGTTCGTCCCAATAGCCGCTGATCACCGGAGTCAACGGCGTCGCCTGGGCGAGGGCAGCGGCCATCACTGTTCCTTCCCGGGGGTTGGTGGCGCCTCCATGCCGAGCTCCTTCGCCACCTTCAGACCGGCCAATGTCGCGGCGCCCGCACCGCCCTGGCCCTCGTCGGGGCGCTCGTCCGGCAGGCCGGCCAGGATGCGCGACGTCTCGCGGAACGCGCACAGCGCGGCGCCGCGGGTGGGCGCCGCGGGCTTGCCGGAGCGCAGCGAGTCGACCAGTTCGCGCGCCGACTCCGGCGTCTGGTTGTCGAAGAACTCCCAGTTGACCATCACCACCGGCGCGTAATCGCAGGCCGCGTTGCACTCGATGTGCTGCAGGGTGACCGACCCGTCGTCGGTGGTCTGGTCGTTGCCGATGCCCAGGTGCTCCTTGAGGGCGTCGAATATGGCGTCGCCCCCCATGACGGCGCACAGCGTGTTGGTGCAGACACCGACCAGGTAGTCGCCGGTGGGTCCGCGGCGATACATCGTGTAAAAGCTTGCCACCGCGGACACTTCGGCGCCGGTCAGCCCCAGCTGCTCCCCGCAGAACTCCAGACCCGCCGGGGTCAGGTAGGAGTCCTCGGATTGCACCAGGTGCAGCAACGGCAGCAGCGCCGAGCGCTTGTTGGGATAGCGGCCGATGATCTCCTTGGCGTCGACCTCCAGCCGCGCCCGCACCTCGGGTGAATACGACTGCGGCGCGCCCTCGGTCACGAACGCGTTGGGCTCCTCGGGCGGCGGCCCAAGCCGGATGAACACCGGCTGCCCCTGCGGCCCGGTCATCGGTCGACCCCGCCCATCACCGGGTCGATGCTGGCGACCGCGGCGATCAGGTCCGCGACCATCCCGCCCTCGCCCATGGCGGCGACGGCCTGCAGGTTGGTGAAGGACGGGTCGCGGTAGTGCACCCGGTAGGGCCGGGTGCCGCCGTCGCTGACCATGTGCACGCCGAGCTCACCCCGGGGCGATTCGACCGCGGTGTAAACCTGGCCGGCCGGAACGCGAATGCCCTCGGTGACCAGCTTGAAGTGGTGGATCAGCGCCTCCATCGAGCTGCCCATGATCTTTGCGATGTGCTCGGGCGAGTTGCCCAAGCCGTCAGGACCCACCTTCAGGTCGGCGGGCCAGGCGATCTTGCGGTCCTCGACCATCGTCGGGCCCGGCCGCAACTTGTCCAGACACTGCTCTACGATCTTGATCGACTCCCACATCTCTTTGACACGAATGATGTAGCGCCCGTACGCATCACAACCGTCATGGGTGATCACGTCGAATTCGTAGTTCTCGTAACCGCAGTAGGGTTCGCTCTTGCGCAGGTCGTGCGGCAGCCCGGTGGCGCGCAGAATGGGGCCGGTGATGCCCAGCGCCATGCAGCCGGTCAGGTCCAGGTAGCCCACGCCCTCGGTGCGCGCCTTCCAGATGGCGTTTTCGTTGAGCAGCTCGCCCATTTCGCGCAGTGGTTGCCGCAACTGCTTGAGCGCCTCCGCGATCTCGCTGACGGCGTTGGGCGGCAGGTCCTGCGCCACGCCGCCGGGCCGGATGTAGGCACTGTTCATGCGCAGGCCGGTGATCGATTCGAAGACGTTGAGGACGATCTCGCGCCCCCGGAAGCCGACGAACATCGGGGTCATCGCGCCCAGTTCCATGCCGCCGGTCGCCAACGCCACCAGATGCGACGAGATCCGGTTGAGCTCCATCATCATCACCCGGATGACGTTGACGCGCTCCGGTATCTCGTCGGTGATGCCGAGCAGCCTCTCTACACCCAGGCAGTAGGCGGTCTCGTTGAAAAACGGTGACAGGTAATCCATTCGGGTCACGAAGGTGACGCCCTGGGTCCAGTAACGGTATTCGAGGTTTTTCTCGATCCCGGTGTGCAGGTAGCCGATTCCGCACCGGACCTGCATGACGGTCTCGCCCTCGATCTCGAGGATCAGCCGCAGCACGCCGTGGGTGGAGGGGTGCTGGGGGCCCATGTTGACGACGATGCGTTCACCGGGGTCCGCGTTGCGGGCGGCCTCGACGATCTGGTCCCAGTCCTGGCCGCCGGCGACCAGAACGGTATCGGGTTCGGTCAATCCTCTCGTTTCGGTCATCAGTTGTAGCCCCTGCGCTCGTCGGGTGGGGGAATCTGCGCGCCCTTGTATTCGACCGGGATGCCGCCCAGTGGATAGTCCTTGCGTTGCGGATGCCCGTGCCAGTCGTCGGGCATCTCGATCCTGGTGAGCGACGGATGGCCGTCGAAGATGATCCCGAAGAAGTCGTAGGTCTCGCGCTCGTGCCAGTCGTCGGTCGGGTAGACCCCATACAGCGACGGGATGTGCGGATCACTGTCCGGCGCAGCCACTTCCAGCCGCAGCCGACGGTTATGGGTGATCGACTGCAGCGGGTAGACGGCGTGCAATTCCCGGCCCTTTTCGTGCGGGTAGTGCACCCCGTTGACGCCCAGGCACAACTCGAAGCGCAGCTCGGGTTCGTCGCGCAGCCGCTGGGCGACCTGCGGCAGCAGATCGCGGCGCACGTGCAGGGTCAGCTCGTCGCGGTCGACCACGACTTTCTCAATCGCGTCGTCGAATTCGACACCGTTGCGCTGCAGCGCTTCCGCGAGCCGATCGGCGATGTCGTCGAAGTAACCGCCGTAGGGCCGGGGGCTGCCGCCCGGCAGCGTGACCTCGTGCACCAGCCGCCCGTAACCAGAGGTGTCGCCGGTGCCGCGGACCCCGAACATGCCGCGACGAACGTCGATGACTTCTTCGTCGGGCGCGGCAATTGCTTCCTGCGGGTCTTGATCGGGAGAGCTCATCGCAGCAGTCCGCGCATCTCGATCGTGGGCCTGGCCGCCAGCGCGGCCTCTTCGGCTTCGGCGATGGCGGTTTCGCGGTTGACGCCCAGGGGCATTTCCTGAATCTTCTCGTGCAGCTTCAGGATTGCGTAGAGCAGCATCTCCGGGCGGGGCGGACAGCCGGGCAGGTAGATGTCGACCGGGACGATGTGGTCGACACCCTGCACGATCGCGTAGTTGTTGAACATCCCGCCCGATGACGCGCACACGCCCATAGCCAGCACCCATTTCGGCTCGGCCATCTGGTCGTAGATCTGGCGTAGCACCGGGGCCATCTTCTGGCTGACCCGCCCGGCCACGATCATCAGGTCGGCCTGCCGTGGTGTCGCCGAGAACCGCTCCATGCCGAACCGCGCGATGTCGAACCTCGGCCCGGCGGTTGCCATCATCTCGATCGCGCAGCAGGCCAGCCCGAACGTCGCCGGCCACAGGGAATTCTTGCGGACGTAGCCCGCGACCTTCTCGACGGTGGACAGCAGGATGCCACCGGGCAGCTGTTCTTCCAGGCCCACTCTTACCTCAATCCCATGTCAGGCCGCCGCGGCGCCACACGTAGGCGTAGGCCACGAACACCGTGAGCATGAACACCGCCATCTCGACCAACGCAAACGTCCCGAGCGCGTCGTAGCTAACGGCCCAGGGATACAAGAACACGATTTCGATGTCGAAGACGATAAACAGCATTGCGGTCAGGTAATACTTCACCGGGAACCGCTGCCCGCCCGTCGCGTGCGGGCCGCTCACAGGGGATTCGGTGGGCTCGATTCCGCATTCGTAGGCCGCCAGCTTCGACTTGTTGTAACGCCTCGGGCCGGCCAGGCTCGCGATCGCAACCGAGCCCACGGCAAAGGCGGCCGCAATCGCGCCGAGCACCAGGATGGGTATGTAGACGTTCAACTCGCTCCATGATCCGTCGTAATGTGGCCGCCTTCTCAACTGAGCGGGCGGCCAGGCGGTGACCGGGGTGCTGTGACGAGCCGGCCTGTGGCCCATCGCAGTGACTTTCAACATAGCGTCGTTACCGCCGGCGCACGTGGTCGGGGTGGTGCTATTTGCCCGGTTTTAACGTCCCCGCGTCCGGGCGCGTCGCCGTGGGGCTGCTGAGCGCCCGCGCACACGGTCTAGATTTCCGTGTCGGCGCAGGTGAGAGCGGTAATTGCTAGCGAGCGGGGGCGCGGAGCAGGCCGAGCACCGTGCGGCCCAGCACGATGGGGTCGAGGGGATGCGGCACCGCGGCCTCGGCGCGCGACCAGCTGGCCAGCCACGCGTCGTCGCGGCGGCCGGTGAGCACCACGATGGGCGGGCAGATCGCAAGTTCGTCCTTGAGCTGTTTGGCGATGCCCATGCCGCCGGTGGGGGCCGCCTCCCCGTCGAGAATGGCCAAGTCGATGCCGCCCTCGTCCATCGTGCGGATCACCATCGGGCCGGTCGCCACCTCGACATAGGTCAATTCGGGTAGGTCCGGGTGCAGGTGTTTGCCCAATGCCCGCATCACCCGTTCGCGGGTTTCGGCGTTGTCGCTGTAGACAAGGATCCGCAGGGCGCTGCTGGGGTCGGCCACGCTCAGATGGTAGCGGTGGGGCGTCCGCCTTACCGGGTCGCCCGAACGAAGACGGCTTGCGCGGCCGCCGTCGCCGTCGCGCCGATCATGCCGAACCTGTTCCAGCCCAGGTCGAATTGGGACCGATCGATCTTGATTTCGCCGGAGATCTGAATCGAGCCGTCGTCGAGCTCGGTGATCGTGACGGGCATGGCCAGCGGCGCGGTGACGCCCTTGATGGTGAAGCTGGCCCGAAGGTCGGCGGCGCTGCCCTTGGTTGGGTGCACCGCGGTGACGACGACGCTGATCTCGGGAAAACGCTCGACATCGAAGAAGTCGGCCGAGCGCAGGTGCTTGTCGCGACGGCCGATGCCGGTGCTCAGGGACGCGGCGCGGATGTCGACGCGGCCGAAAACCGCGGTCTTGCCGGTGAGCTGTCCGTCGCCGCTGAACTCGCCGAAGCGGCCCTTGACGTTCAGCAGGCCCCAGAGGTTTCTGACCTTGAAGGTGATGGCCGAGCGATCGGGAACGATGTTCCACACGCCGGCCAGGTCCGGATCGCTCAGCAGTGTTTCCAGAGTCGTCATCGTTGCCCCCAATCTTTTGGCGAATCTATCCGTTAAGTGAGCAACGGCGCGATCTCGGCGGGGTCGAAGTACTCGTCGATCCGGTCGATCAGTCCATTTGTGCCCACCCTGATCACGATGCAGACCCGCATGCAGATCGATTGGCCAGCGTGGCCGGTGGCGTGCAGGATGTGCTGCTGGACGAAGCCAGCGACGGAGCCGTCATCAAAGAGCCGGCGGTCGAGGATCTCGTAGTGACGCTCGCTGGTCGCGGTGATGAACCAGTCGATGACGCGCATCGCCCGGGCCTTGTCGTTGTCGCGGCGCGCGCCCACGCGCCAGACCGCAATGTCGTTGCTCCACAGTCGATCGACCGCTGCCACGTCGCTGTTCTCGATCGCCGCGAACAGGCGGTCGGCCACGTCAACGATGGTCTGCGCGGTGGTAGCCGGCATGGGGTGGCTCCTAGTCTGGTTGCTCGTATCCCGGGTGGGCAATGGCCAACCGGCGCCGGACCAGCGTGCGCAGGCAGCCGGTGACCTCGTCGGCGCGCCCGTCCATCTCGCCGGACCGGATCGCGGCGGCGAGCTCTTCCTCATCGGCGAAACCCAGGCCGGCCAGCGCCGCGCCGGCTTCCGCCTCGCTTTCGTCGAGCAGTTCGCGCTCGACGATGCGCAACGCGTTGGCGGCCACCCTGGCGTGGAAGTTGACCTGTCCGCCGGTCGCTTCCCGGACATCGGTTTCGAGGAATTCCGCCACCGCGGCGACGAGCTCGGCCGCGAGTGGGCGGCCGTACGCGCCGATCACGCGCCCAGCTCCGATCGCCCGCTTGTCCCCCGCGCCGCTGCGCGGCTGGGGGTGCCCCCACCTCGCGCCGCCGCGCGGCGCGCATCGTCACCGGGCGCCGCCTCGAGCAGGTCGAGCAGGTCCCACTCGGTCTCGCAGACGCGCCGCCCGATCGTCGCCAGCTCCACAGAGCGGAACTCGCCGCTCAGATGCCGCTCCGCCTGGTAGCGGCAGATGACACCCCACCGCAGCGTGGCCAGCACCAGCCACCAGTGAAACGACACCCGGTCGACGGTAGTAGCGCCGGCCTCCTGGTAGGCGCGGAGGAAGGCCTCGATGCTGCCGAGGCCGCCGGCCCCCAGGCCGGCCGGGGCGCCGAACCGCCAGGCCCGGATGCAGAACCAGGCCAGATCCTCGTAGACCTCGCCGACGTGGACGAGCTCCCAGTCCAGCACGGCCGCAAGACCGGACTCGTCGACGATCAGATTGCCCATGCGGAAATCCCCGTGCACCAGCCGCGGCGGCGTCGGCGCAGGCCGGTTGGCCGCCAACCAGCGAAACGCCCACTCGAATGTCGCCGTGGTGTCGCCCATCGCGTCGAGCCGGTCACGCCACTCGGCCAGCTGCTCGGTCTGCGCGAGGCCGATCCCGTCCGGATCTGCACGGTGGATGGCGGCCAGCGCGTGCGCGCACTGCCGCAGCAGTCGGTCGCGTCCGGCATCCCCGTCAGCACGGTCGAGGGCGCGATAGATCTTCCTGACGATCGTCTCGCCCGCGATCGCGTTGCAGATCAGATACGGATAGCCCAGCGCCGCAGGCGAGTTGTCCGCGGCGAGAATGCGCGGCACCGGCGCGCCAACGGCTGCCGCACGCTGCTGGACGGCGGCCTCCAGTTCCATGCCCGCATGGGCATCGTCGGGCGGTCCGGTGCGCAGGATCAATGCCTGCCGCCCCTCGGCGGTGCCGACCGCGTCGAACGCCCATGTGGTGCGGCTCGCCCCGCCGGTCAAGGTGCTGAGGTTTTCGATGGTCACC
>NZ_JAOPWB010000242.1 GCF_025965855.1 Mycobacterium sp. | reverse complement strand
TACCAATCGCGCAACGGGGTATTGGGTAGCGACGGGTACCGCTACCCGACTTCTGAACCCTGATGGAAAGCCAAATGACTGGACCCGACAGAGACCAGCCGAGCCACGCCCAGGAGCTGGAGAACATCGTCGATCGCCTCGACGAGAAAGTTGCCAACGAGCGGGAAGCCGAAGGCGTCCCCGGCAAGCCGAGCGACCGCGAACGTGAGGCTACTCGCGGCTCGGAGGACGAGCCGCCGGATTAGGAACCGGCTCGCCAGCCCGCCGGGCTGCGTACGCGGTGGGTGGCGGGACTCACGCGTCTACCCTTGCCGCTCCAGTAGCGTTCGCGCGCGCGCCAATTCCGGCCAGCGACTGTCGGCAGGTATCTGCCGTACCGAGTGGAGGAGTTCGGTGCGTGCGGGCTGACCGCGCAATTCGAAATCATCGAGGGCAGTGCGTAATAGGAACAGATGTGCGCCCTGGCGGCGAGCCATCTCGATCGCCGCAGCGATATCGCGCTTCTGGTCATCGGGTCTGGAGCGGGTGTGGGAACGCAGCCGCAACAACTCGGCGTCGCAATTGTGCACCCCGTTCTCCTCAGCCAGCTGCAGTCCGGCCTGCAGACGGAGGTCGGCTTCATCCAGTTCACCGACGGCGATCAACAACCGGCAGAGCACACCGTGATAGATCGGCGCGAAGGCGCCGAAACCCGCCGCGTTCCAGGAGTCGAGCGACGTGCCCAGCGTCACGAGTTGTGCTGCCACGGCGCCCATGTCGACGGCGCCAGCGCGCAATGCGGCTGACGCATCCACCGCGGCCCGCTGGGCCGCACCGACGAGGTGCCAGCCGTCGAAGCTGTGCCGTTGGGTGAGCTCGAGCAAGTCGGCGGCGAGCATCGCGGCGCGCTCGAGCTGAGCGCTTTCGGTGCACATCCATACTTGAGCGAAGCGCGTATACGCCAGCGTGAACGGCCCCTTTGGAAACCCCGCCTGCGCCGCGTGGTCAGCAGCGGCGGCTAGCTCGGCATCGGCATCGGCAAGGTTGCCCTGGAACACATGCACCAGGCCCAGCGCGACACGCGGTGCGCCTTTCACTTCGTACGGTTGCAGCACGAGCTCCTCGAACTGATGCGACGTCGCTGCCATACCGGCCGCCCACTCCTCGATCTGGGGACGTGCACTGTGCAGGTCCCCCCGCAGCATTGCCAGAAATCCCGAGGCTCCGACGAAAACCTTCAACTGGCGAGCCGGACTCAGCAGCCCCATGATCCGTTCCGCCCGCAGCACGTCACCGCGTGTGGCGTAATAGATCAGTAGGTTGCCGAAGGCGGCGAATGTCGGACCGTCACTCAAGTCCGTTCCACCCAGCTGCAGGCAGCGCTCCATGTCTGCAGCCGCCAACCGACTTCCCACGCCTTCGGCCGCCGCGATCAGCATTCCCCGCTGCAACCGCAGGCCGATCTCGCGACGATCCCGGTCAGGGCCAGGTTTGATCTCGTCGATATGGGTGATGGCCTGGCTGATGTAGGCACGCGCCTCGGCCAACGCGCCGCGGCGTTGCGCATCGTTCGACGCCCGCCGGTAGGCGGAGGCGGCTTGCTCCCACCGCTGCGCCTGCTCGTAGTGCCCCGCGGCCAGCCGCCAGTCGGGATCACCGCCGCCAACTCCTTTGACAAGGGCGTCGGCTACCTCGGCGTGCAGGCGGCGCCGCACACTCGGTGGCGCTAACTCGGCGGCCACCTCGCGCAGCAATTCGTGGCGAAACCGCCAGCCGTCGACTCCCCACGGCTCGAGCACCATCGCATCCTCGAGCTCGTCGATGACGTCGTCGAGTTCGTCCTCCCCGAGACCGACGACCGCGCCCAGCAGGCCCCGGTCGATCTCGCGGCCGATGACCGCGGTGGCCTGCACCACCGACAACCCGTTCGGCTTGGCGCGCAGGCGGGCGAACAGCGGCTCATATAGCGCGTCGGGCACCGCGGCCGCGTCATCGGATGCGTGCAGTTCGGCTACCACCTGCTCGATGTAGAACGGCACACCGTCGCAGCGTTCACACACCGCGGCCATTGCCTCCGCGCTGACCGTCGGATGCAACGCCCGAACCAGCGTGTCGGTCTGCTCGTCGGTCAGGGGCGCCAGCTCAAACACCCTGACGGGCCATGCAGGGGGCAGCCAGTCCCCCGTTCGGCCGGTCACCACCGTCAACGTCCGGCCGTCTCCCGCGCCGAGCAGGCATCCGACTAGCTCGATCGTGGACGGGTCGAACCAGTGAACGTCCTCGGCCACGAGCAGACCGGGCGCACCGCCGAAGCACGCGAGCAGGTAGCCCCGAGTCGCTTTGGCGATCAGCTCCTGAAGCTTGTCGCCGTCGGCGGGCACGGGTTCATATCCGTGCTTGGAGGCGATACCGAGCACCGGAGCCAACAACGGAACCGTCGTCGCCGGATCAAGGGATTGCGCCGCAATCTCGCGTTCCAGCAGTGCCAACCGTTCCCGCGGCTCGGCCAGTCGGTCAATCCCGCAGCGATGCTCGAGCAGCGCGCGGACCGGATGCAGGCCGACGTCAGTGTGAAACGGTGAGCCGGTCAACTCCATCACCGCCCCACCGTCGCGCCGCACTAGCTCGATCGCTTCAGCCGCGAGTCGGCTCTTGCCGATACCGGGCTCCCCGCGCAGTACCACCCCAGGCGTTTTCAGGTTTCCGGCTTTCGCGCGCGCCCAGCTCTTCTGCAGCCGCATCAGCTCGCGTTCACGCCCGACGATCGGTGCCTGCCCCACCGTCGCAGCCGGTGTCATCCGCTCCCCCGCCACACGATAGTGGGTGATCAACCCGTCGATGCCCTTCACCGGCGCCGGGGGAAGCGCTTGCAATTCAAAGCTGTCGCGCACCAATGGCTCTACCGCATCCGAGACGACAACGGCGCCGGGCGGGGCCAGACCGCACACGCGGGCGGCCAAATTGGCGCCCAACCCGTAGACGTCATCTTCGTCGGTGTCGAGATACACAAGTCCTCGATGCACCCCAACCCGTACCGCGATCTCGATTTCGAACCGTCGCCGGGCCTGCTCGGCCAAACGGTCGACCTCGCGGCTGATCTCCAAGCCGACCAGCACTGCTCGGCGCACGTCATCTTCGTGTGTAATCGGATGACCGAACAGGGCCAGCACCCCGTCACCCTTGATGGAGCCGATGTGGCCCTCGTAGCGCTGCACGAGTCGCAGCACAATGTCCCGATAGCTGCCGACGAGCAGTCGATACGTTTCCGGCTCCACCCGACGCGACAACACCGTGGAATCGACCAGATCGGCGAAAAACATTGTCAAGCGCCGAATTTCGCCGGCCTTACTACGCGGGATGGCCAGCAGGTCCTCGGCATCGGCGTTTCGCTCGTCCGCGGCCAGAATACGCCCTGCCAGGGCCGTCGCGGTGACCCGATCCCCGCGGTTCATCGCCAAGACGGCGCGATCGATTAGGTCGTCGATCGACGCCTCTTGATCAGCCCAAGCGTCTCGTGCCGGGTGGCCTGCCCGTTCGGTCACGTGCAATACCGTTTCATCTGGGTGCGCCCCGCTGGCCAAAGAATCATATATGCCCGCGGTCGCCGGCGCGGTCTGTGCGGTGCCGGCACCTTGACGCATCGCCATACGACAGCAAAGGCCCGCCGAGCTGTCATGTGTTCGCTACGCGCCGATGGTGTTTGCTTACCGCATTGCACGCTTCAAATACAGCGTTTCGCAAGGGTCTTTCGCGGTCGCCCGATGCCTGGGACAGGATATGATTCTCAGCTGCGGGGATGGGAGGCGCATGGGCCCTACCAAGCGCGCTGCGTCGATCGATGAGCTGCTTGACCGGGCGGTGGTTGCGATCAACCGCGGCGATCGCGCCACCGCCACGGTGCTGGCGGAACAGGTGCTGGCTGCCGATCGCGGCAACGCCGACGCCGAGGATCTGCTGGCCGCGCCGGGCGATGTCGGTGAGATTCGGCGGCTGACGATCCTGTTTGCCGAGCTGGCCAATTCCACGGCCTTGTCTGCGTGCATCGAACCTGAGGCGTACGGCAAGGTGGCGAGGCGCTACTGCGATCAGGTGTGCAGGATCGTGAACCGTTACGAGGGGCATCTGGGATCGACTAAGGGTGAGGCGCTACTGGCGGTGTTCGGCCACCCCGCCGCTCATGAGAACGATGCGCGGCGCGCGGTGCTGGCGGGACTCGAGATCGCCCGCGAGGCCGGAAACTTGAGCGAACACGTGCGGCGCCGGTTAGGGGCGAGCATCGATGTGCGCGTCGGAGTGCATCGCGGCCTGGTGTATCTCGACACTGCGGAGGATGACGTCTACGGATTGGCGGCCAACATGGCCGCGCGTGTGTGCAGTCTGGCCTCGCCGAACTCGCTTGTCGTCTCGGATGCCGTAGCGCCGATGGTGCGCGACAGCTTTGAGCTGGAACCTGGGCCTCCGGCCGCAGTCAAGGGTGTCGACGGCGTGGTTGCCCACCACCGGGTGCTCGGTGAACGTGTTCGCGTAGGCGGGCTCCGCGGGGGGCCGCTGGTCGGTCGCGACCGCGAGCGGGCGCGGCTCCGGAAAAGTTGGGCGCGCGCCCAGGCCGCGACGTTGACCACACCGGGGATGGCGTTCCGCGGAGAGCCCGGGATCGGCAAGAGCCGGCTGGCCGCGGCGGCCGTCGAGCTCGTCGAGGGTTCGGGCGCGGTGGTGTTGGAGTTGCACGGGTCGCCGTTTCACACCGACGCGGGCCTGCATCCGGTGCGGATCCTGATCGAACGCCGGTGCGGCATAAGCCGTCTCACCGAGCCGGGCGAGCGGCTGCGGCTTCTCGAGCGCGACGTGCGGGCGTGCTCGCTGGACCCTGCGACGGTGATCCCGTTCTTGGCGCCGGTGCTCGGTGTCGGGCCAGAGGCCGGCTATGAGCCCGTGCCGGCGGAAGGACGCAAGCTCTACGAACTGATTGCCCAGGGCGTGCAGGAGTATCTGCTCGCCTGCGTCGGCGGTGGCCCCGGACTGATCGTCGCCGAGGATGCGCACTGGTTTGACCCCTCGACCGTCGAGCTGCTCGACACCCTGCTGAGCGCAGCCGACGGTCGCCTGCTGGTGGTCATTACGGGACGCGACGGCAAGTGGCTGCCGGGCGCCTGGCCGGTGAAGGTCTTCGACTTGACACCGCTTTCCGATGAGCACACCGACGAGCTGGTCCTGGCGCTGGATCCGACCGTGACCGCCGATGAACGGGCGGCCGTGCGCAACCGCTGCGACGGCGTGCCGTTTTACATCGAGCAAGTCGTAAGCGCGCTGAGGGCGACCTGGTCCGAAGCCCCGGGCAGGAGCGGCGTGCCAGACGCGCTCTATGAGCCGCTGTTCGCCAGGCTGCGCGCGACCGGGAATGTGGTCGAGGTGGTGAAGGCGGCCGCCATTATCGGGCGCCAGGCCGATCGGAGCCTGCTGCGGGCGGTGTGCACCCTCAGCGAGAACGACATCGACGATGTCATCGATGATCTCGAGGACGTGATGGTGTTCGAGCCGTGGGGCGCCGACAGCTGGCGTTTCCGCCATGAGCTGCTGCGCGAGCTGGCAGCCGAGTTGGCGCCGCCCAGTGTGCGCCGCGACCTGCACGCCCGGGTGGCCGAGGCCCTGGTCACCGGCGCCGCGGGTGACCCCGACTGGCGGCTTGTCGCCGCCCACTATGAGCAGGCCGAGCGGTTCGAGGAGGCGGCCGTGGCCTACCAGCAGGCCTCCGCCGCCGCTCGCCGCCGCGGCGCTCTGCCGGAGGCACGCAGCTACATGAGCCTCGCGTTGGCCGGGCTCGAGCGCTGCGGCGCGGGCCCGGGACGAGACCGGCGCGAGATCGCGTTGCGGCTGGAACGAGGATTGCTGGCCGCCGCCGCGGAGTTCTACACCAGCCCCGCGGTGGCCGCCGATTTCGAGCGGTGCCTGCACCTCGGCGGCAGCGACCTGCATGACGACGAGGTCATCGCGACGCTGATCGCGCTGGTCAGCTACTGCGCCACCCGGGCAGACCTGCGCCGCATGGCACAGGTGCTGGAGTCACTGCGCGCCGATCTGACCGTGGGACGGCATTGGTCCCGCCCGGCGATCGAGTCGTCGTTCGGTGTGCTGGCGTGGCTGCGTGGCGAATTCGATGCTGCGGTGTCGTATTTCACCGACGCGACCGCCGGCCGGCCCGCCGCCGGTCGGCACCCGATCGAGGCGGTGTGGTACTTGCCCAACGAGCCGCTTGCGTCGGCCCACGTACACCTGAGCCTGATCCGGCTCTGGCGTGGTGATCTCGCCGCCGCTGAGACCGAACGGGGGCTTGCGGCGCGTGTAGCCGCACATCTCGGCTTCCCCCAGAGCGGATTCATGGAATGCTTCAACCGGTTCATGGCGACCTGGGTACATATCGAGACGGGCCAGCTTGATGAGGCCGCGGTCGTGGCCGCCGACCAGATTGAGCAGGCCGAGCGGCAAGGCTTTGACCAATGGCGCCTGGCCGGGATGACCAACCAGGGCGCCGTCGCGGCCCTCGTCGGGCTGGCCTCGGCGAACCTGGACCAGCCGGCGCTCGAGC
>NZ_JAOPWB010000241.1 GCF_025965855.1 Mycobacterium sp. | reverse complement strand
GCCGGGCGGCCAGTCCTCTCAAGCCGCACCACCGGGGCCGGCAACACACATGCAGCCTCACCCGACCCACCCGGGTCACAGCGCAACGTAACAACACGAAGTAACTGCACCTACGAACTTAAGGACGCACCATGGCCACGCGCTACGAAGAACCGAATCGGGTGGCCCGCGCCGCCAACGCGGTGATCCGCTGGCTCGCCGAGCTGGGCATCAGCATCGCCGGGACCCGCGCGCTGCGCGTTCGTGGCCGCAAGAGCGGAAAAGCGCGCGCGGTGGTGATCAACCTGCTCACGGTCGACGGCGTGGACTACCTCGTCTCACCGCGCGGCAACACGCAGTGGGCCCGCAACGTGAGGGCCGCGGGCGTCGTCGAGGTGGGCCCACGCTGGCGCCGCCGACTCGCTCGCGTCAGCGAGGTGGACGATGCGGCCAAGCCAGAACTGCTGCGCCGTTACTTGGCGCGCTGGTACTGGCAGGTCAAGGACTATGTCGGCGGGTTGACGCCGGATTCCACCGATGAACAGCTGCTAGCCGGTGCGCCGACGATCCCGGTGTTCGCGCTCGCACCCCCCGGCTAAGGGGCATCACCTGGGATTGGTCGGCGCCCCGAGATCCTGGCGGACCTGGTCCGAGGTGGCCCGCCACGACACCGCGGCGGGTAGATCGCCCCATACGCTATTGAAGATTCCGACGATCTCGCCCGGGCCGCCGTTGGGCGCCAGGTACACCGGCCCCCCGGAATCGCCCCTCTGGCTCTGGACGCCGTGCGACATGGTGAACCAGCCGTTGTTGACGCTCTCCACGGTGCCGCAGGTCTCACCCGTGACAACGCCGAAATGGCAGACCGCTTGGCCGGGCTGAAGCGCCACGGATGGGTTGGATTCCAGTGGACGCCCGCCCGGCAGCACGTCGTTGGCCGTGACGCTGCTGTCCAGCACGATCGCCTCGTAGTCGGAGATCACCTGGTCCGTCGCCACGGTGGTGCCGCTGGGCGTGCTGTCGCGAAACGTGGCGAGACGGCCGATGACGTTGTGCTCGCGGTCGTAAACGACTCCGCTGCCCCGGCAGTGCCCCGCGGTGAACGCGATTTTCAGGGCCGGGTCGACGTAGCCCAAGGTGCAGAGGCGACTGTCCTGGTGGATTTCCATGCCCGGAAACACCACTGGGGGGTCCGCTTTGGCCGGCACGGGCGGCAGCGAAGGTGCGAGTGCCACGACGCACGCCGACGCGGCGAATGCGTGCAGTGCCAGGCGGCGCATGATGGCTCCGATCCGTCCAGGGGAAATGCCGACCCGAAGGGTGACGTTACGGCTTGATCTCACCCCTCGCTGATCTTTTCGCACCTGACGGCGCTGGCGTTACCCCGGCGTGACCAGCGGGACGGCGCCGGCGGACCGGCCCGCGACGCGCGGCTCCCAACCCGGCGGCCCGAAGACGTAGCCCAGCCGGTCACGCAGCCGGCTCGCCGATCGCCAGTCGCGGGCGATGGCGACGTATTCGCGAGTCTGCAGATTCCAGATGTTGAACGTGTCGACCCGCTTGGTGAGGCCGTAATGGGGGCGGAACAGCTCGGGCTGGAAGCTGCCGAACAGCCGGTCCCAAATGATGAGGATGCCGCCGTAGTTCTTATCCAGATACACCTTGTCCACCCCGTGGTGCACCCGGTGGTGCGAGGGGGTGTTGAAGACGAATTCGACCGGCCGCGGCAGGTTGTCGATGCGCTCGGTGTGGATCCAGAACTGGTAAATCAGGTTCAGTGACCAACTGAAAAACACCATCCAGGGCGGAAGCCCCAAGAGCGGCAAGGGAATCCACATCAGGATCTCGCCGCTGTTGTTCCACTTCTGGCGTAGCGCCGTGGCGAAGTTGTAATACTCGCTGGAGTGGTGGGCCTGGTGCGTCGCCCAGATCAGCCGGACCCGGTGAGCGATGCGGTGGTAGGCGTAATACAGCAGGTCGACGCCGACGATAGCGATGACCCAGGTGTACCACCGAGCCACCGAAAGGTGCCACGGCGCCAGGTAGGCGTAGATCGCGGCATAACCGAACAGGGCCAGGGCCTTCCAGCCGGCCGTCGTGGCCACCGAAACCAGCCCCATCGAGATGCTTGCCACCGAGTCACGGGTGAGATAGGCGCCGGACCCGGGCCGCACCGCATCGGTCTGGGAGGCCTCGATGTGTCGCAGCTTGCGGGCCGCGGTCCATTCGAGGGTCAACAGCAGCAGGAAAAACGGAATGGCAAACAGCACCGGGTCGCGCATCTCGGGGGGCAGCGCGGACCAGAACCCAGTGACAGCATTCACACAGATAGATTACGACCATCGGCGAATGCGGTGGGACGGCCCAGATCGATGAGGTGTTGAGCACTTGACCGCGGTGGTGGTAGTCGGCTCGGGGTTCGCGGGTTTGTGGGCCGCGCTCGGCGCCGCCCGGCGACTGGACGAGCTCGCCGTGCCGGCGGGCACGGTCGATATCACCGTGGTGAGCGCGAAACCCTTCCACGACATCCGGGTACGCAACTACGAAGCCGACCTGAACGCCTGCCGCATCCGGCTCGCGGACCTGCTCGAACCCGTCGGAGTTGCGCACGTCGCCGCCGAGGTGACCGCCATCGACGCCGTCGCCCGCACCGTCACCACGTCGAGCGGTGGCACGTACGGCTACGACCGACTGGTGCTGGCGTCGGGCAGTCGCGTCGTCAGGCCCGCCATCCCGGGGCTGCGGGAGTTCGGCTTCGACGTCGACACCTACGACGGCGCCGTTGCGCTGGAGCGGCACCTGCTAAAGCTTGCCGACGATCCGCCGACACCGGCGGCGGCCACGGTCGTCGTGGTCGGTGCCGGACTCACCGGCATCGAGACGGCCAGCGAGTTTCCAATGCGGCTGCACGCCTTGTTCTCTCGGCGAGGCCTTGCCCCTCGGGTGATTCTTGTCGACCGCAATCCCATGGTGGGCTCGGACATGGGCGCCTCGGCGCGTCCGGTGATCGAACGGGCCCTGTCGGACAACGGCATCGAGGCCAGAACGGGCGCGGGCGTCGCGGAGGTCACAGACCGCGGCGTGACGCTGTCGTCGGGTGAGCAACTACCGGCGGCCACCGTGGTGTGGTGCGCGGGCATGCGGGCCAGCTCGCTGACCGAGCAGCTCCAGGTGCCGCGCGACCGACTGGGCCGGGTACAGGTCGACGACTACCTGCGGGTGGTGGCCGTGCCCGGGGTTTTCGCCGCGGGTGACGTGGCGGCCGCGCGCATGGACGACGAGCACCTGTCGGTGATGTCGTGTCAACACGGGCGCCCGATGGGCCGCTACGCCGGCTACAACGTGATCAGCGACCTGTTCGATGAGCCGATGCTGGCTCTTCGAATCCCTTGGTATGTCACGGTTCTCGATCTCGGCCCAGCGGGAGCGGTCTACACCGAAGGCTGGGATCGGGTGGTGGTTTCGATCGGCGGGGAGGCTAAGGCGACCAAACAGACCATCAATACCCGGCGCATCTATCCCCCGCTGACCGGCAGCCGCGCCGACCTGCTGGCCGCCGCCGCGCCGGACCTGCAGGCCCGCCCGTGACCGCTCTCGGCCGGGTCAGTCCGTCTGCGCTGTGTCGCCGGCATACCACTGCACCGCCCGAACCCCCGGTTGCAGCGAGAGTTCCGCGACCAACCGCTCCAGCTTGGCCGGTGTGTGGCCGTCCATCAGCAGGTGCGCGGTCAGGGTGAGCTCGTCGTCGGCGGCATGCCCGGTGTGGATGCCGCGCAGCGTGATGTCGTTGCCGCCGGCGTGCTGGACGATGTGGGCGCGGGCGTACTTTTCGGATTTCGGGCGACAGACCACCTGCACCAGGTAGGGCTGCAGGCCTTCGTCTTCTTCGACGGCGTTGTCGCGGTCGATCACCCGCCCGAGCGGGCGCCCGAGCAGGTGGATGGCGATCACGGTTCCCGTGGCGATCGCGGTGAACACCAGATGGCCCGAAGCGGCCAGCACGCCCACGGCCGCCGAGCACCACAGCGTCGCGGCTGTGTTGAGGCCCCGAACGTTGAACCCCTCGCGCAGAATTACCCCTCCGCCGAGGAACCCGATCCCGGACACCACATAGGACGCGACCCGGGTGGGGCTGCTGTCCTCGGTGACGGCCGCGTACAGCACGAACAGGGTCGCACCCCCGGCCACCAGCGCGTTGGTGCGCAACCCGGCCATCCGGGCCCGCCACTGCCGCTCCAGCCCGATCAGGGCGCCACAGCCCACCCCGACGCCTAGTCGGAGGGCGAAATCGGCGACGCTCAACGTCTGCATGACACCGCCTTCCTTCCCCCACCGGGGCGACGCCGAGCACCGGCGCGGCACCGGTCGGCGGCAGCCAACCACGCCTAGGTAAACGGCAAGTGGACCGCGCCCGATCCGGTCGCCTTATGGCCACATCGGCGAAACCGCCGCGTAGCACGGGAGTCAACCAGTGCGCAACCCAGCGCTAGGCCTTCGAAAGCTGGTGCGGGCAATAGAATTTCGCGGCGACCATGGCGAAATTGGATGCGTTCTCCATGTCCATGCCGGGGTTGTGGGTTTTCACGTCGTGCACGAGCTCGAGGCCCGTTTCGCCGTTGTTCAAGCACGTACACACCGCTTTGGCGGACGCGACGGCCGCATCCGGACTGGCGTAGCTAATGCTGAGTTGGTGCAGGGCGGCGAGGAAGCCCGCGTCGTCACCCTGTGGCGGCGGGGGCGGATCGGCGTGGGCGGGCACGGCGAGGCCGATCGTCGCCGCGACTCCGGCGATCGCCAGTAGCAGTCTCATCATTCGTCACTCTCCCAATTTCGTTGCGCCCTAGCCCAACTGCACATCGGACGGCACGACTTGTGGCTTGTCGCCCTTTCTCAGGTGCACCGCGTGAATGCCCGGCTTCTTCGACAGCTGCTCGAGCAGGGCGTCAAGGCCTTGTTGATCGACGTTGTGGTGCTGAACGCTTTCGGGCTGCTCGGATATCTGCGCCACCAGGCGCTTGAGGTTTTCCGGCGAGTGGGCGTCTTTGAGGTCCTTGATGGGTTTGACGCGGCCGCGGACGCCGGTGCGGCTCACCGCGCTGGGGGCCCCGGCGCCGAAGGCGCTGCCGAGCATCCCCGCCACCGACATCGAACTGAGCAGCCCGCCCTCGCCGAGCGCGGCCGCCGGTACCGCATCGGGCCCGGCGGCCGACAGCGCGGCGGCTACCGTCCTGATGGCCGGGGTGGCGGTGGCCCAGCTCGGCGGGACCGACAGCTTCCCGACCAGCGTGCCGGCGTTACCCATGCCCGCCGAGACCGAGCTGGTCAGCCAGCCCCGCCCCCAATTCGGCGCCCCAAGCCCGGCTCCCAGCGCGTCTTTCGGGAGCTCGGCGTATCCCGGGGACGGGGCGAACTTGAGGACTTGCGACACGGGAAAGTTCGTCAGCAGCCCGATGTCGTTGAACTGCGTGCTAAAGCCGAGTGGAACCTTTACCGCCGAATAGAGGGCCGTGAACGTCGATGCCCCGGTCGGCCCGAACAGGCTGTTCAGCAGGCCGGTGACGGTGGTGTTGTAAGAGGTGCTGAGGTTCGCGCCGATCTGCAGCAGTGCTGACAACGGCCCGCCCGCCGCTGTCAACGATGACGACAGCGACGACACGATTGACTGCGCACTGCCGGCCGAGGTGCCGGCGGCTTGGGTCAACGCGGCCGCCTGGCCGGCCAACCCGCCCGCGTTGGTGATCTGCGGCGCCTCGGTGAATGGCGTGACGTGGGAGGCGGCCGCGGACGAGCCCGCGTAACTGTCCATTGCCACGGCGTCTTGGGCCCACATCTCGGCGTACTGGATCTCGGTTGCCGCGATCGCCGGGGTGTTCTGCCCGAAGACGTTGGTCGCCACCAGTTGCGCCAGTTGGCTGCGGTTGGTCGCGATCTCCGCCGGCGGCACGTGCGCGGCGAATGCCGTCTCGTACGCGGTGGCCGCCGCGGTGGCCTGGGTGGCGGCCTCGGCGGCCTGCGCGGCGGTGCCCTGCATCCAGGCCAGATACGGCGTGACCGCGGCGGCCATGCTGACCGATGACGGGCCGACCCACGACCCGATGGTCAGGCTGTCGATCACCGACGAATACGACGACACGGTGGACTGCAGTTCGCTGGCCAGCCCATCCCAGGCCGCGGCGGCCTCCCGCAGCGACCCCGATCCGGGGCCGGCGTACATCCTTCCCGAGTTCAACTCGGGCGGAAAAGCTGCGTAAAACATCGTCTATACCCCTTGCCTGGTCGGCGCCCCGGTGGACTGTGCTGAGCTGATGCCTGTCATCGCCGTCAGTCCTCCAGTGCCGGAATGACGATGATGGTGGCCGCGGCCGGGTCGGCGACGACCCCGCCCAGCGAGGCTGCCGCGGCGCCGCCGCCGCCCGCGGACTGGAACGCGGCGGCACCGACGGCGCGTCCCGCCAGGCTTGACAGCGCCATCTGGCTGAAGACGCCTTCCTCGCCGGCGAGCGAGGCGGCCGGCGCGGCCGCCAGGTTGGTGGGTAGCACCTGGGCGAGCGTTCTGATCGCCGGAGCGGCCTCCGTCCAGCCTTGCGGCACCGACATGCTGCCGACCAGGGCCGCCTTGCCCATCGCGCCCGATGCACCGACAGCGGAGCTGAGCATCGGCTTCACGGCGCTGGCGCCTTGCGTCAGTGGCGCCAACGCCCCAGCGATTGCTTTCGGGCCCGACAGATAGGCGGCGGCCCCCTGCCCGTTCTGACCCCAGGCGTATGCCTGCCCGAACGACAGGAAGGGGCCGCCGGGTATCGACGAGAATCCCTGCAGCGAGAACGGCCCGGTGAGGGTCGACCAGATGGTGTTCCAGTTCGCCAGGTCGGTTCCGAGACCCGCCGGCCAGGACGACGTCGACGGCAGGTTGACCAATTGCGGCAGGGCGAGCCCGGACAACAGGTTGGTCGACCCCGTTGTCGGCGAATTCAGGAGGCCACTCCCGAGGCTTTGCAGGGCCGTCGGCAGCGAGTTGATGAGCTGGGACAGTTGGGTGCCGATGTTCGAGGCGCCCGTGCCGCTGGCCTGGGAAACGGCGGCCGCCTGCGCCGGCGCTGCGGCGGTATTGGTGGTCTGCGGCGGTTCGGTAAACGACGTCAGCTGGGACGCGGTCGCCGACGAGGCCGCGTAGGCGTACATGGCGGCGGCGTCCTGGGCCCACATCTCCGCGTAATGGGCTTCGGTGGCCGCGATGGCCGGGGTGTTCTGGCCCAGGAAGTTGGTGGCGATCAACGCCATGAGCAGGGCGCGGTTGGCGGCGATCACCGGCGGCGGCACCGTGGCGGCAAAGGCCGTCTCGTAGGCGCCGGCGGCGATTTTGGCCTGGCTGGCCGCCTCCTCGGCCTGAACGCCCGTCGCGCTCATCCACGCCACGTACGGTGCCGCCGCGGACGCCATCGCGATCGAGGATGGCCCCGTCCATGGCCCGGCCGCGAGGCTCTCGATCGCGGAGCCATAGGAGGCCGCCGTTGACTGCAGCTCCGTCGCCAACTCGTCCCAGGCCGCAGCGGCTGCCAGCATCGGCCCCGACCCCGCGCCGACATACATCCGCCCGGAGTTGATCTCCGGTGGTAGCGCCCCGAAATCGAACATCTACTTCCTCCGGTCCCCTAAGTGGCCGCCATGGTAAGCGCCGCTTTCCAGCCGCGTCCGCAACCGCGGGGCAGCTCTAATGGAATCCATGGAATCCGCGGTGGAATTCACGCGTTGCGGCAACACATGTGAAGACAACAGGTCCCCATTCCCCTAGCCAAAATGTGTCACGGACGGCGGTCCGCCCAGCATTCAGGCGCCGCTGCCAATGTAGCGATCATCGTGATTGAAACGTATTCAGGCCGCGTTCCCGGTGTGTAATAGTAGGGTAAACGATAAGTGTCACGACGCCACTGAGCCTGTGAGAATGCTGCTCATCAGCTAACATTTCTCTGGGCTGAAGACCTTGTCCAGCATACTGGTAGACGGTTACCAGCAACCGGTCAGGAATGGATTCTAATTTGAGATCTTTTGAGCGCAGTTTATCCGCCGATCGGCGCCACCCGCCGTCTACAATGCGCTAGTAATGCTCGTTACTTGACGCGCCGATCCGGCTCTGTTATTGCACGTTTGCTAAACAATTGCGGCTTTGTATTCCAGACCGTCATAGCGCTTAAGAGTAATAAAATTCACTGGCCTGTATTGTGCGGGTTGGCGTGTAAATCCACCGCAATTCGTGTGAGCTGCGATTAAGCCCAGCCGCAGCCGACGGCGCTGTCGGTGCTGGCCATGTTGGCCTGCTCGTAGGCCGTGAGGACGTCGTCAATGAGGCCGGGAGCTCGGCTTGGATCGACGTGGCCTCGGCGCGGACGAGGGCGCCACGGGCGTCGACGTCGCCGAGTTGACAGTTAGTAGTCACCTGGTGCTCCCTGAATTTCACCTAGCGTACGCATTGGTAATTGCGCTAATGCTGATTGGCTGCTGGGGATTTTCTGTGAGGGTGATTCGGCGTGTTCGCGGTGCTAACCGCAGCGAACCAGTCGAGCCGCGGTGGCCGAGCAGCGTGTTCGCGAGGTTGCGGAAAGCTCAATCCGCGCAGGCATCGCTTGTGAGGTGCGTACGGTGCCCGACTTCTATCCGGCCGCCGGAGGGCGCGCGACGAAGGTAGGACGGAAGCCGTACTGCGGCACGGCACGCCCATAGGGTTGTGCACCCGTGGCGCCGATCGGCATCCCCGGCATGCCGGCCGCCATGGCCGGCGGCGGGACCATCGGCGTGCCTCCGAGCGACGAGGCCAGCGGGCCGGCCAGCGGCACGGGCGCGGTCCAGCTCGGCGGCACCGAAACCCCGCCGATCATTGGCGCGTGCCCGAGGCCGGCCGACACCGCATCGCCTACGCCCCCGACGGCGGGGCCTGCGACTTCCTCACCGAGCGCCCCGCTGGCAGCCTGGCCCGCCGCGTCGACCGCATCGCCGGCCGCGCTCCCCTGGCCCAGCAGGCTCAGGAATGGAGCCAGTGTGTTACTGGGCATGTAGAACCCGGACGAGAAGGCGGTGTTCCAGATATTGGCGTTGGGTCCCCACTCGGCCCAAAGGTTGTCGAGCGTGGAAGATCCCGACCCCGACCCGGTCAGCAGCCCCACGATCTCTGACGCAGGCGTCGGCGACGACACCGGCGAGGACAGGCCCTGCAGCGTGGTGGGCAGCGCGGAAATCAGCTGCGACAGCGTGCTCTGCTGACTCCCGGCCGGGGTGGCGACGGCCTGGGTCACCGCGGCGGACTGGGCGCTCAGCCCGCTGGGGCTGGTGGTCTGCTGCGGCTCGGTGAACTGGCTCAGCTGGGTGGCGACCGCCGCGGAGGCCGCGTAGCCATACATCGCGGCGGCATCCTGGGCCCACATTTCGGCGTACTGGGCCTCGGTGGCCGCGATCGCCGGGGTGTTTTGACCCACGATGTTGGTGGCGATCAGCGCCGAAAGCTGGGCGCGGTTGGCCGCGATCACCGGCGGGGGCACCGTCTCGGCGAACGCGGCCTCGTAGGCCGCCGCGGCGGCCTGGGCCTGTGCGGCGGTCTGCTCGGCCTGCTCGGCCGTCGTACCCAACCAGACCGCGTACGGCGCCGCCGCGGTCGCCATCGCCGTCGACGCCGGGCCGTGCCATTCTTCACCGGTCAGCGCCGAAAGCACCGAGCCGTAAGACAGTGCGGTGGAACGCAATTCGTCGGCCAGTCCATGCCACGCCGACGCGGCGGCCAGCATCGGGCCCGAGCCCACTCCGGAGTACATCCGGCCGGAGTTCACTTCCGGGGGAAGCATTGCGAAATCCAGTGCAGCGGTCATCGTCAGCCTCCTCCCCTAACTTGCCGCGATCGTGTCCGCTACCTCGGTGGCCGCATACGAGCCGGCGCTCGCGCCCAAGGTCGCGATAAACAGCTCGTGAACGGTCGCCGCCTGTGCGCCCGCCGCCTGGTATACGGCGGCGTAGACGCTGAATTGTGTTGTGGCCAAGGCCGATACCTCGTCGGCGGCGGCCGGTGACAACCCGGTCGTCGCCCCCGCCGCGGCCAGATTCTGCGCGGCCGGCGCGATTGCAACACCATCCAAGTCGCCGGCTGCACCGGCCAGCGCTTCCGGACGCGCATTGACAAACGACATTGGACTACTCCTCACGGAAAGAGACCGAACCCAGTTCTGGCCAATTTCCGCGCATTCCACAGCCGCGATCCGCTATGCGGAGCCCGCGAAGCGGACATGAGCGCGAGGCGTCTGCCGGGGCGAGCCGTTCAGACTGTCAGAAAGGGGCCGGGGTCGGATCGAAACGAAACGGTCGATCTGGAATACGGACTATCGTCGGGACTCATTTCGCTCTCACCTCCTCACAGCCTGGGCACACGGGGATGCCATTCCTTGCACACGGGGAGAAGCGCCCAGGTCTGAAGACCCTGAGACCGCACCCCTCTCGTCAAAGCTTCGGCACCACACGGCGTATCGGGCTCGATCGGAGCCGGAAGCCACTTGGGCTCAACCCTTAATCCGGGAGGAGCTGTCCTGACCCTGGGCGTCTCTCGACGTTCGAGGTCAGTGGCCTGTATCCGTGCAGACGCCTCACCTAGCGAGGTGCTTGCAGAGGCCATCGTGGCACCGCGGTAGTAGGTCAGTCAAGCCAACTGCCAAACGCTTGCAACAATTCACTTTTCGGCGCGCCCCGCCCGGCCGGCTCGCGACCGCGCGGGAGCGTCCGTTCTCCCGTCACCCCGCGGCCGGTGGCCGTGGCATCACGGTCACGCGGAACCCGTAGCGCGGGCCGTGGCCGTAGCCACCTCCCGCCGTGGCGGCGGGCATGCCCGGCATACCCGGCATCGCTCCCGGGCCGGCCCCCACCGCGCCGGCGCCCGGGCCGACGGCGTTGGTCCACCCACCTCCGGCGAACGTCGCCCCCGCCGGGTTCGCCACCTGCGCGGCCGCCGTCCAGCCCTGCGGCACGGACAATCGCCCGACCAATGCCGCCTGGTTGGTGCCAGCCGAAATCGCTCCGCTCAGGTCCGTGCCCGCCGCGCCGGCGGCCCCGGGCGTCAGCAGGGGTGTCCACGTCGGGTTGCCGGAGCCGGCGCCCATCGGCGGCAGTGCCGTGGACGTTGGCGCCGCGGCAACTGAGACCGCGTTGATGTCGGCCATCCCACCGGTGACGGCGGGTTCGATGATGGCCGGGCTCACGTAGCCGGCCGAAACGAATCCGTTGACCAGCGAGGAGTTCAAGAAGGTCCCGATCGCGTTCCCGTCCGCCCCGTCGAGAAAATTCAGGATGGAATCCAGGATTCCGACCCCCGGGATGGTCGCCGCGGGGTTCGCGGCGGCCGAGACGGGTGACGAGAGTCCTTGCAGTGCAGTCGGTATCGCGGACAGCATCTGATCCATCGTCTGGGTCCCGGTGCCCGTGGCCGTGCCCGTGGCTTGCGCGACCGCTGAGGCCTGGCCGGCCGGCCCCGCCGGATCGGTGGTCTCCGCCGGTTCCTCGAACGACGTCAGCGTCGAGGCGGCCGCCGAGCTACCGGCATAGCCGTACATTGCCGCCGCATCCTGGGCCCACATTTCGCCGTACTGGGCTTCCGTGGCCGCGATCGCCGCCGTGTTTTGCCCAAGGAAATTGGTCGCGACAAGCCCGCTGAGCAGAGCGCGGTTGGCAGCCACTTCCGCCGGGGGCACCGTCATGGCGAACGCGGCCTCATAGGCTCCCGCCGCAGCCGCCGCCTGAGCGGAAGCCTGCTGGGCAAGCGCCCCGGTGCTGCTCATCCATTGCACATAGGGCGTCGCCGCGGCGCCCATCGACGCGGAGGCCGGCCCCATCCACCCTTCGCTGGTCAGCTCCGAGATCACCGAGTCGTATGAGGCCGCGGTCGAACCCAGCTCCGCGGCCAGCGCGGCCCAGGCCGTCGCGGCAGCCATCATCGGCGCGGAGCCCGGTCCGGCATATATGCGCGTGGAGTTGACTTCCGGTGGTAGCGCTCCGAAATCCATTGCCAACACCTCCCTTAACCGGCCGCTGCAGTGTTGGCGGCCTGGATGGCCGCGGTGTGGGCGGTCATCCGGGCCGATTCGGCCAGTGATTCCCGTTGTGTCACAAAGAAAGACATCGGACTTCTCCTTGAATACGGATAGTCCGACCCAGCCACGGGCGTGTGGCCGCCGAGGTACGTCGGGTGCTGCCGATTCAAACGACGGCAAGTGCGCCGCGACCGGATCGGAATGAAACGGTCAGTGTTTTCCTGCATTCACTGTCAATCCGGCCAGTGCGCCCACCTCCCGTCGTGACCTGAGGCGCTCACGGGAGTGCGCCATGGTTGCCCGAATCGGGACGAGCCCCTCCGGCGAAATTTACCGGGCGCGGGCGCCCAGCTCGTCGCGACGACCGCAGCGAGTTGAGCGAACCCCGTACGTGGGCAAAAGCCGCCTGATCCCGGGCGTCTTGCGACGATAAACCTAAATCCCCTTCTCAAGACCTTTTCCGCGGGGAAACTGCGCTCGGCGATGAGCATTCAGGATCATGTTGGCACCGGGGCCAAGACCCGGCAACGCGAACCGCGTCGTCATTGGCAATTAATAGAAAGCTCATAGAATTCGCCGGACCGCAAGGGCCCGCGGCGGGATTTGAGAGTTGCCCCGAATCCGCCGAAAATAATTGCGGCCGTTAGCTGGTGAGGCTGCGCAGAAGCTCTACTACGTCGTCTTCTTCTCGGCGACCGCCGTCCGGATCCCCTCGGCCAGGTCCTCGGAGGTCAACTGTTTGAATCGGAGGAGTTGGGCCTCGCTGAAGTCGGTGAGATCGCTGGACAGCACCGCGTCGAGGTCTTCGTCGTCCAGCCGGAAACTCCGGTGGTCGCGGGCCTTCTCCACGACATTGCGGACGAAGCCGGCGTTGCCGAGCGTATCGATACCGCGAATTAAATCCCCGTCTTCCGAGTAGCTCTCGTCGAGGTAGAACTTCGTGTACGCCGGCAACAACGCCTCGGCCGCCTCGTCGGTGATGACGTCCTCGTTCTCCCGCCCCATGAGTTTGGTGAGCGCAACAAGCTCATCCGGGGTGTAGCTGAAGAACTCGATCACGGTCGAAAAACGCCGCCGCAGACCTTGATTCATCTCGAGCATCTTGTCCATGGCCTTGGCGTAACCCGCGCCGAACACGACCAGCTCGTCGCGATGGTTTTCCATGTACAGCAGCAGCGTGTTGATGATCGCGTTGCCGTAGGGGTCACCCTGGTGGTAGCCGCTCTCGTGCAGGGTGTGCATCTCGTCGAAGAAGACCGCTCCGCCCAACGCTCCCTCGAGCATCTCCTCGCTGTTCTTCTCGGCGTCGGCCATGTACCGCCCCAACAGCTTGGTGCGGCTCGTCTCCACCACCAGCGGCTTGCGCAACACGGTGAGCCCGCACAGCTGCTTGGTGAAGGCCCGCGCTACCGACGTCTTGCCGGTCCCGGGCGGCCCCAGCAGCAAGGTGTGGCGTGACGTCACCGGCACCGGGAGCCCCATCTTTTGCCGGGCCAAGTTCACCTTGGTGGTCGACTTGATGAGCTTGATTTCCCGCTTGGCCCGTTCCATGCCCAGCATCGCGTTGAGCTCTGCGTCCCCTTCGGCCAGATACTTGGCGGCCTCTTCGGCGTGGCGGGCGGCCTCCGTCTGCGCGCGCGTCGGCGCGCTGTCGGGGTCCCACGGGTCGGTGCGGGCCTCGATCGTCTCCGGATCGGTCAGTATCAGCCGATAGTTGGGATTGTCCAGGGCTTCTCGGGCCGGGGCGAACTTCGGATCCCGCGAGTACACCCGGCGCAACAGCTCGACGGCCTCGTCCTCGCGGCCGACGTGCCGCAGGCACATACCCTGGGTGTACAGGGCGATGTTGGCCGCCCCCGGCACCCGGTCCCCCTCGACGGCGTCCTGGCCGCGCCGGAAGGCCTCCTCGAACACTCCCAGCGAGGCCAGCGCGGTGGTCGCCATCGCCGCGCCCGCGGCCTTCAGTTCGGGGTGCCGCCAGGTCTTTCCCTCGGGAAATTGGGCGAGCACGTCGGGCCAGCGCCCGGTGCGGAAGTACAGCACGCCCCGCACGTAGTTGACCACTTCCTCATCGAAAGGATGCCGGGGCTCGACGCCGTCGAGCAGTTTCGCGGCTTCCTCGTAGCGTTTGGCCTCGGCGAGAGCGGCCGCGTAAGCGCACGCCAGCGACTCCACACTGGTGACGGCCAGGCGCAGAAACAACCCGTCGGAGACCTCGGGCCGAAACTGCAGATCCGTGACTCCGAGCCGGCGGGTTTCCCAACCGAACGTCCTGACCGCCGCCCACGCGCCGGCGAGCACCTCGAGGCTCTGCTCACCGGCCAGCATCCGCGCCAGCCAGCTATCGCACATCGCCGGGTCAAGCGTGGTGGCCGTGTTGAACATCTGCGCAGCCACCTGCGGGTTGTGGCTGGGCTGTAACCCGTTGACCGAGATTCCCGATGCCAAGAGCCCGGCGACCATTGCATTACGGGCGTCTTCGGCGGTGGATTGCGAGCGCGTCATTGCGCCGCAGGCACGCTCGCTGCGCTCTCCCGCACCTGACCGACCGACAGCACCAGATCATCGTCGTCGAGCAACGGACGGCTGGGGACGATTAAGAGCGGGCGGGCCGCCGGGGCGGGCAGGCTGGCACGCACCGCCGCCAGTTGGCGGCCGGTGAGCCGGTTGAGTCCCGACGATACGTTCCTGGGAAGCCGGCGCTCGCTGTGGTAGCGCACCCAGGCCGACAGCTGCGGCCGGACGGAGCTGGTGCGGAGCCGAATCGTGAGGACGGCGGCGCCCACTTCGGGCAGCAACAGTTCTTCCAAGGTCTCGGTGGTGATGTCCGACGGTGTCAACCAGAAACTGGCGGCGAACCCGTTGAAGTGCTTGAGGTGCCGCCATCCGGGGCGACTCCAGGTCGGTTCCAGATCGGCCAGCACGGCGCTGTCGACCTCGGCGAGCTCGTCGGCGGTCAACGGCCTGGCCACACAACTTTGCCCATCGAGATCTTGGGCGAGCCGCTCGGTGGCCGCCACCAAGGTCGATGCGAGCGAGTCGCGGGCCGCCACGGCGGCGACGTTGCGCTGCGGGTTCATCCGTAGCACCAGCCAGGTGCGGCGGACATAGGAGGTGGGTTGGTCGCTCACCAGCCCCCACTCTTCGGGCCCCCAGTCGTCCAGCTTGGACTTCTCGGCGGCTCTGACTTCAGGGCCGCCGCGGCGCACCTTCATCGAGACGATGTCGATGCCGTCGAGGTGGATATCGAACTGGCGCAAGCCCTCGGCTACCGCGTGCACCGGCAGGATGGCCGCCGTGTTCCGGTGCCGGTGGCGCCCAGAGGCGTCGTCCTCCCCGCCGTCCACCGCGATCACGGTCACCAGGTGGCCGTCGTACTGGCGTACGCCGACCCGGTCGCGCCCGAACCGGCGCTGGTGGTCAACCGCCGGCGTGCATCCCGCCGTCAGCGCGGTGCCCGGATCGGCGGACCAGTCCCACAGCCAGGTGGCCAGGCCGGAGGTCACGGTGAGGCCGTGGTGGGTGACCAGCGACAGCAGCGTGACCAGCGTGGCGAGGCCGACCCCAACCCAAAACGCGATGTGGTGGTCGCCCTGCCACGAGGCCGGGCAGTGACTGGCCACCAACAGGATCAGGATGTCGACAAGAAACACCGCGGTGACCCGCGGCCACGACAAAGACAATCCGAAACTTCGCTGAGCCTTCATTGCTATTGCTGCTCCGACCTCATTGCTGCTTCCGTGTTCGCTTGATGAAGACCGCTATACCGAACACGGCGCCGCCGATCAGTAAAGCCGCGGTCAACCCTCCGGCTGCCACCCATACTGGCACCATATCCCGGTGGGGGGCCGGTTTAGGGATGTTCAGCGGCGCCGACAGTTGCTGCGGCGGCTTTGCTGGACCCTCGGGTACATCCCACGTCAACGCCGCCACCGGATCGACGACACCGTAGCCGACCTGGTTGTCCACCCCGCGCGCGGGCGCCCGGGCGGTGCGTTCCAACCGGTTGATGACCTGATATGCCGATAGCTGGGGGTACTTGGCGCGGACGAGGGCGGCCACCCCGGACACGATCGCGGTCGAGAAACTGGTGCCGGCCGGAACCAGCAGCGTGTTGTCCGGGCCATCGATGGCGTTGATCAAACCGTCGTCCCGGGGCGAGAGCCCGATGATGTCGGTCGCCGGCGCGGCGATTCCCACCCACGGTCCGGCGACGCTCGTTGACGCCTGCCCCTGACTCCCTTGGATGAGCGGGCGCCCATCGGTGTCGACCGCGCCGACCGTCAGGACGTAGTCGCTGAACCAGGACGGCGTGACGACGGTGCCCACACCGCTCCAGTCGCGGGGATCCTTGGGCTGCATGGGATCGAAGGCCGGGTTCTGTTTGCAGTCCTTCTTGCTGGTGTCGCCGGCCGCCGCCACGATGACGACGTTCTTGTCGACCGCCGCGTAGCGGACCGCGGCGCCCAGCGTGCGCTGGTCGATCATGTTGCGCGAGCTCATGCAGGTCACGTCGGAGATGTTGATCACCGTGGCGCCCAGGTTCGCGGCGTGCACGATCGCCCGCGCCATGGTCTCGACGTCGTCGATCTTCGCCCGCGTCTGCGGGTCCTCGTCACCGGTGTAGGCGTCCTTGAGTCCGAAGGCCTGGCTGGATTGGCGGATCGCGAGGATGTCCACGTCCGGGGCGATGCCGCTGTAGGCGTCGGGGGCCTGCGCGCGCGGCGGTGCCGGCGGTGGGGGCGGCTTCGGCGGGTCGAGCGGACGAGGGCCGCCCGGGTTATCGATGCCGATCACCTGTCGACCGCCGGAGTAGCTCGGTATCGTCACCGTGCCCGCGCCGTGGCCGGCCGCCGGCGCCTGGCCCGGGCCACCAGGGGCCGGAGCCTGAGCCGGGCCACCAGGGGCCGGAGCCTGAGCCGGACCGGGAGCGGGTCCGGCTGGAGGTGCCGGCTGCGCCGGCGGTGCCCCAAACGGTCCCGGTGGCGGCGTCTCCGACGGGGGTGGCGCGGGAACCATTGTCACGGTCTGCGGTAGCGGCGACAACGTCACCGTCTGTGGCGGTGGCGCTTTCGGAGGCGGCTCGGTGGTGGGAATGGTGACCGGCTTGCGCGGTGCCGCGGGCGGCGTCGCCGCGCCGCTGGCCGGGGCCGCGCCGATCACCGACGCCACGATGGTTCCGTGCGCGTCGCAGTCCGAGAGTCCGTCGCCCGACATGATGTAGTCGCCGCCGGGAAGCAGGTGCGGAAACCTGGCGTGCGGGCTTACACCGGTGTCGATGACGGCGACCTTCTGCCCGGCGCCACGGCCGAATTGCCATGCCTCCTGCAAGTTCAGCATGTCCATGTATTTCGGCTGCAACCGGAAATCGGTTCCGGGCAGCACGCCGACCTCGGTGCAGTAGGAGTTCTGCTTCATCGGCGCCGGGGGCCCGGGCGGGCCGTCGGGCGGCACCGCGGCCGGATCAACCGTCGGAGGCGAAATCGCGTACGCGGGAGGCAGGCCCGCTAATGCGCCTGAGGTGAGCAGGAGCGCGGCGACGGTCGCACGGGATGCGCGACCGCGCCACACCTTGCCGCTAGCGGTAACGGATCGCCGCATAGACATTCATCAGCCACAATGCCAACGGGAAGATCGGCATCAGGCACAGGTATTCGATGTATTCCACGAACTTGCGGAACAGCGGGCTGTAGATGGTGTTGGGCACCACCGCCGCGGCCGTCATGCCCGCCGCGGGCAGCAGAACCAGAATCGCCACGCTGATCGACACCGCCAGCGGCGACTGCAACACGAGCGCGTACCGCACCACGATCGAGGCGACGATGAGCACAGACGTCACGGCCAGGCTGATCGCCTGCCAGCGGTCCACGTATGAGCGGCCGCGGAGCATCAGGAAGCCGGCGGCGAAGCCCGCCAGTAAGAGCGGCAGCCAGCGTTGGAAGGTGTGCGGATCCGACAGCGCGGTGAGCGACACCACCATCAGCACGCCGAGCCCCAACAGCAGGCCGGACAAGAACGATCGGGCGCGCTCGGCCTGCAGCACCACGTCGCGGACCGACGCGGGCCCCTCCAAGACCGGGGCACCGCCGTCGGCGCGCACCACGGTGGTAGGCAGATCCGGTCGCGCCTCGAACACCCACCGGCTGGTGGCCGACGGGAAGACGGGCAGCCGAATGCCGGCCAACCGACGGGATAGGGACGGTGCGGCCTGGTAGGTGAGCACGCAGACCAGCACCACGCAGGCGAAGTTGGTGACCGGGCTGGTATTTGCGACCATGCGCGCCAGGCTGGCGATCGCCGCCACGCCACTGATCGTCACGAGCGCGGTGTATATGGCCAGCCGGCGACCGGTGAAGCGCAGGGTGAGCGCCGCCGAAATCGCGAGCACGCCGAAGCCCAACACCGCGGACGGCGCGCCGACGCCGCCCGGCGGGGCCGACGCCGCGGCCACTGCGAGTGGCGCGAGGCCGCTCAACAGCATGATGTCGGCGACCAGACGCTCTGAGTGTGTCTTCGCCCGCATCGCCAGCAGGATGGCCACCGACAACACGAGCGCGGCGATGATCGCGGAGTAGACCGTGGGCAGCCAGGAATTGTGGTGCCAACGCCACCAGCCCAGCAGACCCGCCGCCGCGGTCACGCCGATCCCGACCATCGACGCGCCGACCTGGACCGCGACGATCGGGTCGATCGCGGCGAACCGCTTGCTCAGGTTTGCCGAAACCGCGGTGGAGATGTGCTCGATGACTTGCGATCGGTGCTCGGTGTCCGGCAGGAATCGGATCCACAGCCGGTCGCCGTCGTAGATGTCTTGCTCGGTCAGCGATTGCGTGGCCCGCAAGGGCGTGCCGTCGACGAGGCACAGCGCCCACCTGCCGCGGCCGGTGGCCTCCAGCGGGGTCTCGCCTAGTTCCCGGAGCCGGCTGTTGACCACCTTCAACAGCGCGTCGCTCATCACCGAGACGGGGGCGTTGGCATCCAGCAGAACGCCGATTTGGACGCCCTCACCGGCCATGACGCCGACGACTACCGCCCGAGGTTGTGAGATTCCCTCGATGTCTGCCTGTAGGGCATCAGCTACGCCTACTGCGGTCATCGCCCTGCACCCCCTGCCATTGTGAATGTGTAACCCTGTGTCGCCAGGCGCGCGCGGGCCCCGGACGTTTCACTCGCCGAGGCGCTGCGGCCCCCTGAGAGGTACAGCTCGACCAATTCGGATTTCATCTGCCTCGCCTTGTGTGCTAAGGAGTTGTGGTGACACTGCTTTGAAGATTTGCTGATGATTCTAGAGAAGTATGCCGTCTTCGCATCCCAACCGCATGTTGTCTGCAAAAGCGTTGGTGAAGTTTATGTTTCACGCGTATGTCAAACCCTTCGGTGCGTTTTCCACTCGCCGTACGGCAGAGTGTCCAACACGGTCTTGACGCCCACCTGCACCAGCTGGGGGGTTGCCGGGCAGATCGCCAGCCACGCCTCGCCCGAACCCGCGGTGCGCGCCTGCTGGTAGAGCGCGATGCGGCCACCCGAACCGTCCTTCAGCGACAGGACCGAGGCGCTGGGGCCCTTGGCGTCGTCCCGGTACTGGCGCGCGTACACCGCCACCTCGGCCGCGGGATCCGACAGCGCCTGACCCAGCGCGGCAACCGTCGCGGCACTGATGCCCATCCGCCGCAGATCCCCGCCGGAAAAGACGTTGAAGCCGGAGTCCTGCCAGGACTTCGTTGCTTCCAGCATCTCCTCCAGCGGCACGTTGACCGCGTTGATGGCCGCAGGCTCCGCGTGGTGGATCGACTCCAGGCCGTCGATCACCAACGACGCGATCGAGGCGCTGTCCGCGACGGCGACGTCATCGACGGTGATGTCGCTGCCCACCCGCACGGCCGACACCCAGTGCTGGCCGCGGCGGGCCAGCACCACGCGGAACTCGTTGTCGGGGATGTCGCGCGAACCGGGCGGCTGGTTCTCGTCGTCAACCACGCCGTACAGCAGCTTGCCCCGCGACAGCAGGGCGACGACTTCGAGGTCGGGCGCGGCGAGGACCCGCATTCGAGCGGCAACCTGTTCCTGCACCTCGTCGCCGACGACGATGCCCTGCTCACGCATCACCGCCATTCCGGGGTGTTCGTTGAGCCAGTCGCTCGAATCAGTGGACACGAACGGCCGGCACCGCAATTCCGGCGCGACGTGTCGAATGTCGAGCAGCGCCTGAAGCATCCAGAAGCCGTCGACGTTGACGGTGATGTCGGTGCGGGTGCTCTGTTGGTCCATCAATAGCCTCGGAGGTCGAAGTGGTCGAAGTTCACGGAAACCGCAGGACGCGGCAGCACACCGATATGTGGTGTGCTGCCGCGCCTGAAGTTGCGAGTTAGGCCCAGCTGGACCCGACGGCGCTGTCGGTGCTGGACATGTTGCTGCCCGCGGTCTGCACCTTCTGGCCGTGGGAGTTGGCCTGCTCGTAGATCACCTGGAAGTTGCGACC
>NZ_JAOPWB010000225.1 GCF_025965855.1 Mycobacterium sp. | reverse complement strand
CGCCAAGGATCGCGGCTGCACCCACCCGGGCTGCGACGTGCCGGGGTATTGGTGCGAAGTCCACCATGTCGACGAGTGGGCGACCGGCGGCCGGACCGACGCCGACAGGCTCGCCTTCACCTGCCCGCCCAACCACAAGCTCGTCGAAAACGGCTGGCGGACCAGAAAACTCCCCAACGGGCGCACCGAATGGATCCCGCCGCCGCACTTAGACCGCGGCGCGCGCACCAACGACTATCACCACCCGGAACGCCTCTTCGACGAGGATGACGACGAGGCTCCTTGACGCCCTTGACGCAAGCGCCTAACTCTTGAACCGCCCCGCGAACCCGCGCAGCGGCAGGTCGGCGCTGGTCATGAGTCCCGGGCGCGCCGCCACCACCGACTTGATCGAGTGTAGGGCGGGCATGCCCGTCACCGTCATGCCGATGGAGGCGAAGTTGTCCGGATTGGACAGATCCACACCGGGCTTGGGGAAGATCATGTGCTTGTTGTAGACGCACGGGTCGCCCTTGATCTGAGTGATGTAGCAGCCCTTGATGTTCCAGCTCGGATCGGTGTGCGGGGTCATCTGCCACTCCAGGTGCGTCTCGACGCGGGGCACCCCGCCCACCATGCCCTGGTATCTGATGTAGTTGCCGCCCAGCGAACCCTTGGGCAGCGTGTACCAGCCCAGGTCGACGTCCTTGGTGCAGGCGCCCAGCTCGTAGCTGAACTTCACCTCGTCGAGGGGCAGGCCGAAGCAGTCGGCCATCATCAGCACGCTGTCGGCGAAGACGCGGGTGTACTTCTCCAGCTTCGACGGGATTTCCGGATCGTCGACCGGTTGGCCGTAGCCGACCTCGAGCCAGGTGTCCTTGGAGTGGTGGCACGACACGTCAACGGACTCGATGGTGGTGACATTCTCGATCTCGGCCACGTCGGCCGAGCACACCACGCCGAGGATCTGGTTCAGGCCCGGGTTCATGCCGGTGCCGTAGAACGTGGCGCCGCCCTTCTCGCAGGCCTCGGCCAGCAGCTGGGTCACCGGCTTGCCCGACGGGTGGGGGTGGTTCTTGTCGCGGTGCCACCCGGTGATCCAGTCGGCCGTGGTGACGATATTGATCCCCGCCTCAAGCACTTTGACGTAGAGGTCTTCGTCGGGGAATACGCCGTGAAACGTCAGCACGTCCGGCCTAGCCGCGATGATCTCCTCGACGGTGCCCGTGGCCTTCACCCCGTTGGGAGCCACGCCAGCGAGTTCACCCGCATCGCGCCCGATCTTCTCCGGCGAATAGCAGTGCAGGCCAATGAGTTCCAGGTCTGGCTGCGTGGCGATCCGCTTGATCATCTCGGAACCGACGTTTCCGGTAGCCACCTGGAAGACGCGGATCGGTCGAGCGGGTGCATTCATTTGAAGTTCAGCCTTTCTGGGATGCTGCGTACACTTCGGCGGCGCCGCCACCGATGCCGTCGGGATAAAACTGCTTGGCCCAGTTGCGGATTGCGGTGAAACCCGCATACTCGTCGGTGGCCAGCGCGGGTGGGTCCGAGTAGCGCTGGTGGCGCCAGATCTCGACGTCCTGCTCGAACTGCCGTATCACTTCCCGCCCGAATTCGGCCGCCCTGAGCTCGGCCCGGGCCGGATCCTTGCCCGGCGCCCGCCCGATGTACACCATGAACCGGACATCGGAGGTGAATTCGTCGACCGGGGTGACTGCGGAGATGGTGCGATTGTCGATCATCCCCCAGCTCTTGGTCACGGCGATGCCCAGCCCTCCGTTGATGGCCTCCACGCCGCTGTTCACGTCCTCGATCTTCTGGCCATCGTCGCCTTCGAACGTGATGGTGAAGTCGACGAAGGACACCGCGCCGGCGAAGTCGTGGCGGGTGAACACCGGCACGATCGGCGTGTTGTGGACGTACTTGAAATGCGCGAAGTCCACCCCGTTTTCGAGGACGTACTGCGGGTGCAGCTGCAGAGCCTCCCGGTACAACCGCTGCTGGGGGTAGTAGTCGTCCGCGCCCCTGCCGTCCTCGAATGACGCGAATACGTCGGGCGCATCGAAGTCGGGTTCGCGGCGCTCGACGTCGTGCCAGATGTAGACCGACTCGTTGCGCTCGACCACGGGATAGTTGCGGATCCGCCTGCCGCGGTTGGGCCGATCCTGGTAAGGGATGCAGACGTTGCGCCCCTCCTGGCTCCACTGCCAGCCGTGGAACGGACACTGCAGCACGTCGCCGACGACCTTGCCGCCGTGACCGAGATGCGCGCCGAGGTGCTCGCAGTAGGCGTTCATCACGGTGATCCCGCCGGACTCGGCGCGCCACGCGACCATCTCCTGGTCGAAGTACTTCATCTTGTGCACGTCGCCGACGCCGATCTCGTCGGACCAGGCGACCTGGAACCATCCGGTCGGTTTCATCGACAACGGCGGCTTAGCCATCTGAGCTGACCTCCTCGCGTAGGAATGATAGGTCGCGTCGCAACAAAATCACAGTACCCTCTATGAAAATGTTAGGCTCGGAGGGTGACCGACGCCAAGGTCGCCGGGCGGCGCACCAATCGGCGCGGCCACGCGACGCGCGAGAGCATGCTGGAGGCCGCGCTGAAGTCGCTGGCCTCGGGCGAGCCGGGCTCGGTGTCGGCCAATCGCATCGCCAAGGAGATCGGCGCCACCTGGGGCGCGGTGCAGTACCAGTTCGGCGATACCGACGGATTCTGGGCCGCCGTGCTACATCGCACCGCCGAGCGACGCGCCGCGACGTTCTCGACACCGCTCCAACCGGAGGCCCCCCTGCGGGAGCGTGTCGGCGCCATCATCGACACCCTCTACCGCGGCCTGGCATCGGCGGATTCCCGCGCGATCGAAAACCTGCGGGCCGCGCTCCCCCGCGACCCCCGCGAGCTCGAACGCCTCTACCCGCGCACGGCCGCCGAGCTGTTCTCGTGGGGCAAGAGCTGGCTCGAGACCTGCCAGAACGCCTTCACGGGCCTGGACGTCGACCCGGACCGGCTGCGGGAGGTGGCGGCGCTCATCCCCGGCGCGATGCGCGGCCTGGTGTCGGAGCGCCAGCTCGGCTCGTACGCCGACCTCGACATGGCCCGGCGGGGTCTGACCAACGCCCTGGCCGCCTATCTGGAGCGACGCCCTTAGCCTTGACGTGTGGAGGCCAGCGACATCCGGATCCGTCAAGCCGCGCCGGACGATTTCGCCGACGTCGCGGAGATGCACTATCCGGTGTGGCGACGATCCTGGGCCGGAATACTCGCGCCGCCGTTGCTCGACATACTGGGTCCGGCGAAGCGCTGGGTCGCCGAGATTTATCCCAACACGCTGAATCGCCACGGCTGGCGGATGTGGGTCGCCGAGGACGGAGGCCGCACGCTCGGCGTGGCCATCTTCGGGCCGGACCCTGACGAACAAGACGCTCTTCAGATCGACGCGCTCTACATCGCGGACGAAAGCCAGCGGCATGGCATCGGTGGCCGCCTGCTCGGCGAAGTCCTGAGCACAAATCCGTCCGGTGACGTGATCCTTTGGTGCGCAGTGAAGAACGACAAGGCGCGCCGCTTCTACGAGAAGAACAACTTTCACGTCGACGGCCGCACCCTTGACTGGGAGCCGCTGCCGGGCATCAAGGTGGGCCACGTGGGCTACCGGCTCAAGCGTCGATGACCACCCGGTCGCCCTTCGCCCGCGACACGCAGACCACCATTTCGTCGTCACCGATCGCAACCCGGCCACGGTGATCGACCTGCCCGGCAAGCACTTTGACCTTGCATGTCCCGCAGAAGCCCTGCTGGCACGAGTAGGGGGTCGTCGGATCGAGATCGCGCATGACGTCGAGCGCCGACCGATTCGCCGCAACGCTGAGCACTCGTCGCGACCGCGCCAGCTCCAACTCGAACGGAACCCCGTCGACCACCGGCGGCGGGCTGAACCGCTCGTAATGCAAAGGCGCGTCAGCGAATTCGTTTCGCGCCACGCGGACCGCCTCCAGCATGGGCGTCGGCCCGCACACGTACACGGCGGTGGTCGGACCGGCGCCGGCCAGCAGGTCGTCGACACCGGCGAAGCGGCCGTGCTCGTCGTCGGCCCACACTGTCACCCGCTCCGGGGCCAGCGACATCACCTCGTCCAGGAACGGCATGTACTCGCGGCTTCTTCCGGCATAGATTGCGCGCCAATCGATTCCGCGCTGCACCGCCGCCTGCATCATCGGCAGGATGGGCGTCACCCCGATGCCGCCGAGGACGAACAGCACGTCGCGCTCGGCCGTGCCGAGATAGAACGCGTTGCGCGGGCCTTCGAACACGCACGTGTCCCCCACATCGAAAGCGTCATGCATCTCGATGGAACCGCCTCCGCCGTCGGCGATCCGGCGGACGGCGATGCGGTAGTCGGTGCGGCGCCCGGGTGGGCCGCACAGCGAGTACTGCCGGCGCCGGCCCGAGGGCAGTTGCACGTCGATATGCCCGCCGGGCGTCCACGACGGGAGCAACCCGCCGTCCGGGTCGGCCAACGTCAGCGCGACCACGTCGGGGGCGACGAGTTGGCGCTTGGTGATGACCGCCCGCAAGGCACGCGGCACCGGCTTCACCCGCGACGGCTGCCACCGCGAGGTCGCGGCGAATCCTTCAAAGAACACGCGGACGCCGCACAGCAGGGTGCCGAGGCGATCGCGGTCACGCCGGCCGTACAGGTCGACGGGCCTGCTACTCCAAATGCTCCCCGGCACGACGAAATCCCTATTTTTGGCGAATGTCGTAGCGCGCGAACAGCCGAAGCGCCGACGGACTGATGCGCCGCAGCGCGTAACCGATCCTGGATTCGGCGGCGATCGGCAACACGGCGGGACCGGTCTTGACGGCCTTGACGATCGCCTTGGCCACGGCTTCCGGCGTGTAGTTGCGGCGCCGGTACGCGCCGTCGGCCTTCTCCCGCGCGCGCTCCTGTTGTTCGGCGGTCATCCCGGCGTAGATGGTGCTCTTGGCGATGTTGGTGTTGACGAATCCCGGGCACACGGCCGTGACGGAGATGCCCTCGTCGGCGAGGTCGGCCCGCAGCGATTCGCTGAACGCCAGCACCGCCGCCTTGGTGGTGCCGTAGGCGACCATGGACTTCGACGGTATGAACGCCGCCGCCGACGCGACGTTGATGATCGTTCCGCCCTCGCCGCGCTCGACCATCTGCGCCGCGAACGCCCTGCTGCCGGAGATGACGCCGCGGACGTTGACTCCCAGGATGTCTTCCCAGTTGGCCGGGCTCGTCTCCAGGAACCGCCCCGCCATCCCGATGCCGGCGTTGTTCACCAGGATGTCGACCACGCCGTGCTCGTTAAGCACTTGCGCGGCAAGGTCGTTCATCGCAGAGTCGTCGCTGACGTCGACCCGGTACACCGCAGTCTCTGCGCAGGCCGCGCGCACGGCATCCGCGCTCTCGTCGGCGGCGGCCAGGTCGCGATCGACGATCACCACCTTGCGGGCGCCGTGACGGGCCAGCTCCACCGCGGTCGCCCGGCCGATGCCCGCGCCGGCCCCGGTGACCAGCGCGAGCTTGCCGCCAACCTCGCGCGGCCCCCCGCGCACACCCAGTCGGCCGGCCGAGCCGCTGACGGTTTGGTCGACCCACTCGGCGGTGAGCCGGGCGATCACGTCGGGGCGCGACGTCACCACCCAGTGCCCGCCCTCGATCGGGATCACCCGGCCCCCGGCGGGAATCGCACCGGTGAACCGCTGCACCGCGGGCGTCACGAAGATGTCCTTGCGCGGCACCAGAACCTGAACGGTAACGGTGGTTTTCGGCAGCTGCGGCCCGGGCCGCAACATCGGCCCGGGCATGTTTGCGCGGTACAGGTTGAGCCCGTTGAGGTAGTCGGTGATCGACCGCGGCGGCGCCTCGCGTCGACTGCGGGTACTCGACCGACCGATGCACTCGAGAGCCTCATGAACTTTCACACCGAGCCGGGAGCGGAACGCCAGTTCCGGCACGCCGGGACACAGGAAGAAGGCGATGTACCCCGAGCCCAGCAGCTGCCTGGCGACCTGACCCGCCGCCCGGGCAGTTCGCGCCGAGCGGAGGAACCTGCCCGCGTACTGCAGGTGCGGACCCGAAATCGAGGTGAACGACGCGACTCTGCCCATCACCGAGTCGTCGGTGACGGCCGCCCAGGCCTGGATCGAGCCCCAATCGTGGGCCAACAAGTGGACGGGCCCGACACCCAGGCTGTCGATCACCGCGCCGATGTCGGACACCAGTTGGGGGAAGGCATACCCGGATCGCTTTGCGGGGCGCGATGATTCGCCGGCGCCGCGGACGTCGTAGGCCAGCACGTTGTAGCGGCCGGAGTAGCGCTCATCGAACTCCCGGGCCACACCGTCCCACAGGTGATGGTTGTCGGGCCAGCCGTGAATCGCGAGGATGGTCGGGCGCGCCGCGTCGATCTCGGTGTAGGGGTGTACCGCCAAGGTGACACCGTCGGAGGCGGTGACGCTCGGAGTTGTGGCCATAAGTCAGTGCGACGCGCGCGCGGCGGGCGAGAGCGCCAGGTAGTCGACCGCCAGCCCCAGCCCGCCCAGCTGGGACGGATGGAAACCCGGCCGGTAGTAGTCGCCGACCACCCGCACGAAGCGCAGCGGCCGGGGCACCAGACCCCGCCGCGCCGCGCGCAAGTAGTCCCGCCAGCGCGGCTTGCTTCCCGCCGGCAGGTACGGGTCCACCGAATACAGGAAGCGGACCCCGCGAATCCAGAACAACAGCATGGCCGGCGTCACGACCAGCTGGGCGCGCACCCGTCGCAAATACCCGGCGCGCAGGTGCTTCATGGTGTCGAAGGCGACGGCCTTGTGCTCGACTTCTTCGGCGCCGTGCCAGCGCAGCATGTCCAGCATCACCGGATCGGTGCCGATGGCGTCGTGGGCCGGTGAGTCGAGCACCCACTCGCCCAGAATGGCGGTGTAGTGCTCGACCGCGGACACGATCGAAATCTGCTCCAGCAGCCAGCTGTGCCGGCGTCGCTGGCTCCACCCGGGCCGGGGGCCAAGCAGCTTCTCGAACAGCCACCTGATCTGGTCGGTGTACGGGGTCAGGTCGACGCCCTGCGCGGCGAAGTGGGCGAGCACTTTCGAGTGCGCCTGAGAATGCATGGCCTCCTGGCCGATGAACCCCTGCACGTCAAGCCGCAGCTGATCGTCCTTGATCAGCGGCAGACTCCGCTTGAACACGTCGACGAAGAACTCTTCACCGGCGGGCAGCAGCAGGTGCAAGACGTTGAGGACGTGGGTGGCGAACGGCTCGCCCGGCACGTAGTGGAACGGCAACTTTGCCCAATCGAAGTCCACGTCGCGTGCCTCGAGGACCAGGCGCTCGTGGTCCAACGACGCGTCATGCGGACCCGCTGCCTGGTCGTCGACGGTGAACATCGTGGGCCCCCTACCCTTTTCAGTGCTGGCAAGTATAGATCCCGTTTAGAACCCGGCCGTCAGCCGGCGGCGACGTGCCGTCGCAAGTCGTATTGCCCGGGATCGGTGTTTGCCAGCATGGCGCGATGCTTGGCCGGCGTGAACGGCCAGACCTCTGGCACCCCGTCCTTGTTCAGGTACCAGCTGTCGCAGCCGGTGGTCCACACGGTGTCCGGCATCGCCGCCCGCAGCTGCGCGTTGTAACTCTCGGTCGCCGGGGCCGTCGGCTCCACGGTGTCGAATTCGCCGCGTCGCCAACGCTCGATCCAGCCCAGGATGTGATCGGCCTGGTGTTCGGCCACCGAGGTGAGCGAGTGGTTGCCCACCGGGCTGTGCGGCCCCAGCATCATGAAGAAGTTGGGAAAACCGGGCATCGCCACGGTCTGGTAGGCCCGCGGCCCGTCGCGCCACACGTCGTCGGCGGCGATGCCGTCTCGGCCGGTCAGGCGCATCGGCCGGAAGAACGCGTGGGTGTCGAACCCGGTGCACAGCACGATGATGTCCACCTCGTGCAGTGTGCCGTCGTCGGTCACGATGCCACGGGATCCCACGTGGTCGATGCCGGCGGTCACCAGCTCGACATCGTCGCGCTGAATCGCGCGGTAGAACCCGCCCGACACCACCAACCGCTTGCACATCGGCTGGTAGCCGGGCGTCAGCGCCGCACGCAATCCGGGATCGCGCACTCGGCGCAGGCTGACGCGGCACAGCGCGCCCATCAGTGTTCGCCGCAGGCCCGGCTTGGTCAGCGCGACCGCGAAGGTGTCGAAGCTGAGGCTGTAGGCCCAATACGCCAACCGGTCGAGCCACGGAACGGCCCGATGGGTGAGAGCGGCGAACCTGGAGTATCGCGGGTTGGGCATCGGGATTATCCACTGCGCGGTGCGCTGGAACAGCAAGACCCTGCCCGCCACGCCGGCCAGCCCGCAGACGAGCTGCACGCCGGTGGATCCGTTGCCGATCACCGCGATTCGGCGCCCTGGCAGCGGGGCGGAATGGTCCCAGCGCGCGGAGTGAAAGACATGACCACCGAAGTCGCCCAGCCCGGCGATCGACGGCATCCGCGGATGGTGCAGCACGCCGGTCGCCGAGATCAGGAAGTCCACGGCCGATTCGTCGCCGGCGTCCGATCGCAGCACCCAACGGCCGCCCTCGAATCGCGCGCCGACGATTTCGGTGCCGAACCGGATCCGGTCCCGCAGCGCGAATTGCTCGGCGACGCCGCGGAAGTAGGCCTGGATCTCGCGGCCGGGCGAGAACATGTGCGTCCAGTTGGGCTTCGTGGCGAAGGTGTACTGGTAGACGCGCGACGGTACGTCACAGGTCAGACCGGGATAGGTGTTGTCCCGCCAGGTGCCGCCCACCTCGTCGGCCTTCTCGTAGATGATGACATCGCGAATGCCGCTGCGCAGCAACGCGATTGCGACACACAACCCGGACATGCCGGCTCCGACGACGGCAACGGCGGGATCGCGCCTCGTCATCGCCGGCCCCGTCCGGCCTCTTTACCGGCGTCGATCTCCATCCGCCGATCATAAGACTAAATCGGTGCCGCTCCACGGAGATGTTCGAAGATCAGCGACGTCTGCGTGCCCGCGACGTCGGCGTCGGCATTGAGGTTCTCGACGACGAACGAGCGCAGGTCCGCGGTGTCGCGGGCGGCGACGTGCAGGATGAAATCGTCTGCGCCGGCGAGGAAGTAGACGTCCATCACCTGCCGCCGGGTGCGGATCTGCTGGATGAAGCTGAGGATCTTGCCGCGCGAGTTGGACTGCAGGTTGACCGAGATCATCGCCTGCAGCGGCAATCCGACGGCGACCGGGTCGACGTCGGTGTAGAAACCCCGGATGACCCCGAGGTCCACCAACCGCCGGACCCGCCCGTGGCACGTCGACGGCGCGATTCCGACCGCCTCGGCGAGCGCGTTGTTGGTGATGCGGGCGTCGCCGTGCAGCAGGGTCAGGATCTTGCGATCCACCGCGTCGAGGTCGGCGGGTCGAACATCCTTCGGCTGGTCAGCCTGCTGGCGGTTCCGCTCAGGAGATAGATCGGGCACGACACGACTCTATCGAATTATCATCAGCATGTTTGCCGGGCTTTCGAACTTTCTTCACACTTGAGGCATGCGCGTAGGGATTCCCACCGAGACCAAGACCAACGAATTCAGGGTGGCCGTCACCCCGGCCGGTGTCACGGAGCTGACCCGCCGTGGCCACGAGGTTCTGATCCAGTCCGGCGCCGGAGAAGGGTCGGCGATTTCCGACGCGGAGTTCAAGGCGGCGGGCGCCCAACTGACCAGCGCCGCCGAACAGGTGTGGGCCGACGCCGACCTGCTGCTCAAGGTCAAAGAGCCGATACCGGCCGAGTACGGCCTCCTGCGCCGCGGCCAGGTCCTGTTCACGTATCTGCATCTGGCCGCTTCGCGCGCCTGCACCGACGCGCTATTGGCCTCCGGCGCAACCTCGATCGCCTACGAGACGGTCCAGACCGCCGACGGCGCGCTTCCGTTGCTGGCGCCGATGAGCGAGGTCGCCGGTCGGCTCTCCGCTCAGGTCGGCGCCTATCACCTGATGCGCACCCAGGGCGGGCGCGGCGTGCTGATGGGCGGGGTGCCGGGCGTCAAGCCCGCCGATGTCGTGGTGATCGGGGCCGGCACGGCCGGCTACAACGCCGCCCGGGTCGCCGGCGGGATGGGCGCGACCGTCATGATCTTCGACGTCAACCTCGCCAAGCTTCGGCTGCTCGACGCCGAGTTCGCCGGCCGCATCGGCACCCGCTACTCGTCGGCCTACGAGCTCGAAGGTGCCGTCAAGCGCGCCGACCTGGTGATCGGGGCGGTCCTGGTGCCCGGCGGCAAGGCTCCCAAGCTGATATCGAATTCCCTTGTCGCGCAGATGAAGTCGGGAGCGGTGCTGGTGGACATCTCCATCGATCAGGGCGGCTGCTTCGACGATTCGCGGCCCACCACCCACGACGAGCCCACTTTCGCGGTGCACGACACCCTGTTCTACTGCGTGGCGAACATGCCCAGCGCGGTGCCGAAGACGTCGACCCTCGCACTGACCAACGCGACGATGCCGTATGTGCTCTGGCTCGCCGACCACGACTGGCGGGCGGCGTGCCAGTCGGATCCCGCTCTGGCCAAAGGGCTTTCGACGCACGACGGGATACTGCTGTCCGAACGGGTGGCCACCGACGTGCGTTTGCCGTACACCGACCCGGCCAGCGTGTTGACCTGAGCACTAGCAGTTGAGGCCCGCGACGATGTCGGCCACCGGCCCCGGACGGGCCTGCTTGAACGACGTTCCCGCCCAGAGGGCCATCCCGTTCGGGTCTTCCCATTCGGCCGCCGCCTCCCGGATCGGCAACGTCATCTGGTTGACCTCGGGATAACCGAGCGGGGCCACGTTGTCGAGGCGCCGGATGAATTCGTTTTCCAGGCCGCGCGCATACCGGCCCGAGAACGCACGCGACACGATGGTCTTGGCGAAAAGCTGGTTCTTCATGGCGGTGCGATGGGCCTGGCTGGTGCCGGCCTCGTCGCTGAGCAGCAGCGCGGTGCCGACCTGCGCGGCCACCGCTCCCCTGCGCAGGACGCCGGCGACGTCCTCGGCGGTGCCCAGCCCGCCCGCCGCGATGATCGGGACATCGCGGTGCGCCCGGTGGATCCGATCGATCAGCTCGTGCAGCGACTCGGTGCCCGGTTCCATGTCCGGCGCGAAGGTGCCGCGGTGCCCACCGGCCGCGGGCCCCTGGACCACCAGGCTGTCAGCACCGGCCGCGACGGCGACCCCGGCCTCGTAGGGCGACGTCACGGTGACCATCACCAGCAACCCCTGCGCGCTGAAGCGCCGGATCACGTCCGGCGGCGGCGCGCCGAAGCTGAAGGACACCAGCTCCGGGCGTACGTCGGATACCACCTCGAGCTTGCGCTCCCAGTCGTCGTCGTCACCGAACTCGGGCCGGCCGACCTCGCACTGGTAGTGCTCGGCGATGCCCACGAGCTCGTCGGCGTAATAGTCAAGCGCTATCCAGTCGGCGACGCTGGGCTGCGGCACGAACAGGTTGACGCCGAGCGGGCCGGTCGTCATGGTGCGCGCGACGGCGATGTCGTCGGCGAACCGCTCGGCGCTCACGTACCCGGCGGGGATGAAACCGAGCCCGCCCGCGTTGGACACCCCCGCAGCCAGCGCCGGGGTGCCGGGGCCGCCGGCCATCGGCGCACCCACGATGGGCACCGCGATATCCCAAAAGCCCAGAACCATCCGGCTAATTTACCATCGCCCGAAGTTGTTGGGGCAGCGATCGTTTCGATGCGTACGGGCCCAGAACGGCCGCGCCGTAGGGCTTGCCCAGCAGGCGGCGGGCCACTGCGTTGACCTGCTCGACGGTCACCCCTTCGATCTGTTGCAAGCTGTGTTCGATGCTGCGGTGTCTGCCGTAGTTCAGTTCGCTGCGGCCGATGCGGCTCATCCGGGAGCCGGAGTCCTCCAGCCCGAGGACCAGCCCGCCGCGCAAGGACCCCTTGGCGATGCGGCATTCCGCCTCGGTGATGCCGTCACGTGCCACGGCGCCGAGCACCTCGCTGGTCACCCGCATGACATCGGGGAAACGCTCGGGCAGGCACGCGGCGTTCACCGACAGCGCGCCGCTGTCGGCGAAGATGTCCACCGCCGAGTAGACCGAATAGGCCAGGCCGCGCAGCTCCCGAACCTCCTGGAACAGCCGGGAGCTCAGGCCGCCGCCCAGCGCGGTGTGCAGCACCGACAGCGCCCAGCGATGCTCCCAGCTCCGCCCGGGGGTGCGGACACCCAATGACACGTGGGTCTGCTCGGCATCCCGGTTGACCAGCGTCAGCCCGGGTTGCCCCGTGACCCGCCCGGCGCCCTTGCGCGGTGCGATCGGCTGCCGTCCGCGGACCAGATGCGGACCGAAGTGCTGGCGCACCAACGCGACCACCTCGGCGTGATCGACGTTGCCGGCCACCGCCACGACCATCCGTTCCGGGGTGTAGCGCCGCAGATGAAACGAGTGCAGCTGGCCCCGCGTCATCGCCGAAACCGAACGCGCGGTGCCGATCACGGGGCGGCCCACGGGGTGGTCACCGAAGAGCGCCGACAAGAAAATGTCGCCCAGCGCGTCCTCGGGGTCGTCGTCGCGCATGGCGATCTCTTCGAGGACGACGTCGCGTTCCAGCTCCACGTCGTCGGCGGCGCAGCGACCGTTGAGCACCACGTCGGCGACCAGGTCGATCGCCAACTCCAGGTCGCTGTCGAGGACGTGTGCGTAGTAGCAGGTGTGCTCCCTGGCGGTGAACGCGTTCAGCTCCCCGCCCACGGCGTCCATCGACTGGGCGATGTCCACGGCCGTGCGGGTCGGGGTCGACTTGAACAGCAGATGCTCGAGGAAGTGCGCCGCCCCGGCCACGGTGGCGCCCTCGTCGCGCGATCCGACACCGACCCAGACCCCGACCGAGGCCGAGCGCACCGCGGGCAGGTACTCGGTGACCACGCGCAGGCCCCCCGGCAGCGTGGTGCGGCGGACGGCCTTGTGGTCGGCGTTCACCTCGGCGATCTGCGTGCCCCGACGCAGGGACGCCGCGGGATCAGCTGCTGGCTGTCGCGGCATCGGCAGGCGCTGCGGGAGCCGAAGAAGGTGCGCTGACAGTGCTTTCTTCTTCGTCGACCAGGACCAACGAGATCTTGCCCCGCTTGTCGATGTCGGCAATCTCCACCCGCAGCTTGTCGCCGACGTTCACGACGTCCTCGACTTTCGCGATGCGCTTGCCCCTGCCGAGCTTGGAGATGTGCACCAGGCCGTCGCGACCGGGCAGCAGCGACACGAACGCGCCGAAATCCGTTGTTTTGACCACGGTTCCGAGGAACCGCTCGCCCATCGTCGGCAGCTGCGGGTTGGCGATGGCGTTGATCCGGTCGATCGCGGCCTGCGCCGAGGGCCCGTCGGTGGCGCCCACGAACACCGTGCCGTCGTCCTCGATGGAGATCTGCGCGCCGGTCTCCTCGGTGATGGCGTTGATGATCTTGCCCTTGGGCCCGATGACTTCACCGATCTTGTCCACCGGGACCTTGATGGTGGTCACCCGCGGCGCATACGGGCTCATCTCATCGGGCGCGTCGATGGCCTCGGCCATGACTTCGAGGATGGTCAGCCGGGCGTCCTTGGCCTGAGCGAGAGCACCTGCCAGAACCTGCGAGGGAATACCGTCCAGCTTGGTGTCCAGCTGCAGCGCGGTGACGAAGTCCTTGGTGCCGGCGCACTTGAAGTCCATGTCGCCGAACGCGTCTTCGGCACCGAGGATGTCGGTCAGGGTGACGAAGCGGCGCTCGGTAGATTTTGTGCCGTCTCCCGCCTCAATTTCGACGTCGTCGGAGACCAGCCCCATCGCGATGCCGGCCACCGGCGCCTTGAGTGGCACGCCGGCGTTCAGTAGTGCCAGCGTGGACGCGCACACCGACCCCATCGAGGTCGAGCCGTTCGAGCTGAGAGCTTCGGATACCTGGCGGATGGCGTACGGGAATTCCTCGACGGCGGGCAGCACCGGGATCAGGGCCCGCTCGGCGAGCGCGCCGTGACCGATCTCGCGGCGCTTGGGCGAACCGACCCGGCCGGTCTCGCCGGTGGAGAACGGCGGGAAGTTGTAGTGATGCATGTACCGCTTGGACGTTTCGGGCCCCAGCGAGTCGATCTGCTGGGCCATCTTGACCATGTCGAGCGTGGTCACACCGAGGATCTGGGTCTCGCCCCGCTGGAACAGCGCGCTGCCGTGTGCCCGCGGAACCACGGCCACCTCGGCCGACAACGCGCGGATGTCGGTGATGCCCCGGCCGTCGATGCGGAAGTGGTCGGTGAGGATGCGCTGGCGGACCAGCTTCTTGGTGAGTGCGCGGAACGCGGCGCTGACCTCTTTTTCGCGACCCTCGTAGGTTTCGGCGAGCCGCGCCAGCACTTCGGCTTTCAGCTCGTCGGTGCGCTGGTCGCGCTCGGCCTTGGCGCCGATGGTCAGCGCGGCGGCCAGCTCGTCGGTGGCCACCGAGGCCACCGAGTGGTAGACGTCGTCGCCGTACTCGGGGAACACGGGGTACTCGCCGGTCGGTTTCGCGGCGGCGTCGGCCAGCTGCTGCTGCGCGGTACACAGCGCGGCGATGAACGGCTTGGCGGCCTCCAGGCCTTCGGCCACAACGCTTTCCGTCGGCGCCTGGGCGCCGCCCTCGACGAGCGCGATGACGTGCTCGGTGGCCTCGGCCTCGACCATCATGATGGCTATATCTTTTTGGCCGTCGGCTTCACCGACAATCCGGCCGGCCACCACCATGTCGAACACGGCCCGCTCGAGCTGCTCGACGGTGGGGAAGGCGACCCAGGTGCCGTCGATCAGCGCGACCCGCACACCGCCGATGGGGCCCGAGAACGGCAGGCCGCCAAGCTGGGTGGAGGCCGACGCGGCGTTGATCGCCAGCACGTCGTACAGGTCGTTCGGATCCAGACTCAGGATCGTCACCACGACCTGAATCTCGTTGCGCAGCCCGGACACGAACGACGGACGCAGCGGGCGGTCGATGAGCCGGCAGGTCAGGATCGCGTCGGTGGAGGGGCGGCCCTCACGACGGAAGAACGAGCCGGGGATGCGGCCGACGGCATACATCCGCTCTTCGACGTCCACCGTCAGTGGGAAGAAGTCGAATGAATCACGCGGCGACTTGCCTGCCGTCGTGGCTGAAATAAGCATCGTCTCTTCGTCGAGGGTGACGGTTACTGCGCCTGCCGCTTGGCGGGCGAGTCGTCCGGTCTCGAAGACAATGACGCGTGTTCCCAGAGCGCCGTTATCGATAACGGCCTGGGTTGTTGCAATTGCGGGACCCTC
>NZ_JAOPWB010000222.1 GCF_025965855.1 Mycobacterium sp. | reverse complement strand
CGCGCAACGCGATGTCTCCGGAGACCACAAACCGCTGCTTGTCGAGCCTGAGGTCGAGCAACAGATCGATCGACAAAGGGATGTGGATGACGAACGTGATGTCGTCACCCAGGCGCCGGGTCACCTTGGGATCGTGGATCTTGAGGTTGGCGCTGACCTTGGCAATTGGTGGACGCAACGGAGGCCGGGGCGGCTGGGGTGACCGCGGTGGCTGGGGCTCGGACCGTTGGGCGCTGTCCGCCAACAGCCCGCGGACGTGGACACCGGAGTGTGAGGTGAGTTCGATTCGCTCGATAGCCGATCCCACCAACCGGACAGGCCCGTCACTTCGGTGGCGGGCCTTCCCCATTTCGAGGCCGACGGGGTCTCCCAGTGCCGGGGGTGACCCCGCCGCAGGGGCGGGCAAGCTCATCAGGCGGTGTAGCCCGCCACGGCGGCCGGCTGAACGAACACATCGCCACCGAAGTACCGGCTGCGCAGCACGCGGTACCTGGCCAGGTGGCGCACCCGTCCCTCGGTGATGTTCATCAGCGCGGCGTATTGCTTGACCGACATGTAGGTGTCGGCGTAGTCCTCCGCCTCGAGGTCGAACATGTGCCCAGCTTCCCGAGTTCAGGTAGTCGATGCACAGAGCGTGCAGGCGCTCGATCGCAACACCCACGGGCACCTCGCACGCAGAGCCAGAGCCCAAGCAAATCACCGCTGTCCGCCGCTGACATTGACACTGCGACGCGGCGCATCGCCCCGGTGGTCACGGCCACCCCGTTGCAGCTCGACCCGCGGGTTCTTCGCGACGTTGTGCTACCAGACCGGATCCTTCGGGGCCCCGCCGAGTGAGGCGATGATCGCGTACTCTCCGTTGTGCTCGACTCGCATCAGCGGAGTCTTGCGGAGTTTGCCGGTCTCGGCTCCGACTGTGGTCAGCAGAATGATCCGGTTGCCCTTCATGTCAGCGGCTTCGGCTCCACCGGATTCCGCATACTTGTCGGCTTGTTCGCGGGATCAATCCCAGGGGCTGGGTCCGGATTCACCTGTAAGCGGCATAGCCACCACTTTACGGCCGCGGTCCAACCCCGCGGTTCTGTTGCCGCTTGTCATGTTGTGGCTGAACAAATGAACGAAGATGACGGCGAGTCTGGTGATCCGGTGTCCCGGGCTCGCCGTCGACGTGTCGCCCCCGCGTGTAGTCGCTTTGCCACGGCGGTTGCCCGCCCGCGGCGACGGCCTCCACTGCCCGCATCTGCGCTTCTACGTCACGTGAGCGAAGAAACGACTTATGCTTGCGCTCCAGATCTTCGTCAGAGTCGATGCACCTGAGTTCGGGTGCGAACTCTTCAAGCTCGGCTCGGCGCTGCGGGACGATCATGCAGATCGGCTCGTCGACCTCGAACCGCACCGGCATCAGTTTGCGGGTGAATTTCCAGCTCATGCTGAAACTCGCGCTTGCCCAGTCAGTTTCGACTATGCCCTCTAACGGGCTTACGCCGTCCTTCGGATAGTTCGCCGGCCCGCGGACTAACAGGTTATAGCCCGCCGGGGTGCGAAACAGCATCGGCAGATGCCAGGTCAGGATGCCGTAACCGAAATGGCTTTCGGGCAGGAACTGAGCGCTGTCGCGCTTATCGGGTGCGATCATCACGTCCACGCCGCCTTCCTGACCCATCCATGTAGCGGTGAACGGGGACCGGTTGCGCAGCTCCCAGCCGCTCTGGTTGGCGATGAGCATCGGCAAACACCGATTAGGCCAGCCTCTACGCATCTCTGACATCTCTGACATCCACGCCCGGCTAATCGGTGCCGGGGTAATCTGCGGTGGGTTATCACGGGTGATGAACCCGATCAGTGGGTGGGCCGGCCTATCGGACTTGTCACTCATCGGATCCTCGATTCGCTGGGGACACCCGTTGCCACATACGTCGTAAGCCCCTCCTCCGCAGAAACATAGCGTACGTCGTGCGTCGGCGGAGTCGGCCCGTTAGCATTCCTGACGAACAGTTCACTTACGCTTTTGTTTAGGCGTCTTGACTCGCATATGGAGACGCGGCCCCGTGCACACCCAGCTTCCGGCATGCAGACGCAAAGCCCCTGCCCGTGGTTACCCGCCGAGGAGCACGCCAAGCCATCGCCAATCTCCTCGTCAGAGAGCTGCACCAGCAGTTGTAAGCGCCACGCAGCTTGTAGGCGCGCACTATCTGCAGGTCTTCGCGTTTGAGGTAGACCGCGCGCCGGTGATCTCCGACAGCCGATCCCTCAGCGCTGCAAGACGGCAGTGTCACCGGCGATTACGAGGCCCGCGAGGTATTGAGCGACGAGACGGCAACCTGGTGCCCCGGCGGGTGTCCTCGGGTCCGGCCGACCGGGACGCCTTTCCCCCTCACACACCGCTCTTCGTCAGAATCCCCTGATTGGAGAATCCCCGGCGGGGTGGTCTTGGCCCTCCGAGTAGGCGCGGTCGGTCCAGCAAACGTGTGAGCGGCGGTGTGGAGCAACGGGTTTCGTGTTTTGGGTGGGACCTACGCACGTCGGATCGGACGACCCTGGCGACCAGCCCGCCGACCGGCCCGCTGAGCAGACCGCCCTTCAGGTCCGCGGTGAGGTGAAACTTCGATCCTGGATGGTCGCTAGAGATGGCCACCCCGGCCGCGGCCTTGCAGTTCAATCGATTTCGGCTCGTCATAGCGCGTGACTTCCGAGTGAACGATGTTGCGGAAACCCTTGACCTTGATGCACGACGAGACGCGGGTGCCCTTCTTGATCGTCGACGGCGGCTGGTGCGGACCCGTCCGAAACATCTACTCGTGCCAAGGGTTGTCGCTCCTAGTGAGACGGTCCCGGGCGTTGAACTGGCATACCCGTCTCCGCCGAACAGATAGGCCCCACTCGCGCGTGCGGCTGGCTTGCTAGGGCCAGGCCTGCGCCAATTGGTGGGCCACATCGATGACTTGCGCGGCTTGCGACTGCGGTGAGTCGATTTCCTCGGCGACGTACGCGGCGACGAAGCGACGGATCTCACCGTCGACACCGGCCAGGATGCGCAGCACCTCGCCGCGGAAGGATTTCGACGAGACGTTGACGGTGATATCCGACGGCCGCGGTTTTTCGACGTCGACGATCAGGAGAAGGGGCTCGGCGGCGCGGGCCGTGGCGCGCAACGCGATGTCTCCGGAGACCACAAACCGCTGCTTGTCGAGCCTGAGGTCGAGCAACAGATCGATCGACAAAGGGATGTGGATGACGAACGTGATGTCGTCACCCAGGCGCCGGGTCACC
>NZ_JAOPWB010000219.1 GCF_025965855.1 Mycobacterium sp. | reverse complement strand
CGAGCTGTTCGTCAAGCCGATCGGCAGCTTCCAGGCCGTCACGCAGCTGTGCGCGGTGTTGCTGTGCCGCGCCGTGCAGGCCGAGGTGGCCGCCGCCGACGCCGCCCGGGCCGCGGCGGAGCCCGATCAAGCCCAGTTCTCGATTGCGGCGGCGCTGGCCGCGAGCATCGGCATCGCCGCCGCGAAGGCGAATGTCAGGGATTGCATTCAGGTGCTCGGCGGCATCGGCTGCACGTGGGAGCACGACGCGCATCTGTACCTGCGCCGGGCGCATGCCATCGGGCGGTCGCTCGGCGGCGCCGAGCGCTGGTTGCGCCGCATCACCGCGCTCACGCAGGCGGGGGTGCGGCGCCGGCTCGGTATCGACCTCTCCGAGGTGGAGGGCCTGCGGCCCGAGATCGCCGCGGCCGTCGCCGACGTCGCCGCGCTGCCCGAGGACAAGCGCCAGGTGGCCCTGGCCGAGGCGGGGCTGCTGGCGCCGCACTGGCCGACACCGTACGGGCGCGGCGCCTCGCCGGCCGAGCAGCTGCTGATCGACCAGGAAATGTCGGCGGCCGGGGTAGTGCGCCCCGACTTGGTGATCGGTTGGTGGGCGGCGCCGACGATCCTCGAGCACGGCACGCCGGAGCAGATCGAGCGCTTCGTCCCGGCCACCTTGCGCGGCGAATTCCTTTGGTGCCAGCTGTTTTCCGAGCCGGGGGCCGGGTCCGACCTGGCGTCGCTGCGGACTAAAGCGGTGCGCTCCGAAGATCCAGCCGGCGGCTGGCTGCTCACCGGGCAGAAGGTGTGGACGTCCGCCGCGCACAAGGCGCGGTGGGGCGTGTGCCTGGCGCGCACCGACCCCGACGCCCCGAAACACAAGGGCATCACCTACTTCCTGGTGGACATGAAATCGCCAGGCATCGAGATCCGGCCGCTGCGCGAGATCACCGGCGACTCGCTGTTCAACGAGGTCTTCCTGGACAACGTGTTGGTCCCAGACGAGATGGTGGTCGGCACGGTGAACGACGGCTGGCGGCTGGCCCGGACCACGCTGGCCAACGAGCGGATCGCGATGGCCTCCGGCACCGCGCTGGGCAACCCAATGGAAGAGCTGCTCAAGATGCTGGCGGAGATGGACCTCGACGCCGCCCAGCAAGACCGGCTCGGACGGCTGATAGCGATCGCCCAGACGGGCGCGCTGCTGGACCAGCGCATCGCCCAGCTCGCCGTGGGCGGCCAGGACCCCGGCGCGCAGTCCAGCGTGCGCAAGCTGATCGGTGTGCGCTACCGGCAGGCGCTGGCCGAATTCATGATGGACGTGTCCGAGGGCGGGGGCCTGGTCGACAATCGGGCGGTGTTCGACTTCCTCAACACCCGCTGCCTCACCATCGCCGGCGGCACCGAACAGATCCTGCTCACCGTCGCCGCGGAGCGGCTGCTGGGGTTACCTCGTTAGCGGGTCACTCCACTTCGCCGAGCCTGTAATTTTGCAGGCCCTTACTCGCACTTTGCCTGCAGGTTTACAGCCTCGGTGAGTTGTCGTTGCCCTGGTCCACTATTCGGCCCATGGCAGGAGTGTTGATCGGTAGCGAAGCCGTCGCGCGGGGAGTTGTGACGCGGCACGAACTGCAACGTTGGTATGAGCCGATCTACCCGGGCGTGTATGCCGCGAAGGGTCAACAACTTTCGTTGCGGGACAGGACTGAAGGCGCGTGGTTGTGGTCGCGGCGCGGGGGAATCGTGGCGGGTGTCGCGGCGTCGGCGTTGCACGGCGCTCGGTGGGTTGACGCCGATATTCCCATCGAGTTGGTCTGGTCGAATACGCGGCCACCGCGGGGAATAGTCGCGCGCGAGCAGTTACAAGCCGACGACGAAGCCCGCCGCGTAGCAGGGTTGCCGGTCACCACTCCCGTGCGAACGGCCTATGACATGGGCCGGTATCTCCCGCGCGGGCAGGCGGTCGCGCGCCTCGACGCGTTGATGCGGGCGACGCCGTTTTCGACCGAGGATGTGCTGCTGCTTGCCGAGCGATACCCCGCTGCCCGCGGGGTACGACGGCTGCGGTCTGTATTGCGCCTTGTCGACGGCGGCGCCTCCTCGCCGAAGGAGACCTGGCTGCGGCTCCTACTCGTCGACGCGGGCCTGCCTTCCCCGACCACCCAGATACCGGTGGTCGAGGGCTACCGCGCCCTGGCCATGCTCGACATGGGCTGGCCGGAGTTCGGCGTGGCTGTCGAGTACGACGGCGACCACCACCGCAGCGATCGGCGTCAGTACGTAAAGGACCAGTGGCGACTGCGAAAGCTCGCGGAATTGGGCTGGGTAATTGTTCGTGTGATCGCCGAGGACAAGCCCGAGGATGTCGTGGAGCGCGTCGGGCGGGCGCTGCTCGCCAGAGGTTGGCGACCCGAGTGGGCAGCCATAGTTGCGCTGGCCGGGTAACTGTTTCGTCGAGCCTGTAATTCCGCAGGCCCTTACTCGGACTTTGTCTGCAGATTTACAGGCTCGGGCTAGGAGAACTTAGGAGAACGTCGTCTGCGCGCAGGTGCTGGGCGAGGTGATGTTGACCCCGGGATAGACCACCTGGATGTGGGTGCAGACGATGACGCTGATGTCGGTCTTGGGCTGGCCCGTCTGCCAGTCGGTCGAGTCGATGCGGCCCGTCGTCTGGTACTTGTCCGGCGGTCCTTCGCCGAAGTACACGGTGGTGACTTCGTCGTTCCCCATGGCCTTGTGGACGCGTTCGTATTGGCCGGCCGCATGCGCGTCGAGGTAGGCCAACCGGTTCGTCGAGCGGATCTCGCTGGTCTGACGCGCCCACAGGCCGGGCGGGAATCCGGTGACACCGTCGGGCGTGCGCGTGTCGGCCCCGGCCGTGAAATCGCAGTGGCCGTCTGATTTGTAGCAATCGAGGCTGATGTGTGTCTCCAGCTGGTTGGGGCCGTCCAGCGGGAACAGGGTGGTGGCGCTGTTCCTCGCCGCGGACGAGACCGGGCTGGGCAGGATCGTCAACATGCCACCGACGACTGCAAACGCCGATATCAGCCGCATCATCGCCGCTCCCCTTCCCGGTTCGCTACCCGACTACTCGTCGTAGGTGACTTCTACCGAATCAGATTCCGGGCGAGATTGACAGGCCAAAATCAGGCCTTCGTCGAGATCCTGCTGCTCCAGCACGTCGTTGACCTCCATATTCACCTTGCCGCCGCGCAAGGTGCAGGCGCACGCGCCGCAGTGGCCCTCCCGGCAGGAGAAGGGCGCGTCGAGGCCTTTGGCGAGCAGGACGTCAAGCAGCTTGGCGTTGCGCGGCCACGACACCGTGTGGGTTTCGCCGTCCAGCTGCACGACCGCGGTTGCCGGGGGTTGATCGCCTTCGGCGGTGTCTTCCACTTTGACCGCCGCGAACGGATCCGACTCCAGCGACTTGAACACCTCGATATGGACCTGCGCGGCGGGCACTTTCAGACCCTCCAGCGCCTCCCGCGCCGCGTCCATGAAAGGGCCTGGCCCGCAGATGAATACGGGCCGATCAGTGTAGGGGGCGGCCAGCGTCGCGAGCGCGGTCGCGCTGGGCAGTCCCTGCAGCGATTCCAGCCAGTGCAGCACCGTAAGCCGGTCGGGATACTTGGCGGACAGCTCGCGCAGCGCGTCGGAGAAGATCACCGAGCGCTCGTCGCGGTTGGCGTAGACCAGCGTCACCTGCCCGCTGCCCTCGGCCAGCGCCGACTTGCAGATCGACATGATCGGGGTGATCCCGCTGCCGGCGGCCAGCAGCAGGAAGTCGTCGTCGAGGGTCTTGGGCACGAAGTTGCCCGATGGCGCCAGCACGTGGATGCGCATGCCCGCCTTCGCGTGGTCGCACAACCAATTGGACGCGTATCCCTCCGCCGTCCGCTTCACCGTGACGGTGAGCGCGTCGTCGGTGTACGGCGAGCTGCACAACGAATAGCAGCGGGCCACCGAGCCGGTGCGGTCGCTGGGGACGCGCAGCGTCAGGAACTGCCCGGGCGCATACCGGAGCCGCCCCGCCGGGATGTCCGGGTCCCCCTCCTCGTCCGGCACCGCGAACACCAGCGACCGCGCCTCGTCGGTCTCGGCGACGACCTCGGCGATCTGCAGTTCAAGGACGTGATCGCCCAGCGGCTCGTCGGGAATCGCTTCCGTCAAGACCCGTCCTTCCTTTTTCCGCACAACTAGAACATGTTACAGAAAAACCGATCTATACCGCTACCAGCCGCAGGAATACCCTGCTCGACACGAATCGGAACGTGTTCTAGTCTTCTGTGTAAGTCCACTGTCTAGGTCTGGCCGGGGAGGCAAACCAAGTGACGTCCATTCAACAGCGTGACGCGCAATCGGTGCTAACTGCCATCGATGATCTGCTGCCGCAGATTCGGAAGCGCGCTCAGGCGACGGAGGACCTGCGCCGGCTGCCCGACGAGACGGTCCAGGAGCTCGAGGACATCGGTTTCTTCACCCTGTTGCAGCCCGAGCAGTGGCGTGGGCTGCAGTGCGATCCCACGCTGTTCTACGAGGCCGTCCGCCGACTGGCGAGCGCGTGCGGTTCGACCGGCTGGGTGAGCTCGATCATCGGCGTGCACAACTGGCACCTGGCGCTGTTCGACCAGCAGGCCCAGGAGGAGGTCTGGGGCGAGGACACCAAGACGCGGATCTCGTCGTCGTACGCCCCGATGGGCGCTGGAGTCGTGACCGACGGCGGGTACCTGGTCAACGGCTCGTGGAACTGGTCGTCGGGCTGCGACCACGCCTCGTGGACGTTCGTGGGCGGCCCGGTCATCAAGGACGGCCGGCCGGTGGACTTCGGCAGCTTCCTCATCCCGCGCAGCGAGTACCGCATCGACGACGTCTGGCACGTCGTCGGCCTGCGGGGGACCGGCAGCAACACGCTGGTGGTCAAGGATGTCTTCGTGCCCCGGCACCGGTTCCTGTCCTACAAGGCGATGAACGACGGCACTGCCGGGGGATACCAGACCAACACCGCCCCTGTCTACAGGATGCCTTGGGGCACAATGCATCCCACCACCATCTCGGCACCGATCGTCGGCATGGCCTACGGTGCGTACGACGCGCACGTCGAGCACCAGGGCAAGCGGGTGCGGGCGGCGTTCGCCGGCGAGAAGGCCAAGGATGACCCCTTCGCCAAGATCCGCATCGCCGAGGCGGCCAGCGACATCGACGCGGCGTGGCGGCAGCTGATCGGAAACGTCGGCGACGAGTACGCGTTGTTGGCCGCCGGCAAGGAGATCCCGTTCGAGCTGCGCGCCCGCGCCCGCCGCGACCAGGTGCGCGCCACGGGTCGGTCGATCGCCTCGATCGACCGGCTGTTCGAGGCATCCGGCGCCACCGCGTTGGCCAATGACCAGCCGGTGCAACGGTTCTGGCGCGACGCGCACGCCGGGCGGGTGCACGCCGCCAACGACCCCGAGCGCGCCTACATGATCTTCGGGAACCACGAGTTCGGGTTGCCGCCCGGCGACACCATGGTCTAGCCGATGACGGCCACAACGGGGGAGTTGACGTTCGAGTCGACCTCGCGCTTCGTTGAAGTCGATGTTGACGGACCGCTGAAGCTGCACTACCACGAGGCGGGGGTCGGCAACGACCAAACCGTGGTGCTGCTGCACGGCGGTGGTCCGGGCGCGTCGAGCTGGACGAACTTCTCACGCAACATCGCGGTGCTGGCGGAGCATTTCCACGTGCTGGCCGTCGATCAGCCCGGGTACGGGCACTCCGACAAACGCGCGGAACACGGGCAGTTCAACCGCTACGCCGCCCGGGCGCTCAAGGGGGTCTTCGACCAGCTGGGCCTGGGACGCGTTCCGCTCGTGGGCAATTCGTTGGGCGGGGGCACGGCGGTGCGGTTCGCCCTCGACTACCCCGACCGGGCCGGGCGACTGGTGTTGATGGGTCCGGGCGGGCTGAGCGTCAACTTGTTCTCGCCCGACCCGACCGAGGGCGTCAAGCGGCTGTCGGCGTTCTCCATGGCGCCCACCCGGGAGAACCTCGAAGCCTTCCTGCGTGTGATGGTCTACGACAAGAACCTGATCACCCCCGAGTTGGTGGATCAGCGTTTCGCGTTGGCCAGCACGCCGGAATCGCTGACGGCGACCCGGGCGATGGGAATGTCGTTCGCGGGGGCCGACTTTGAGGTCGGCATGATGTGGCGCGAGGTGTACAAGCTGCGCCAGCCGGTGCTGCTGATCTGGGGGCGTGAGGACCGGGTCAACCCGCTGGACGGCGCGCTGGTGGCGCTGAAGACCATCCCGCGTGCGCAGTTGCACGTTTTCGGGCAATGTGGGCACTGGGCGCAGGTGGAGAAGTTCGACGAGTTCAACAAGCTGACCGTTGATTTCCTGGGAGGCGCGCGATGAGTATCCGGTCCATGGGCTATCTGCGCATCGAGGCCACCGACATGGCGGCCTGGCGCGAGTATGGCCTGAAGGTGCTCGGCATGGTCGAGGGCAAGGGCAGCACCGACGGTGCGCTATATCTGCGGATGGACGATTTCCCCGCGCGGCTGGTCATCGTGCCCGGTGAGCACGACCGGCTCTCGGAGGCCGGCTGGGAATGCGCGAACGCCGAAGGCCTGCAAGAGATCCGTAACCGGCTCGACGTGGAGGGAACCCCGTACAAGGAGGCCACCGCAGCCGAGCTGGCGGATCGCCGGGTGGACGAGATGATCCGATTCTCCGACCCGTCGGGCAACCCGCTGGCCGTCTTCCATGGTGCAGCCCTGGAGCACCGCCGGGTGGTCAGCCCGTACGGGCACAAGTTCGTCACGGGCGAACAGGGCCTGGGCCACGTGGTGCTGACCACTCACGACGACGCCGAGGCGCTGCACTTCTACCGGGACGTGCTGGGCTTCAGGCTGCGCGATTCGATGCGGATGCCGCCACAGGTGGTCGGGCGGCCGGCCGAAGGGGCGCCGGCGTGGCTGCGCTTCTTCGGCTGCAATCCCCGCCACCACAGCCTGGCTTTCCTGCCGCTGCCGACGCCGAGCGGGATCGTGCACCTGATGGTCGAGGTCGAAGAGGCCGACGACGTGGGCCTGTGCCTCGACCGGGCGTTGCGCCGCAAGGTGCCGATGTCGGCCACCCTGGGCCGTCATGTCAACGACCTGATGCTGTCGTTCTACATGAAGACACCCAGCGGCTTCGATGTCGAATTCGGGTGCGAGGGCAGGAAGGTCGACGACCACGATTGGATCGCCCGGGAAAGCACCGCGGTAAGCCTGTGGGGCCACGACTTCACTGTGGGCATGCGCGGCTAGCCATGTCGGCGCCGATCGATCCGCGGGCCTTCCGGCAGGTGCTGGGTCAGTTCTGCACCGGGATCACCATCATCACCACCGTGCACGAAGAGGTGCCCATCGGCTTCGCCTGCCAGTCTTTCGCGGCGTTGTCGCTGGATCCGCCGCTGGTGCTGTTCTGCCCCACCAAGGTGTCGCGATCCTGGAAGGCTATCGAGGCCAGCGGGCGGTTCTGCGTCAACTTGCTGACTGAAAAGCAGAAGGATCTGTCGGCCCGGTTCGGGTCGAAGGAGCCCGACAAGTTCGCCGGGATCGACTGGCACCTTTCGGAATTGGGTTCGCCGATCATCGACCGGTCGCTGGCCTACATCGATTGCACGGTGGCGTCCGTGCACGAGGGTGGGGACCACTTCGTGGTGTTCGGTGGGGTCCAATCGCTGTCGGAAGCTCCGAAGATCAAGCCGCGGCCGCTGCTGTTCTACCGCGGTGACTACACCGGCATCGAACCAGACAAGACGACGCCGGCCCAGTGGCGCGACGACCTGGAAGCGTTCCTCACCACGACGACACAGGACACCTGGCTCTAGGGGCTCGAGCACCGACAAGCCAATGTTTGGGGGCCGCGGGCTTCCGGGAATGCGTCCTGGTATGTGCTCATCAGCCACACGAGCGGTGAAGGACTACCTAAACGCTCAGATCGACGAGATCGAAATCGGCGACTCGGAACTGCGCCGCGAACAGGACCAAGAGCCCATTCACGACACGCGGGTCGCGATCCGCCGATTGCGGAGCACCCTGCGCATATTCGCCAAAGCGCTGGACGGTGCCAAGCTCGGCGATGCGGACGGCGAATTGAAGTGGTTTGCGGCGCTCCTCGGCGACGTCCGCGATTGCCAGGTTCAGTGGCGCCGGCTCACCAAGGCGCTGGACGGGATGCCCGACGAGCTGATCCTGGGCCCGGTCCGGTCGCGGATCCGCAACGAGCTGCAGTCGATTGAGCTTCCCGCCCGCGGCCGGCTGACCGAGGCGATGGACTCCGACCGCTACCGGACGTTGATGGCCGCGCTGCGCGGTTGGCGCGCCGAACCGCCCGTCGGCCAACGGATCTCCACCAGGACGCTGCGCAAGGCGGCCCGCCGTGCGGAACGCAAGGCGGATCGGCGGCTCGCCGCGGCGCTCGAATCCGGTCCTGAAGCTGGAGAGGCCACGATACTGCATCGCGCGCGCAAGGCCGCCAAGCGCGCCCGTTACGCCGCCGAGCTGCGCGCGCCCTTGGATAAGCGAGCCAAGCGAACCTTCAAGCACTACAAGCAAATTCAAAGCTTGCTCGGTGACCACCAGGACACCGTCGTCGCCAGCGACGCGCTTCGGCGGATGGCACTGACCGCGGGAACGACGGTGGGGGAGAACGGCTTCAGCTACGGCATGCTGTACGCGCGCGAACAGCAGGTCGCGCGCCAGTGTCGCGAAGACGCTTTACAGCTCGTGTAGAGGGCGCGCCCGGTGGCCCGCTGAGGGGGCGGGCCACCGGGGTCTGGCCGGCCGGCCCGGGTTCAGCTGGATGCGCGGTGATGCCGCGCCGACTCCGCGTCGGTCGCCGGTTCGGTTGACGTGTCGCCGAGCGCTTCCTGGTGACTGTCGGCGGGCGTCGCACGGGTGTCGTTCGGGGCCTTCGGGTCGATCCTGTCGGCGCGCTTCCACTGGTCCTCGAGTTGCTCACGCGAGGTCGCCGCTTCGCTCTGATGGGTGGCCGCGCGATCCTGCAGCCTGGCGGCTTCGGCGGCCTTGGCTTCGGCCTCGGCCTGCGCCGCACGCGCCTTGGCGGCCGTCTCATCGGCAAGTGCTTGTCGCCGTTCGGCCCTGGTCGTCGCGACCTTGGCCTGTTCGCGAATCTCCTCGGCCTGCCGCCGGCGGCGTCGATGCGTCGCGGCGTTGGCCGCGACGATCACCGCGGCAATCACGAGGACCGCCACAACGGCGGCGATCACAATCCAAACAGTGCTCGTACTCATGGGTGCTCCGTCGGTTCAGGTGGTGATGCTGCTGCCCGTCCGTACCGGGTCCCCATATTTTACAGATAAAAAACAATCGGGCGTTTTAGCATGCAACCGACTCTATTTGAAATCTAGCGCCTCTACCGTCGCAATGTGACCCTCGTGGGTCGGCCGATCCGCGCCCCCGATGCAGTAGACGGTGTTGCCGACCGTCGCCACCACCTCGGCGTGACGCGGCGTCGGCATGGGGGCCAACGTGCTCCACTTTCCGTCGGCGATCTCGTACATCTCGACCACGTTCAGCACCATCGTCGGTTCCTCGCCACCGGCCACCACGATCCGGGCATGAGCCATCCGGGCGACTCGGGCCAGAATGGCGATATGACGCTGGATCTGAACGGGTATTTCGACCGCATCAACTTTCGCGGCGTCGCTGAGCCGACGCTCGACGCGCTCCAGGGCCTGGTGAGCGCTCACACGCGCACGGTCCCGTTCGAGAACCTCGATCCGCTGATGGGAACACCCGTCGACGACCTCGGTCCAGACGCGCTGACCGACAAGCTGGTTCACCGGCGCCGGGGCGGCTATTGCTACGAGCAGAACGGGCTGATGGGTTACGTGCTGTCGGAACTCGGCTTTCGGGTGCGGCGACTGGCCGGTCGGGTGATCTGGATGCTGCCGCCCGACGCGCCGTTCCCGGCGCAGACCCACACCGTGTTGGCGGTGACGTTCCCCGGCTCCCAGGGGTCATATCTCGTCGACGTCGGCTTCGGCGGGCAGACACCACCCTCTCCGATCCGGATCGAGACCGGCAGCGTCCAACAGACCACGCTCGAGCCGTACCGACTCGAGGACCGCGGCGACGGGCTGGTGCTGCAGGCCCTGATCCGCGGCGAGTGGGTGCCGCTCTACGAGTTCGCCACGCGGACCGCACCGGCCGTCGACCTGGAGGTCGGCAGCTGGTTCGTTTCCACCCACCCGTCGTCGCACTTCGTGACCAGCCTGATGGCCGCGCGGGTCGCCGACGATGCCCGTTTGAACCTGGCCGGGCGCAACCTCACGATCCACGGCGCCGACGGCAGCGAGAAAATCCGGCTGGCCGACGCGGCCGCCGTCGTCGACACCCTCGCCGACCGGTTCGGCATCAACGTGGCCGATCTGGGCGACCGCGGTGCGCTCGAGGCCCGTCTCGACAAGGTCCTCGACGCGTAAAGCGAATTCGCCGTGTGGTTCGCCGCGGGCCCGATATCCGACGTGATGACCGCCATACCCCCTCAAATGCGGCATATAATAAGAAGGTCTATTAACCTGTCCCAACGTGTGTCCGGATTACGGGGTGAGCAATGTCATGGGGGCCGGCTCGGGCAGTGTAGACGCTAACGCTGCCCCTGGCGGCAGGATTGTCGTGCCCGAGGGCGCGACGTTGACGTCGAATTTCGATCGCAACCGCGAGCTGTTCGGTGACAGCCCGGCGTACCGCTTCATCGACTACTCGCAGGACCAAGATGGGCGGATCGTCGAGCTCAGCTGGAATGAGCTGTGGTCGCGCGTTTGCGCGATCGGAGCCCGTTTGCAGCAGGTCACCAAGCCCGGTGATCGGGTTGCGATTCTGGCGCCACAGGGCCTGGACTATGTAGCGGGTTTTTTCGCTGCCATCCACGCAGGCAACGTCGCGATTCCGCTCTTTGCGCCGACGTTGTCGGGGCACGGCGAGCGGTTGGCGGCGGTGCTGGCCGACGGCCGGCCCGCGGCGGTCTTGACCACGACCGCGGCGGCCGAATCGGTTCGGACGTTTATCCGGACTTTGGCCCCGCGCGAGCGGCCGCGGATGATCGCGGTGGACGCGGTGCCCGCAACGCTCGGCGCGACCTTTACCGACGTCGTCCGCGATACCGACGATCTCGCCTATCTGCAGTACACGTCGGGCTCGACGCGCACGCCGGCCGGGGTGGAGATCACCCACCGCGCCGTCTACACCAATGCGATGCAGATGATCCTGCACGGCGGGCTGAACACGGACGTCCAATGCGTGAGCTGGCTGCCCCTGTACCACGACATGGGATTGATGATGATCGTGTTCACGGCGTTTTTCGGGGCACACGTCACGCTGATGGACCCCATGGCGTTCCTCCGTCGGCCCTACCGATGGATCAAGCAATTGGGTATTGCGGCGACCCGCGGCCGGACCATGGCGGCGGCGCCGAACTTCGCCTTCGAGTTGACTGCCCAGCGGGGCGTTCCGGCCGGGCCGGAAGCTGAAGCCCTCGATCTCAGCAACGTGGTGTGCCTGCTCAACGGGTCGGAGCCGGTGACCATGTCGGCCATCGAAAAGTTCACAAACGCGTTCGCCCCGTATTGTCTGCCCGCCACGGTGGTCAAGCCGTCCTACGGGATGGCGGAGGCGACGCTGTCGGTCGCCAGCATCGCCTCGGATGCCGCGGCCAGCGCCATCTTCCTCGACCGGGAGCAGCTCGGCGCCGGCCGCGCGGTGGTCGTCGCGCCGACGGCGCCGGGTGCGGTCGCCCATGTGTCGTGCGGCCAGCCAATCCTCGAGCAGTGGGCGGTGATCGCCGACCCGGACGGCGCGGAGGTGCCCGACGGTACCGTCGGGGAAATCTGGTTGCACGGCAACAACATCGGTCGCGGATACTTCGGCCGCGAGGACGAGACACGACGGGTGTTCGGCAACAAGCTTCAGTCTCGGCTCGACGTTGGTAGCCATGCTGACGGCGCTGCTGACAACGGCTGCTGGCTGGCCACCGGCGATCTCGGCGTGTACGTCGACGGCGAACTGTACCTGACCGGGCGGATCAAGGACCTCATCATCATCGATGGCCGCAACCACTACCCGCACGACATCGAAACCACGGTCAGCGAAGCTTCAAGTGCGGTCCGGACGGGCTATGTCGCCGCGTTTTCCGTTCCCACCGATGCGCTCCACGCGTCGGGCAGCTCGGGTGCTCAGGCCGGCGAACAGGTGGTGGTCGTAGCCGAGCGCGCCGCGGGCGCGAGGGGTGTCGATCCTGACCAGATCGCCGACGCCGTGCGCGCAGCGATCTCGCGGCACCACCAGATCCGCGTCGCCGATGTGCGGCTCGCGGCCGCCGGGGCCATCCCCCGCACGACGAGCGGCAAACTCGCCCGCAATGCCTGCCGGGCCGATTACCTCGCCGGGCGATTCAACCGCTGACGGACAACCAGGGCCCGGTCCGGCGCAGCGCCTCCTCGATGTCGCGCGTGGGTCCGGCGAACGACAACCGGACGAACGAATTGCCACGCGCGATGTCGAAGTCGATTCCCGGCGCGATCGCAACACCGGTGTCGGCCAGCAACTTTGAGCAGAACCCGAGCGAGTCGTTGGTGAAGTCCGAGACGTCGGCGTACACGTAGAACGCGCCGTCGGTGGGCGCCAGCCGATCGACGCCGATTCGGCGCAGGCCGTCGAGCAGCAGCGAGCGGTTGATCGCGTAATGCCGCAGGTTGCCGTCGGCTTCGGCGGTGGCCTCCGGGGTGAACGCCGCCACCGCGGCCAGCTGCGACAGCACCGGCGGGCAGATGGTGAAGTTGCCGGTCAGGCAGTCCACCGCCCGGCGCAGCTCGGAGGGCAACAGCAGCCACCCGAGCCGCCAGCCCGTCATCGCATAGTACTTCGAAAAGCTGTTGACTACCACCGCATCTCGCGATGTCCGCCAGGCGGAGCTGGTCTGCGGCGCCCCGTCGTAGACCAGTCCGTGATAGACCTCGTCGCTGATCAGCCGCACCCCGGTGGCCTCGCACCACGATGCGATCGCGGCCAACTCGGCCGGCGGTATGACCGTCCCGGTGGGATTTGCGGGGCTGGCGACGATCACGCCCTTTACCGGCGGGTCGAGCTCGGCGAGCAGCTGCGCGGTGGGCTGAAACCGGGTCTCCGGCCCGCAGGCGATGTCCACCACCTCACATCCCAGCGCCGACAGGATGTTTCGATAGCAGGGGTAACCGGGGCTGGCCAGCGCGACGCGATCTCCCACGTCGAAGCACGCCAGGAACGCGAGCAGGAAGCCGCCCGAGGAACCCGTGGTCACAACGACCGCGTCCGCCTCGACGTCGATCCCGTGTTTGCGTTGGTAATCAGCCGCGATCGCGGCGCGCAGCTCCGGAATACCCAGCGCGACGGTATAACCCAGCTGGTTGAGGTGCAGCGCGGAGGCCGCGGCCGCGCGCACCGGCTCGGGCGCGCCGACGCTCGGCTGGCCCGCCGACAGGTTGACCAGGTCGCCGTGGCTGCGCTGGCGCTCCGCGGCCGCCAGCCAGACATCCATCACATAGAACGGCGGGATGCCGGCGCGCAGTGCGACGTGGTCGGTCACGTTTGCAGGACTTCGGATTCCAACTGGCGCAGCAGCTCTCGCGGCGAACCGAGCAGGTGGGCGCTGCCGTGCGCGCGTTTGAAATACAGGTGCATATCGTGTTCCCAGGTGATCGCGATGCCGCCATGCAGCTGAATCCCCTCGGCGGCGACGGTTTTCAGCGCCTCGGTGGCGGCGAGGCGCGCGGTGGCGGAGTTGGTGGGCGTGGGTTCCTCGCACGCGTCGGACACGACGGCCTTCGCCGCGGTGACGGTGACATACAGATCGGCCATCCGGTGCTTGAGCGCCTGGAAGCTGCCGATCGGGCGGCCGAATTGCACCCGGTTCTTGGTGTATTCGACGGTCAGTTCCAGGCAGCGTTCGGCGGCGCCGATCTGCTCGGCCGCCAGCAGGATGGCCGCGGTGCCCGCGATGCCCGGGTCGGCGCCGATCGTCTCGGTCTCTTCAGGCCGCACGCGGGCGAGGCGGCGGGTGGGGTCCATGGTGGCGACGGGCTGCGCGCTGAAGCGGGTCCACCTGCTCAACTGGCCGCCTGGGCCGTCCGCGGTGGCGACGACGACGTCGGCGATGTCGCCGTTGACCACGTAGTCGGGGTCGAGCACCAGCGCGCCGATCGAACTGCCCTCGGCAAGCTCGGTCAGTGTCTCGGCGTCCGGCGCGGGCGACGCGAGCAACGCCAGCTCCGCGAGCGTGGTGCCCAGCAGCGGAGAGGGCACCAGCGCGCGGCCCAGCTCCTGCAGAACGGCTGCGGCGTCGGCCAATTCGCCACCGGCGCCGCCCAGCTCCTCGGGGATCACCAGCGCGGCGGCGCCGACCTGCTCACACAGCAGTTGCCACAGTGACTCGTCGTAGCCGCGGTCGGACTCCGTCGCGGCCCGCACCGCCGCCGGGTCCGCATGCTTGGCCACCAAAGCCGCGACGGTCTCCCGCAGCATCTGCCGTTCTTCACTCACAACGCCTCCAGCACTCTTAGCCGATGCGCCTCGGGGCCACCCCAGGCCGAGCGTAGTGCCTGCACGCGTAGCAGCCACAGCGACAGGTCGTGTTCCTGGGTGAACCCGATCGCGCCGTGCGTTTGTAGCGAAGCGCGCGCCGCCAGCAGCGCCGCCTCGGATGCCGCCGCCTTTGCCGCGCTGACGTCCCGAGCGCCCGCGCTCGGGTGATCAGCCAAGGCCAGCGCTGCCCCGTACACGAGCGGTCGGGCCAGCTCGATGGCGATGTGCACGTCGGCCAGCTTGTGCTTGATCGCCTGATACGAGCCGATCACCCTTCCGAACTGGCTCCGTTGCTTGGCGTAGTCGACCGCGCCGTTCAGCAGCGCCTCGGCGGCGCCGACCAGCTGCGCCGCGGTGGCCAGCACCCCGAACTCGTAGGCGCGCTTGATATCCGCTTGCCAAGTGTTGCCGGTCGGCGCGACGTCGTAGAGGTGGCGGCTGGGATCGACGGACTCGTGTCGTTCGCCTGCCTGCGCTTCGGTGACGCGATCGTCGGTGGCCAGCAGCACCAGCCCGGCCGCATCGGCGTCGACCGCGCGCGGCACGTGCGGCGGGAGCGCGACGGTCGCGATGAGCTCGCCGGCGGCCAGGCCCGCGCAGCGCTCGTCGCCGCCGAGCAAAATCGGTGCCACGGCGATCGATTCGGCCACGGGGCCGGGCACGCACCAGCGCCCGAGGCGTTCCATCGCGACCACCAGGTCGACGGGATGGGCGTCGATACCGCCGAATTTCTCCGGCACCGCCAGCGCGGTGACGCCCAGGTTGGCCAGCTGCTCCCACACCTTCCGGCCGGGCGCGCTGTCGCCCGCGGACCAGGCGCCGACCGCCCCCGGCAGGTCCGCGGCGCCCAGCGCCGCGTCGATGCTGGCCGCGAAGTCGCGCTGCTGCTCGTCCAATGCGAAGTCCACTGTCGCTGCTACCCCTTCTTTTCCCGGGGCAGACCCAGCAGCCGTTCCGAGATGATGTTGCGCTGGATTTCGTTGGTGCCGGCGTAGATTGGGCCGCCCAGCGCGAACAGCAGCCCGTCGGTCCAGGGGCCGGCGAGCTCGCCGTCGGCGGCCAGAATGTCAAGCGCGGTCTGGTGCAGCTGTACGTCGAGGTCCGACCAGAACACCTTGGTCACCGACGATTCGGCGCCGAGTTCACCGCCGGCGGCCAGCCTGCTCACCGTGCCGAAGGTCTGCAGGCGGTAGGCCTGCGCCTTGATCCACACATCGGCGACCCGGTCGGCGAATCCCGGGGGGCTGCCGCGGTCCTTCCACAGCTGCACCAAACGCTCGGCCGCGGCAAGGAAGCGGGCCGGGCTGCGCAGCGACATGCCGCGCTCGTTGCTCGACGTGCTCATGGCCGCCCGCCAGCCGTCGTTCGGGGTGCCGATCACGTCCTCGTCGGGAACGAAGACGTCGTCGAGAAAGATCTCCCCGAAGCCGGTGTCGCCGCCGAGTTGGACGATGGGCCGCACGGTGACGCCCTCCGCCTTCAGGTCGAACATGAGGTAGGTCAGGCCGTTGTGCCGCTCGGCTGCGGGGTCGGAGCGGAACAGCCCGAATCCCATCTCGGCGAACGGCGCCCGCGAGCTCCAGATCTTCTGCCCGTTGAGCAGCCAGCCGCCGTCGGTTCTGGTGGCGGTGGACCGCAACGATGCCAGATCGCTGCCGGATTCGGGTTCCGACCAGGCCTGCGCCCAGATCTGTTCGCCGCTGGCCATTTTCGGCAGGATCCGGTCGAGCTGCTCCTCACTGCCGTGCGCGAACAGCGTCGGCGCCAGCATCGAGGTTCCGTTGGCGCTGGCCCGCCCCGGCGCCCCGGCGCGAAAGTACTCCTCCTCGAACACCACCCAATGCAGCAGCGGCGCGTCGCGACCCCCGTACTTCTTCGGCCAGGTGATCACCGACAGGCCGGCGTCGAACAACACGCGATCCCAATGCCGGTGCTGCGCAAAGCCTTCGGCGCTGTCATAGGACTTCGTCGGGATCGAGCCGGCGTTGGCCGCGAGGAAGTCCCGTACCTCGGCTTGGAAGGTCAGCGTCTCTTCGTCCAATTGCAGATCCAATTCAGGCCAACTCTCGCAGTTGTGGTTTGACCACCTTGCCGCCAGCATTGCGCGGCAACTCGTCGACGAACCGCACCGACCGCGGTGCCTTGAAGTTCGCCAAATGCTCACGGGTGTAAGCGATCACCGATTGCTCGTCGAGGTTAGAACCGGGCCGGGTCACCACGAAGGCGCGCCCGACCTCGCCCAGCCGCTTGTCGGGGACCCCGATCACCGCGGCGTCGGCCACCGCTTCCATCCGGGCCAAGACCTGCTCGACCTCGGCGGGGTAGACGTTGAATCCGCCGCAGATGTACATGTCCTTGAGCCGGTCGGTGATGCGCAGGTTGCCCGCCTTGTCGACGGCGCCGATGTCGCCGGTGTGCAGCCAGCCGTCGGCGTCGATGGCGGCGGCGGTGGCCGCCGGGTCGTCGAGGTAGCCGAGCATCACGTTGGGCCCCCGCAGCAGCACCTCTCCCGCTTCGCCGGGAGTCGCCCCGTCAATCCGCAATTCGAAGTCGGCGAACGGACGCCCGCAGGTCGTGGCGACGGTGACCGCGTCGTCGTCGGCGCGGCACATGGTTCCCATTCCGTTGGCCTCGGTCAGGCCGTAGGCCGTCAGCACGATATCGATGTCGAGTTCGGACTGCATGCGCTCGACCAGCACGACCGGCACCGTGGCCGCCCCGGTCACCGCGAACCGCAGCGAGCTCAGGTCGTGGTCGCGTCGCGCCGGATGGTCCAGCAGCGTCTGGTAGATGGTGGGCGGCCCCGGAAGCACGGTGATGCGGTGTTGCTCGATGGCCCGCAGCGCGTGCGGCGGGTCGAAGGTCAGGTGCGGGATCAGCGTCGCGCCGGTCTGCAGGCAGGCCAGGATGCCCGCCTTGTAACCGAAGTTGTGGAAGAACGGGTTGATGCAGAGGTAGCGGTCGTCGCCGGTGATTTTGCCGTTGGCGGCCCACGACGCCGAGGCCGACAGCGACTGCCGGTGCGCACACATCACGCCTTTGCTGCGTCCCGTGGTGCCGGAGGTGAACAGGATGTCGCTGACGTCGTCGGGCGCGACGGCGGCGGCGCGTTCGGCCACCGCGGCTAGGCCATTGGGGTCGGAGCCTTGGGCCATGAACTCGTCCCAGGTGCCGTCGTCAGCCTCGATCGGCACCCTCACGATGTGGCGCAGCGCCGGCAGGGCGTCGCGGTCCAGGCCGGCGACCCGGTCGGCGCCCAGAAACCGGCCCATCGCGAACAACACCGGCGCATGTGCGCGGGCCAGGATGTCGCCGGCTTCCGCGGCCGTGTATCGGGTGTTCAGCGGCACCATCGCGGCCCCGGCGTGGTGAATCGCAAGGCAGGCCACCACCCAATGCCAGGTGTTCGGCGACCAGATCGCCACCCGGTCTCCGGCCCGCACGCCCAGCGCGATGAGCGCCGTCGCCGCACGGTGTACGTCGTCGCGCAGGGCCGCGGACGTGAAGGACCGCTCGTCCGTGATGAGCGCGGCGTGGTCGGGAAGCTGGCGCGCCAAACGATCCAGCGCCGCGGGCACGGTGCGGGGATCGGTGGTCATCGACGCATCTCCTACGGCGCGCTAACAAAGCAAGTGCTTGGTAGGTTAGCCTACAGGGCATGCAGGACGTCGAGGAGTTCCGGGCCGAGGTCCGCGGTTGGCTCGCCGACAATCTGGTCGGCGAATTCGCAGCTCTCAGGGGCCTCGGCGGGCCCGGGCGTGAGCACGAGGCGTTCGAAGAACGCCGGGCATGGAACCAGCATCTGTCGGCCGCGGGGCTGACGTGTCTGGGGTGGCCGGTCGAGCACGGCGGCCGCGGGCTGTCGACCGCGCACCGGGTGGCGTTCTACGAGGAATACGCCCGGGCGGACGCGCCGGACAAGGTCAATCACTTCGGCGAGGAGCTGCTGGGGCCGACGCTGATCGCGTTCGGAACTCCAGAGCAACAGCAGCGCTTCCTGCCGCGCATCCTCGACGTCACGGAACTGTGGTGCCAGGGCTATTCCGAACCCGGCGCCGGCAGCGACCTGGCCAACGTCTCGACGACCGCTGAACTCGACGGCGATCAATGGGTCATCAACGGCCAGAAGGTGTGGACGTCGCTCGCGCACCTGTCGCAGTGGTGCTTCGTGGTGGCGCGCACCGAGAAGGGCTCCAAGCGGCACGCCGGCCTCTCGTACCTGCTGGTGCCGCTGGACCAACCGGGCGTCCAGGTCCGGCCGATCGTTCAGATCACCGGCACCGCGGAATTCAACGAGGTGTTCTTTGACGACGCGCGCACCGACGCTTCGTTGGTGGTCGGCCAGCCCGGCGACGGCTGGCGCGTCGCGATGGGAACGCTGACCTTCGAGCGCGGAGTCTCGACACTTGGGCAGCAAATCCGCTACGCCCGTGAGCTTTCCAACCTGGCCGAGCTCGCGCAGCGCAACGGCGCCGCCGACGACCCCTTCATCCGGGAGCGACTGACCCGGGCGTGGACCGGCCTGCGCGCCATGCGCAGCTACGCCCTGGCCACCATGGACGTCGAGCAGCCCGGCCAGGACAACGTGTCGAAGTTGTTGTGGGCCAACTGGCATCGCGATCTGGGCGAGCTGGCGATGGACGTGATCGGCAGGCCCGGGCTGACGTTGTCCGACGGGGAACTCGACGAATGGCAGCGCCTGTTCCTGTTTACCCGCGCCGATACGATCTACGGCGGGTCCAACGAGATCCAGCGCAACATCATCGCCGAGCGAGTGCTCGGCTTACCGCGAGAGGTAAAAGGATGAGTCTGTCCGAAGCCCCGAAAGAGATTGCCGGACATGGGCTTCTGGAAGGCAAGGTGGTCGTCGTCACCGCGGCGGCAGGCACCGGCATCGGGTCGGCGACCGCCCGTCGGGCGCTGGCCGAGGGCGCCGACGTCGTCGTCTCCGACCACCACGAGCGACGGCTGGGGGAGACCGCCGACGAGCTGTCCGCGCTGGGGCTGGGCCGTGTCGAGAAGGTGGTGTGCGACGTGACGTCCAGCGTCCAGGTCGACGCCCTGATCGACTCGACTACCGCGCGCCTGGGGCGCATCGATGTGCTGGTCAACAACGCCGGACTCGGTGGGCAGACGCCGGTAGCCGACATGACCGACGACGAGTGGGACCGCGTCCTGGATGTCACGCTGACGTCGGTGTTCCGGGCCACCCGCGCGGCGCTGCGGTACTTCCGCGAGGCGTCGCACGGCGGCGTGATCGTCAACAACGCGAGCGTGCTGGGCTGGCGCGCCCAGCACTCGCAGTCGCACTACGCCGCGGCCAAGGCCGGGGTGATGGCGTTAACCCGGTGCAGCGCAATGGAAGCCGTCGAGTACGGCGTCCGCATCAACGCGGTGTCCCCGAGCATCGCCCGGCACAAGTTCCTCGACAAGACGACATCGCCCGACCTGCTCGACCGACTGTCGGCCGGTGAGGCCTTCGGCCGTGCCGCCGAGCCCTGGGAAGTTGCGGCCACCATCGCGTTTCTGGCGAGCGACTACTCGAGTTACCTGACCGGCGAGGTGATTTCGGTATCCAGTCAGCACCCGTGAGTCGAAGGGTCACGGCAACGCCCGAGCGACGCTAAACAGGCCCGTGAGACCGGTGCTTTCGAAAAGCGGCGTAGTTCTCCTGAATCGCGGGAGCGGCGGCACTCGGAACGGTGCTGCCAAAACCCGGGTAAGCCGCGGACCGTTGGAGCGCAACTAGCCGACGAGTGGCGTCTGTCGCGGTGTCAGGGACTTGTCAGTATTAGGGCAGCACTCGAACGCCGACCTAGGCACTGCCCACCGCTTCGCAATCGGCCCGGACGACCCTTCAGCCGCCTGGCTAACTCATCAGGACAGAGCGGACTCCAGGCTGAAGAGGCCCGAGATCAGGGTGCCCGTGTTGAACAAGCCAGAGCTCAGGCCGCTAGCGGTCGCGCCAGGGAACACGCTCTTCGGGACGCCGGTGTTGAAGAAGCCCGACATCTCGCCGTTTACGAAGTTGCCGCCGCTGGCCGTGTTTCCAAAGCCGGAGACTGCCCCGCCCGCGCCGGTGGCCGTGTTGTTGAAGCCAGAGATCCCGGTGCCTGTGTTGTTGAAGCCCGAGTTAGTGGCGCCGCTGTCGGTGGTGGCCCCAAAGCCGGTGTTCACGTTGCCCGAATTCCAGAAGCCCGTGTTTACGCTGCCCGAGTTCCCGTTGCCGGTATTGGTGCTCCCCGAGTTATCGAAGCCCGTGTTGAACGAACCAGCGTTTCCATAACCGGTGTTGAAAGCGCCCGAATTGCCGAATCCGGTGTTGAGTTCGCCCCCGTTCCCAATGCCGAAGTTCCCAAGACCCGAGTTTCCGATGCCGATGCCGCCGGTCCCCGTATTCCCGATGCCCAGGCTGTTGATGCTGCCGGGGTTGAGCTGGTTGATGCCCGAACTGAAGAGGCCGACGTTGCCGCTGCCCGAGTTGAAGAAGCCGATGTTGTTGGAGCCGGAGTTCCCGAAGCCGATGTTGCCGGTGCCCGAGTTGAGGCCGTCAAAATGGAATTGGCCAGTCGCCGTGTCGTAATTTGCACCCCCGACACCGACCAAATTGTTACCGGTGAGCCCGAATCCAATGTTGCTATTCCCCTTGTTTCCGCCGCCCCAGTTTCCGTTACCGGTGTTGCCTAACCCGGTGTTGTTGTTGCCGGTGTTGCCCATGCCCATGTTGTAGCCCGTGGTGAGGCTGCTGGCGGTGTTGCCCAAGCCGATGTTTCCGAGGCCGCTGTTTCCGGAGCCGAAGTTGCCGTTACCGCGGTTGCCGCTGCCGATGTTGTTGTTGCCGGCGTTCCCGCCACCCAGGTTGGAACTGCCGGTGTTGCCGCTACCAACGTTGCCGCTGCCTTTGTTGCCGTTGCCCACGTTGGCGTTGCCGATGTTGCCAATGCCGAAGTTGGGCAGGGTCTGCAGGAACTGCTGAAGGCCGGCCGGGATGGGAATCAACGACGCGGCCGCCGCCGAGGCCCCCCCGTGATAGCCCACCATCGCCGAGACATCCGCCGCCCACATTTCCTCGTACTGGGATTCGGCTGCCATGATCGCCGGCGCATTGAACCCCAAGAAGTTCGACTGAACCAATTGAACGAACACATTGCGGTTAGCCGCCACCGCTAACGGATGGATCGTCGCGGCGCGCGCAGCCTCAAACGCGCTCGCCACCGCCCGCGCCTGGCTGGCTGCCCCCTGAGCTTGGCTTGACGCCGCGCTCAGAAACCCCGCGTACGGGGCGGCCGCGGCCGTCATCGCCTGAGAGGCCGGGCCCTGCCACGACTGACCGGCCAGTCCGGAGGTCACCGACGAAAACGATGATGCCGCCGATCCCAATTCGGAGGCCAGCCCTTCCCAGGCCGCCGCCGCGTCAAGCATCGGCGCCGAACCCGCCCCGATGAACATTTTTAAGGAATTGATTTCTGGCGGTAGCACTAAGAAACTCATGACCGTTGACCTCCCGAAAGTCTCAGTCGTCGTTGGTTGAGCAGTCGAGAACTTCCCGGACATTACGGCGACGCACGAGAGTGCGTGGGGATTTCGCAAAATTCGTCCAGATACTTCATGATCCACCAGGTGTTGTGGTGACAAGTTGGCCAGCACAGGCTGGAGGCCATCGCCGCGCGGGAGATGGCCGCCGACCTTCGCATCCTCTCCGGAGCCTTTAGTTCGTGACGCCTGGACTGGCTCTTTACCCCTTGGCGAGATAATTGACAGCGACGCAAACCCTGCAGATTTATGAGGCCGCTTCGACCCCCGAAGTCACCGCGGAAACGACGACGCCGCCGAACCGGACTCGAAAAGCCACGCCATTCCAGGCCATCGACGCTTCGGGAATCGGTGCCGAGCCCGCACCGTGAATATCAGGACCGCAAAATCCACCGTGGTTGGCCTCTTACCGTTTCACCGACCGCTTCCCGAAGCGACCGGTGCCCGACTAAGCGGTGGGAATTGGCGTCGCGTCCACCTGGCGTCGGCGATCGGTCGCCCATATTGGTCAATTCCGCAATGCGAGGGCGCTGCCACGTTGGCAGGGCGAATTTCGACTTTCCACCGGGATGCTCGCCGCCGCCGGGTCCGTTCGCCGAGCAAGCGCTTGGTTGATACCCTGGTCGGATGGACCGAGTGACCGGTCAGGCGAACAGCCGGCGGAACGAGTTGCTAGAACTCGCCGCGACCATGTTCGCCGAGCGGGGTCTGCGCGCCACCACCGTGCGCGACATCGCCGACGGCGCGGGCATTCTGTCCGGGAGTCTGTACCACCATTTCTCCTCCAAAGAGGAGATGGTCGACGAGCTGCTGCGCGGTTTCCTGGACTGGCTGTTCGTCCGCTACCGCGAGATCGTGGACAGCGAGGCCAATCCGTTGGAGCGGCTCAAGGGGCTGTTCATGGCGTCGTTCGAGGCGATCGAGGATCGCCACGCGCAGGTCGTCATCTATCAGGACGAGGCCAAACGGCTACTGTCGCAGCCCCGGTTCTCCTACATCGAGGACATGAACCGCCAACAACGCAAGATGTGGGTCGAGGTGCTCAATCAGGGCGTCGACGAGGGCTACTTCCGGCCCGACCTCGACGTCGACCTTGTCTACCGATTCATCCGTGACACCACCTGGGTGTCGGTGCGCTGGTATCAACCCGGCGGACCGCTCACCGCACAGCAGGTGGGTCAGCAATATCTCGCCATCGTTCTTGGTGGGATCACCAAAGAAGGAGTCTGAAAGATGGCTGCGTTTTCTCAGGCCTATGTCATCGACGCTGTGCGTACCGCGGTCGGCAAGCGCAATGGCGCACTGGCCGGGATTCATCCCGTCGACCTTGGTGCCCTGGGCTGGCGCGGACTGCTCGACCGGGTCGACGTCGATCCCGCCGCGGTCGACGATGTGATCGCCGGTTGTGTCGACGCCATCGGTGGGCAGGCGGGCAACATCGCCCGGCTCTCGTGGCTGGCCGCCGGTTATCCCGAAGAGGTTCCCGGCGTCACCGTGGACCGGCAGTGCGGCTCCAGCCAGCAGGCGATTTCCTTTGGCGCGCAGGCGATCATGGCCGGTACGGCCGACCTCATCGTGGCCGGCGGCGTGCAGAACATGAGCCAGATCCCGATCTCGTCGGCTATGACCGTCGGCGAGCAGTTCGGATTCAGCTCGCCCACAAGCGAATCCAAGCAGTGGCTGCACCGGTACGGCGATCAGGAGATCTCGCAGTTCCGCGGCTCGGAGCTGATCGCCGAGAAGTGGAACCTGTCGCGCGAAGAGATGGAGCAGTACGCGCTGACCAGCCACGAGCGTGCGTTCGCGGGCATCCGTGGCGGACACTTCGACAACGAAATCATCACGGTGGAAACCGAATCCGGGCCGTTCCGGGTCGACGAGGGCCCGCGCGAGTCGTCGCTGGAGAAGATGGCAGGCCTGAAGACACTCGTCGAGGGCGGCCGACTGACGGCGGCGATGGCCAGCCAGATCTCAGACGGCGCAAGTGCGGTGCTGCTGGCTTCCGAGCGGGCCGTCAACGATCACGGGCTGAAACCCAGGGCCCGCATCCACCACATCAGCGCCCGCGCCGCCGACCCGGTGTTCATGCTGACCGGGCCCATTCCGGCCACCCGCTACGCGCTGGAAAAGACCGGGCTCTCAATCGAAGACATCGACACCGTCGAGATCAACGAGGCGTTCGCGCCGGTGGTACTGGCGTGGCTCAAGGAGATCAAGGCGGACCCGGAAAAGGTCAACCCCAACGGCGGTGCGATCGCCCTCGGTCATCCCCTGGGCGCGACCGGGGCCAAGCTGTTCACCACCATGCTCAACGAGCTCGAGCGCATCGGCGGCCGCTACGGTCTGCAGACGATGTGCGAGGGTGGCGGCACGGCCAACGTCACGGTCATCGAGCGCCTCTAACCCTTTTGCCGCGCCGAGTGTGAAATCCACGACGCGTCGTCGCGTCGTATCGTTCACACTCGGCGATGCGGTTACGGGGTTGCCAGGACCAGCCCGATGCCACCGAGCGCCAGCAGCCAACTCGCGAAGCTACCGACCAGGAAGTACTCGGTCACCTCGTCTATGCCGACCCCGCCATCGCGGCCCTTTTGGGCGCTCAACTCGGGAAAGCGGATGATCCCCTTGGCGGCGACGACGGCGCTGGCCGCGGCCACCTGGCCGCCGACGCCAAGGCTCAGGATCAGCAGGCGTTCCATCGGTCCCAGCAGCCGGCCGCCCTTGAGCCGGTCCGACGGCTGCGGCTCGCCGGCCGGCCGCACCGCGCCCACGCAGCCAAGCACGAGGCGCACCAGCTGATTTGCGGTGGCGAACTGGAACAGGACCACACCCACGATCATCAGCAGCCGGGTGGGGGTGACGTGATTGAGCGGCAGGTGTACCCAGGCGGACCAGCGCGAGATGACGCCGCCGACCGTCGAGGACCATCCGGACAACGCCGCCAGCAGCGCCAGCGTGGCGCCGAACACGGCCAGCGGGGCCACTTGCTGCCGGCCGCTGCGCTCGCTGCGCAGGCATAGCCACTCCCAGACGACTGCCGTAGTGGCCGTCAGCACGATCAGCGCGATGTCGCCGCCATGCCACAGGGAACCCAGCGTCGCACACACCACCACCACGACCGGTCCGATTACCAGCGGCGGCCATACCGCGCGGGCCGCTCGCCGGCACAGGTCGGCGACTCCAAGCGCCACCAGAAAGACCGCGACGGCGCTCACGGCAGACTCCGAAGATATTGGCTGGCAAGGACAATCAGATCCAAACCATCTCGGCTCGCGCGCTGGGACACCGCCGACGGGCTGATGCCCTCGGCCTCGGCGAGCTCTTTCTTGGTTCGGCCTGTCATCAAGCCCCTCACAATCCGCAACGATCTTTCATCGAGCGATCCAAGCAGATGGTCCCGACAAATCAGGGCCGCGTTGACCGCGGCCGCGTCGCTGCGCGTGTCGCCGTCCGCTCGGAACGTGGTGCGCACCAGCGTGAACCCGGGCTGGCGCTGAGCCTCCGCGGTCTGCTGGATGGCGTCTCGGGCCGTCCACCAGCCGGGCCCGTCCTGGATTCGCGCGTCGGCGTCGAGGATGGTGACCGTGCCCCAGCCGATACCGAATCGGACATCGACCTCAGGCGCAAGCAGTAGACGCACCGTAAGGGCCGCGTCTATGGCAGCACCGACGGTGGGGTAGCTGCCCTGAAACTCGTCGCCGACGGTGAAGGCGGGTGGGTCGAGCGCACCGCCGGCGACCTGGCGCAGGGCGGCGGCGACGCGTCGGTGCAGTCCGGGCCGGTCGCCGGCGCGCCTGGATCCCACCACGTCGCCGATCACAGTTGCGCGGATTGAAGGTGATTCCTTCAGCGTGGCCATATGAAGATTATAGCTTAATACGTGCGAGAGTTAGGCATATGCTAAATGGCTGGCGCAGGTTGCTCTGCGCCTCCTTGACCCGCAGGGATCACGCCGCCCGCCGACGCCGAGTGTGAAACACGCGACGGTTCAACGGCCGCGTGTCGCGTCGTCAGATTCACCCTCGGCGTGCGGGGCTAGCGTCCACCAGCGCAGACGCCGCCCGCAGGTGTTCGATCGCGTCGTGAACGATCGATTCGATCAGCTCGGCGCACGAGGGCAAGTCGTCGAGGATGCCGGCCACCTGGCCGGACGCCAGCACGCCGGCCTCGGTGTTGCCCTCGACCAGCCCCGCCTTGAGCAGCATCGGGGTGTTGGCCGACATCACCACCTGCGACCAGCTCAGCTCCTTGCCGTGGCGCATCGCCAGGCCGTCGCGGATCATCGAGGCCC
>NZ_JAOPWB010000196.1 GCF_025965855.1 Mycobacterium sp. | reverse complement strand
CGGCCTGCGCACGATGACGTGCCACCACCGCCGAGCCGAGATACGCGCCCGCCCCGGTGGCCCACAGCAGCACCACGACCATCGCGGCAGCAAGTACCGTCGCCGAGCCACGATCATCCCTGGGGCTCGGCCGCCGCGACCGCCTTGGCCGCAATGTCCAGCGAAGGCAACAGTTTTGAGTGCGCAACCACGGTGGCAACGAGGAAATCACCGTCGCGGCGCACCTGGACCCGCGACCCGGCGGGCGCGATGCGGCGCGCCGCGTCGAGCGCCGAACGATCGTCGCCACGCGCCGCCAGCCGGGCCGCCTCGCGGGCGGCGTCGACGCAGCGCACCTGCATCGACACCGCGGTGACACCGGCCAGGCACAGCACCAGCACCACGACCAGCGTGGTGATCGCCAGCGCCGCCTCAACGGTGCTCGCGCCCGCACAACCCGCTAGACCTTGGTGTTGAGCGCGCGACCGATGATGTTGGTCAGCGCCGAGACGATGGAATCGCCGGTGACGACGGTGTAGAGGATCGCGCCGAACGCGGCCGCCGCTATCGTGCCGATGGCGTATTCGACCGTGGACATGCCCGACTCGTCGGTCGCCAGCACGGCTACGCGCGCCAGGAATGCGCGAAACATGTTGATCATCTTGACCATTGAAGCCTTCCTTTCCTTTCACAGCAGGCCTGACTGCAAGACGTCACCGGCCAGCCCCGCCACCACCGGGACGATGCCCAGGCACACAAACGCAGGCAAAAAACAGAGACCGAGCGGTCCGGCGATCAGGACCCCGGCCCGCTCGGCCGCCGCGGCGGCCGCGTGCGCGGCTTCGTGGCGGGATTGGTCGGCCAATTCGGCGACGCCGCGGGCCAGCGCCGCGCCCGAGGAAGCCGAGCGCCGCGCCAACCGCAGCAGCGCATCGATTTGCGCGTCGGCCGAGCCGGCCGGCGGATCCGGCGAAATCGACCACGCCACTGCGGGATCCGCGCCCAGCGCCAGCAGATCCGCGGCGCGGCGCAACACCCGGGCCAGCTTCGGTGGTGCGGACGGGGCGGTCGCGGCCGCGGCCGTCGACACCGCCATGCCCGCTTCCAGGCACACGGCCAGCACGTCGAGGCTGGAGGCGACCTCCAGCGGGTCCGGCCCACGGCGCTGCCCCGCCAGCACCTTCCCGCGCCGATCAGCCCCTGACGGGATACCCGCACGCGCCCGCACCGCCGATGGGCCGGGGCCGATCCAGAGCGCCACGGCCAGCAGCACCGCCGCCGTCGTCATGCGCCGCTTCTCCTCATCGCTTCGTCCCCCGCAAGCGGGCGGTGCCCCCACCGCATCATCGCGCCGGCGCGGCTCACGCCTCGATCCGATCGGTGATGCGGTCGCACCACAGCAGCCCGCCGCAGGCCAACAGGGATCCCACGACTAGCAGCCATCCACCGGCGTGCCCACTCAACAGAAAGCTCAGCGGTCGCGCCCCGATCAGTTGACCCAACAGCACGCCGAGCACCGGCAGGCCCGCCAGTATCGTCGCGGTGGCGCGAGCCCCGGCCATGCTGGAGGATACGCGCGCCGAAAAGCGTTGCCGTTCGGCGATATCGCGTTGCGCGGCGCGCATCAGGGTGGCTATCGCCAGCCCCTGGTCATTGGCCAGCCGCCAGCACACCGCGAGCCGATCCCACTGCGCGGGCTGCGCCGACGATCCTGCGGCGGCCCGCAGGCCGGCCGTGACGTCGGCGCCCAATCTGGCCCGCGCCGAAACCGCCCGCAACGACACGGCAACCGCCCCTACGGTTTCGGCGGCGGCGATGCGGAACGCGCGCACCGGGTGCGAGCCCACACGCAGCTCACCGACCAGCACGTCGAGGGCGGTTTCCAGCGTTCGGCCCTCGTGCGAGGCCCGCCGGATACGGCGGCGCCGACGGTAACGCAGGCTTGCCGTCGCGCCCACTATCCCAGCGGCGAGGACCGCCGTCAGGGGCAGCAGGACGGCGGCGGCCACGAGGCCGCACGCGGCAACGCAAGCCGCCCCACCCCGGCCGGCCACGGGCCGCCGAACACGCGCCGGCGTCGGCAACCGGCGCCGCGGCGACGACGGAAGCACCAGCAGCGCAACCGATAACAGCAGGGCGGCAACGGTGAGGCCGTTCATGCCGACATCCGGCTTCGCAGCAGGCGATGCAGATCCCCCGCGTCGTCGGTCGTGCCGCGGTCGACATGCCACGCGGTGACCGCCCGCACCCGCCCATCAACCTGGCGCAGCACGGCTATCTCGCCCAGCCGGCGCCGACCGGTCCGGTCGCGCGCCACGTGCAGCAGAACCTGCACCGCCGCGGCGAGCTGGCTGTGCAGTGCCGCCCGGCCGAGGCCGCCCAGGGCGCCCAACGCTTCGAGGCGGGCGGGAACCTCGCCCGGATTGTTGGCGTGCACCGTGCCCGCGCCGCCGTCGTGGCCGGTGTTCAGCGCCGCCAGCAAATCGACCACTTCGGCGCCCCTGACCTCGCCGACCACGATGCGGTCGGGCCGCATCCGCAACGCCTGCCGGACGAGTTCACGCACCGGGACCTCGCCGACGCCTTCGACGTTGGGGCACCGCGCCACCAGCTTGACCAGATGCGGATGCCGCGGCGCCAGCTCGGCGGCATCCTCGACGCACACGATCCTCTCCGTGGGCGGCACGGCGCCCAGCATCGCGGCGAGCAACGTCGTCTTGCCCGCACCGGTGCCCCCGCACACGAGGAACGCCAACCGGGCCGCGATGACATCGGCAATCAGCGCGCCGGCATGGGGATCGATCGCGCCGGCCGCGGTCAGGGCCGCCAAATCCTGAGTGGCCGGCCGCAACACGCGCAACGACAAGCAGGTGCCGCCGGCCGCGATGGGCGGCAGCACCGCATGCAACCGCACCGCGAACCCTCCGGCACCGATGCCGGTCAGCTGGCCGTCCACCCAGGGCTGCGCGTCGTCGAGACGCCTACCGGTGGCCAATGCCAGCCGCTGCGCCAGCCGCCGAACCGCCGCCTCGTCGGCGAAACGAATGCTGCTGCGCCGCAGACCGTTTCCGTCGTCGACCCAGACCGCGTCGGGCGCGGTGACCAGGACGTCGGTGGTGCCGTCCGCGCACAACAGCGGTTCGAGGATGCCGGCACCGGTCAGCTCGGTTTCCAACACCCGGAGATTGGCGAGGACCTCGGTATCCCCGAGCATCCCGCCGGACTCGGCCCGGATCGCGGCGGCCACCACGCTGGGTCGCAGCGGGACGGATTCGGATGCCAGCCGCTCGCGGACCCGTTCAATCAGTGAGCCGCTCATGCCGCGCTGCCCTTGCGCCCCGATCCCGCGGGCAGGACGGCGAGCACCCGGCGAGCCGCCTCGGTGAGCGGACCACGCCGTCCCAACCGCAGGCCACCGCGCTCCAGCTGCCGGACCAGTTGCGGCTCCGCTCTGATCGACGCGAGCAGCGGCAGGCCGGTGATGTCGGCGACCTCGGCCGCCCGCAATCCGCCGGGCGACGGGCCCCGCACGACCAGCCCGAGATTGGGATTGGTCGCGGCGAGCACCGGGGCGATGGCCGCGGTCGCCGCGCACGCCCGCACGTCGCAGCGGGTGACCACGACGACGAGATCGGCGGCATCCAGCGCGGCTTGCGCTGCATCGGTGAGACGACGGGGAAGATCGCAGACCACGGTGACCCCACCGCGGCGCCCGGCATCGATGACGGCGTCCACCGGCGCACCGCCCAGCTCGTACCCGCGGCGAGTGCCGGACAGCAGGCTGATTCCGCCGAGCCGCGGCAGCGCCTCGCGCACGGCCGACCAGTTGAGCCGTCCGCCCTGCAACGCCAAATCCGGCCAGCGCACGCCCGGTGTGCCCTCGCCGCCCACGAGCAGATCGATGCCGCCGCCCCACGGGTCGAGGTCCACCAGGAGCGCTTCGCCGGCGGCTTGCGAAACGGCGACCGCAAACAACGACGCGCCGGCCCCGCCGCAGCCCCCGATGACGGCGACGACCTCACCGCGCGGGCCGTCATCGCGCGCGGCTTCGCCGGCCTCGGCGAGCTCACGAATCAATTCGCGCTCTCTGTCGGGCAGCTTCAGCACATGTTGGGCGCCGACCGCGACCGCCGCCGCCCAGGTCGCCGTCGCGGGTTCGGCGACCGTCACGACGCTGACGTGGGCGCGTCTCGGCAGCGCCGCCCGCCCGCACCGATCCGCCGCCGCCTCGTCCAGCACCACCGCCGCGGCCGCCGACCATGTCTTCCGGCTCACCGCGGACCCGCCCGCGTGGACCACCCGAACGCCGACCGCGGCGGCCACCCGATCCAGTTCGTCGCGCAACTCCGGATCCGTCAACACCGCCAGCACGCCCGAAGTACCCGCCGCTTTCGGGCGGATGGTGCTAGTCACCCACTCACCCTGCGGGGCCGTGACCTTGGCACACCAGTCCCAAAGCCGGATTTGTGAATAGAGACGCGAGTGTGTACAAACGCGGGGCCGGGAGCTCACCCCCGACGGGGAGGACACCGTCTCCGCAACGCGCACCAGCCGGTGGCTCGACGCCTAACCGCGGAAAAAACTTACCCCAGAAAAGGGACGACCCCCGCCAGGGGGGGAGGAGGCGAGGGTCGTCGTGTATCAGCCCCGGGGGGTCGGGCTGATGCACCCTCGGCTCAGGCCGAGTAATTCTTACTATACACATGACAGTCCGCACTAACGCAAGTAGCTGTTCCATCGAAAAGTGCGTTGAGCCGCAAAAATACCGACGGTATGTTCTTCAGAGCGTCATGAGCGGCCGTTTTGGGCCCAACCTCGCGGCGGCGTCGGACTAGCGACCTATGCTGGTTCAGTGACCGTCTCCGACTCGGCCGCGCGGCAGCAAACCTCATCGGAAACACCTGCAACCGCGGCTCCCCGCGCCCGTACTGCCGCCTTCTTCGACCTAGACAAGACCATCATCGCCAAGTCCAGCACGCTGGCTTTCAGCAAACCCTTCTTCAGCCAAGGACTGCTCAACCGACGCGCCGTGCTCAAGTCCAGCTACGCCCAGTTCATCTTTCTGCTCTCCGGCGCCGATCATGACCAGATGGACCGGATGCGCATCCACATGACCAACATGTGCACCGGTTGGGACGTGGAACAGGTCAAGTCGATCGTCAACGAAACGCTGCACGACATCATGACCCCGCTGGTGTTCGCCGAAGCCGCGGACCTCATCGCCGCTCACAAGCTGTGCGGCCGCGACGTCGTCGTCGTCTCGGCGTCCGGAGAAGAGATCGTGGCCCCCATCGCCCGGGCGCTCGGTGCCACACACGCGATGGCGACCCGGATGGTGGTCGACGACGGCAAGTACACCGGCGAGATCGCGTTCTACTGCTACGGCGAAGGCAAGGTGCAAGCGATCCGCGAACTGGCCGCGCGCGAGGGTTATCCGCTCGAGCACTGCTACGCCTACTCCGACTCGATCACCGACCTGCCGATGCTCGAGGCCGTCGGCCACCCCAGCGTGGTCAATCCCGACCGCGGCTTGCGCAAAGAAGCCACCGAGCGCGGTTGGCCCGTCTTGATGTTCTCCCGCCCGGTGTCGCTGCGCGACCGAATCTCGGCACCGTCGGGCGCCGCGATCGCGACCACCGCCGCGGTGGGCGTCACCGCGCTCGCCGCCGGCGCGGTGACCTACTCGTTGCTGCGCCGCTTTGCCTTTTAGCGGCGCAGCAAACATGCAATTCGCGCGAGAGATTTTTGCTTCGTATTTAGGCCTTGCTGTGCTAGGGGTCTAGTAGTACAAAGGAACCACGGAAGCCCGGTGAGGCCTAGGTCGATCCGGAAGAGAAGGATCGTTCTCCCGAACCGGGCGCCCAGCACGGAACCCGGCACCCACGCGGAGTCATAGCCGCGATAATGGCAGAAGTGTTGCGGGCCTGCGTAATTGCGAAAAGTGGATGGCGTCGACAGCCCTTTGGGTGGGGTCGCAGCCGGAAGCGTCGCAAGATCGCCGAGGCCAACCCACGCAGCCCAGAAATGCACGCTTGGTAACCGAGTTCCGTGCTAGCGGGCGGCGGACCGAATATTTCGGGACGTCGCCCGCTTTACATTTGTGAAACATATTTTTTGGCGCCGGTTCGGTGCCCGTCGGCTACCGATTCGGTAGCGATTCGGCGATCGCCAAAGCCTCCTGCGCACCGGCCTGCAGCGCCCGGCAACACAGCACCAGCCAGGCGCCGACACCGTCCGGTGTGCCGTCGGCGAATCCCCGTGCGGCGTCGCGATAATCCGCCGGCTGCCGCATCCAACTCACCTCGGGCACCCCCAACCCGTGCGGGTCCAGTCCGCTGGCGATCGTCACCAGCCGCGACACCGCTCGGGCCACCACGCCGTCCGCGCTGCCAAACGGCTTGAGCGTCAGCAGCTCCCCGTGCGCGACCGCGGCCACCACCGGCGCCGGCGCAGACGTGCGGCCGGTCACCAGCTCCCCCAGCAACTCCAGGCGCGGCCCAATTTCGGCATCGGCCCGCGGGCGCCCCAGCCGATCGTTGTCGACCTGGTCGGCCGCCGCGAGCACGTGGAGGCGGGCCAGCGCCTGCAGCGGCGCCCGTTGCCATATCCCGACCAGGGGCCCTCCCCCACCCTCCAGCGCCTGGGCCACCCGCAGCGCCCCGCCGAACACCGGCTCACTCACCTGCGCGGCGTCCGCCAAATCGTCGAGCCGCACCGGACCGCCATCGAGGACCGAGGAGGCGCGCGCCGCGCGCAACGCCGCTTCGGCGGCCGTCAGCGGCCAGCGCCGCAGGTTGGCCGGGTGTCGGTGGGCGCGGCCC
>NZ_JAOPWB010000140.1 GCF_025965855.1 Mycobacterium sp. | reverse complement strand
GCACGTCGCCGACCGTGGGCTGCTCGATCGAGCCGTCCAGCCTGTTCCGCAGGAATCCGTACGACGACATCCAGGCGTCGTTGAAGATCTTCGACAGATAGCCGCGGCCGCCGTCGGGCAGCAGCACGACGACCAGCGCGTCGGGTCCGGCTTCCTCGGCGACCTTGAGCGCGGCGACCACCGCCATCCCGCACGACCCGCCGACCAGCATCGCCTCCTCGCGGGCCAGCCGCCTGGTCATGTTGAACGAGTCGGAGTCCGACACCGCGATGATCTGGTCGGGCACCGTGCGGTCGTACGCTTCCGGCCAGAAGTCCTCGCCGACGCCCTCCACCAGGTAGGGCCGCCCGCTGCCGCCCGAGTACACCGAGCCTTCGGGGTCGGCGCCGATGATGCGGACCCGGCCGCCGGACACCTCCTTGAGGTAGCGGCCCGCGCCGGTGATCGTCCCGCCGGTGCCGATGCCGGCCACGAAATGGGTGATCTTGCCGTCGGTATCGGCCCAGATCTCCGGCCCGGTGGTCGCGTAGTGGCTGGCCGGTCCCTCCGGGTTGGCGTACTGGTCGGGCTTCCAGGCCCCGTCGATCTCTTCGACGAGCCGGTCGGAGACGCTGTAGTAGCTGTCCGGGTGGTCGGGCGGCACCGCCGTCGGGCACACGACGACCTCCGCGCCGTAGGCGAGCAGCACGTTGCGCTTGTCCTCGCTGACCTTGTCGGGACAGACGAACACGCACTTGTACCCGCGGTGCTGGGCGACCAGGGCGAGGCCCACGCCGGTGTTGCCCGAAGTGGGTTCGACGATGGTGCCCCCGGGCTTGAGAAGGCCGCCGGCCTCGGCGGCGTCGATCATCTTCACCGCGATCCGGTCCTTCGAGCTACCGCCGGGGTTGAGGTATTCGACCTTGGCCGCCACCGTGCCCGCGCCGTCGGGGACGACGGAGTTCAGCCGAACTAGCGGCGTTCCACCGATGAGGTCACTGATGTGCTGCGCGATCCGCATACGTTCATCGTCTCAGGCGGTTTCGCGCGGCGCACACCCACTCGCCGGCCGGGGCTGGGCGCTAGCCGGTGGCTTCGCGGATGTAGTCGCCGATCTGGCGCAACGACCGGATCGCCTCCGGCACCAGCGGCGCGGCCAGCTGGAAGTCGTGGACCTGACCGGGCCAGACCCGCACCTCCGCCGGCACACCGACCGCCGCCAGCCGCGACGCCGCCAACTGCGCATCGTGCAGCAACACCTCGGATCCGGAAACGTGGATGAGCGTCCGCGGCAGGCCGGGCTTGATGTGCTCCAAGGGCTCGTAGATTTCTTCGGGTTTGCCGCCGACGATGTTCTTTTCGGCCGCGCTAGCAACCAACTCGATGAGCGCGTCAAACGCGTTCGCGGGGAACATCGCGTCGCTCTTGATGTTGGGGTGCGCCTGCTTGCATTCCTTTGCTAGCTGCAGCAGCGGCGAGATCGCTACCAGCGCCGCCGGCTCTTCACCTTCCTCCTGGAGGCGTTGTGCCAAGGCCAGCGCAAGATACCCGCCCGCGGAGTCACCGGCCAGCACGATCTGGTCCGGCTGGTAGCCGCGCTCGCGCAACCAGCGGTAGGCGTCGTGGCAGTCGTTGAGGGCCATCCCGACCGAGTGCTTGGGCAACAGCCGGTAGTTGACGACCAGCACGGGTGAGTCAGCAAACTTCGACAGCGTCTCGACCAGCCGGCCGTGTGAGTTTGCTCCACAAGTCAAAAACGCGCCGCCGTGCAGGTAGACAACCATCCGGCGGGTGCCATCCGCGGGCAGCACTCCGGGGGCGCGCACGAGCTGCGCGGAAGCATTGGGCAAGTTCACCGTCTCGCGGACGGTGGCGGACGCCGGGAGCAGAACCCGGGCCGCGACGTCGATCAGACCCCACGGCCACGGCAAGTCGGGAGCGTGGCTGCCGACGGCCAGAACCGGCCGGATCGTCAGCCGTGACGCGAGGTTGGCTACCCGTGCAGCAACGCTGGGACCGGACTCGAGTACCTCGACCGGCGCGCCGTCGCTGATTGCAAATCTGCGTGCCTCAACTCTACGTCGCTTGAAGACCTCATGTGGCCGAACGGTATTCCGGGGGGAACCGGATACCTTGCTAGGTGCGGTCATGCTCAACACTTCCTACGCCGTTGTAGTGCGATACAGCATGTGACGAGGCAGCCAAGCGTCTGGTTCAGCCCAAACTCCAGGGCGTTCAGCCAACCCCTTGAACTTAGCTTGACAGGCCTTCTGACTAGAACGTTTGAAGAATCTGATTTGATACCACATTTGATTCACAACGTGACCACATTGTTTGTCAGCGGCCCGCGCAAACACCCAAGCCGATCTAAACTGATTCCGTGACCATAAGGGTGCCGCGTCGTTCGGCGATCGCCCTGGCCACAGCGGGAGCGCTCGCCTCGACGGGTACGGCCTATCTCGGCGCACGCAACCTGCTGGCTGGCCAGGCGGCGCAGACGCGCACTGTCATTCCGAAGTCCTGGGACATCCCGCCGCGCGCCGACGGCGTGTACGCGGGCGGCGGCGGGCCGGTGCAGCGGTGGCAGCGCGGCATGGCCGCCGACATGCACCTCATGATCTTCGGCGACTCGACGGCCACCGGGTACGGCTGCGTGAGCGCCGAGGAAGTGCCCGGCGTGCTGATCGCGCGCGGACTGGCCGAGCGGACCGGAATGGTGATCCGCCTGAGCACCAAGGCCATCGTCGGCGCCACCTCGAAGGGTGTCGCCGGTCAGGTCGATGCGATGTTCGTGGCCGGACCGCCGCCGGACGTGGCAGTGATGATGCTGGGGGCCAACGACGTGACCGCCCTCAACGGGATCAGCCAGTCGGCGCAACGGCTGGCCGTGACGGTGCGCAAGTTGCACGCCCGCGGGGCGTTGGTGGTCGTCGGCACCTGCCCGGATCTGGGGGTCATCAGCGCCATCCCGCAACCGCTCCGTTCGCTGGCACATGCGCGGACTTCGCAACTCGCGCGAGCCCAGGCGGCCGCCGTCCGGGCGGCCGGCGGCGTGCCGGTCCCGCTGGCGCAGCTGCTGGCGCCCCGATTCCGGGCCGCACGCGACGTGATGTTCTCCGCCGACGGCTTCCACCCCTCGCCGGCCGCATACGCGCTGGCCGCCGAGGTGCTGCTGGTCGCGCTGTCCGACGCGCTGGGCATCGGGGTCGAGAGCCCGGCATCCGACGTACCGGCACCCGACCTACCCGGTCCGGCCGTCCCGGCGCCCGCGCTCGCGCCGGTCCTCGGTCAGGGCCACACGCGGCTCAGCGTGGTGTCGCGGCTGTGGCGGACGCCCGGAACGGCCGCCCCATCTGATTTTCAACCGGTCGGCACCGACTAGATTTGTTCTAGCCCGTCGGGGTGACCAGACACCCGCCTGTGAAGCGAGCCCGCATCCGCTGAAAGGGAACCGCCATGCCTGAAGCCGTCATAGTCTCAACTGCTCGCTCGCCGATCGGCCGGGCCATGAAGGGGTCGCTGGTCAGCATGCGGCCCGACGACCTGGCCGCCCAGATGGTGCGCGCCGCGCTCGACAAGGTGCCCGCGCTCAACCCCCACCAGATCGACGACCTCATCCTGGGCTGCGGCCTGCCGGGCGGCGAATCTGGCTTCAACATGGCGCGCGTCGTCGCCGTCGAGCTCGGGTACGACTTCCTGCCGGGCACCACGGTCAACCGGTACTGCTCGTCGTCGCTGCAGACCACGCGGATGGCGTTCCACGCGATCAAGGCGGGCGAGGGCGACGCGTTCATCTCGGCGGGCGTGGAGACCGTGTCCCGGTTCGGCAAGGGCAACTCCGACTCATGGCCCGACACCAAGAACCCGCTTTTCGACGATGCCCAGGAGCGTTCGACGGCCGCCGCCGCGGGCGCCGACGAATGGCACGATCCCCGCGCCGACGGGAACCTGCCCGACGTCTACATCGCGATGGGTCAGACCGCCGAAAACGTCGCCATCCTCACCGGCATCAGCCGCGAGGACCAGGACCGCTGGGGGGTGCGCAGCCAGAACCGCGCCGAGGACGCGATCAAGAGCGGATTCTTCGAGCGCGAGATCACCCCGGTCACCCTCCCCGACGGCACCACCGTCAGCACCGACGACGGCCCACGCGCGGGTACCACCTACGAGAAGATCAGCGAGCTCAAGCCGGTGTTCCGGCCCAACGGCACCGTGACCGCCGGCAACGCGTGTCCCCTGAACGACGGCGCGGCCGCGCTGGTGATCACCAGCGATACGAAGGCCAAGGAATTGGGCCTGACGCCGCTGGCCCGCATCGTGTCCACCGGGGTCAGCGGCCTCTCGCCGGAGATCATGGGCCTGGGCCCGATCGAGGCGAGCAAGAAGGCGTTGGTCAAGGCCGGCATGTCGATCGGCGACATCGACCTGTTCGAGATCAACGAGGCCTTCGCGGTGCAGGTGCTGGGCTCGGCGCGCGAGCTGGGCATGGACGAGGACAAGCTGAACGTGTCCGGTGGGGCGATCGCGCTTGGCCACCCGTTCGGCATGACCGGCGCGCGCATCGCCACCACCCTGCTCAACAACCTGCAGACCCAAGACAAGACGTTGGGCCTGGAAACCATGTGTGTCGGCGGCGGCCAGGGCATGGCGATGGTGATCGAGCGGCTGAGCTAGGCCGCCATTCGGCTGAGTGCACCCCCCGGGCATCCGCCGGCCGTTGAGTGTGCCGTGACGGCCTTCATTGGGCGCTCACGGCGGCGACACGCCGTTCGGTCCCACCACCACCGCACAGTCAAAGCCAGCACCGCACACTCAAAGCCGGCACCAGCACGAAAAAACCGGCACGCCAGGCGGCGTGCCGGTTTTTCCCGTCAGGGTCGGGGCTAGTCGTTTTGCAGGTAACTGAGCAGACGCAAGATCTCGAGGTAAAGCCAGACCAGGGTCACGGTGAGACCCAGGGCGACGCCCCACGCCGCCTTGTCCGGCGCACCCGCGCGGATCATCTGGTCGGCCGCGTCGAAGTCGATCAGGAAGCTGAACGCGGCGATAGCGATGCACACCAGCGAGAAGATGATCGCGATCGTTCCGCCGCTGCGGAGGCCCAAGCCCGCACCGCCGTTGAAATGGAACAGCGACAGAACGAGGTTGCCGAGCATCAGGGCCAGCACACCGAACATCGCGGCGACCAGCATCCGGGTGAACTTGGGCGTGACCCGGATGGCTCCGGTCTTGTAGACCACGAGCATCCCGAAGAACACCCCAAAGGTGCCGAGGACGGCCTCCCCGATCAGCGCACCCGCGTTGGCGTTCGAGACCTGGAAATTCGCGAAGACGAACGAGACCGCGCCGAGGAACAACCCCTCGAGCACGGCGTAGCTGAGCACGATCGCCGGGTTGTCCTGCTTGCGACCGAAGGTCGCGACCAGCACCAGCCCCAGGCCGCCGAGCGCGCCGATGAGGGTCAGCGGCATAGCCAGCGCCGGGTTCGAGGCCACCAGGAAGTAAGACACGACCGCCGCGACCGTCAGCACGGCCAGCGTTATGCCGGTCTTGGTGACGACGTCGTCGATGGTCAGTGGACGAGAGGCCCTGGTGTCCTGATAGGGAGCCGCGTAGGGGTCGGCCTGGTAATAGCCCTGGGCGGCGCCAGTGCCGAATTGCGCGTATCCGCCCCTCTGCTTGGGCAGCGAACGAAATACCGGGTTACTTGTCTCCCGCACCGTCGGATCCTCTCTAATGGCTGTGGGTTCGAGCTGTGCGAACACCTGCTCAACGACCAGCGGGCCGCCCAGGTTCCCAACGGACCTGCTGTTTTCTCGGTGTTTCCGGCTATTTAAACGGGCTCTGCTTTTGTCGTCCGGTCAAACATAAACCTTACCCGCGGGTGCCGCTTCAGTGGTGACGATCTAGATTGCTGGTCGAGACGGGCGGCGATTGGGAGGCTAGCGCATTGACTCAGGAAGCTGAGGAATCCGATGAGGTCCTGACCCGGGTCGAGAACGGCGTCGGGTTGATCACGCTCAACCGCCCCAAGGCGATCAACTCGTTGAATCAGACGATGGTGGACGCGTTGAGCGCCGTGCTCAGCCGGTGGGAAAACGACGACGCGGTGCGCGCGGTGGTGCTGTGCGGGGCCGGCGAACGCGGGTTGTGCGCCGGCGGCGATGTCGTCGCGGTCTACGAGAGCGCCCGCAAGGACGGCGTCGAGGTACGGAAATTCTGGCGTGACGAGTACCTGCTCAACGGCCAGATCGGCCGGTTCGCCAAGCCGTACGTGTCGTTGATGGACGGCATCGTGATGGGCGGCGGCGTCGGGGTCAGCGCGCACGGGAGCGTCCGCGTGGTGACCGAAACCTCAAAGGTGGCAATGCCCGAGGTCGGCATCGGGTTCATTCCCGACGTCGGCGGGGCGTTCCTGCTGTCCCGGGCGCCGGGTGCGCTGGGGCTGTACGCCGCCCTGACCGGGGCGCCGTTCTCCGGATCCGACGCCATCGCAATGGGATTCGCCGACCACTACGTCGCGCACGACGAACTGGACGCCTTCGCCAAAGCGGTCGTCGACGACGGCGTGCAGAGCGCGCTGGCCGCCCATGCCGTCGAACCGCCACCGAGTGAGCTGGCTGCACAGCGCAATTGGATCGATCAATGCTTCGCGGGCGACACCGTCGAGGACATCGTCGCCGCCCTGCGTGGTCACCAGGGTTCCGGCGCGGGACGCGCTGAAGACGCCGCCAACCTGATCGCCACCCGCTCCCCCATCGCCGTATCGGTGGCGCTGGAGGCGGTGCGTCGCGCCGCCAAAGTGGAGACACTGGAAGACGTTCTGGTCCAGGACTATCGGGTGTCGAGCGCGTCGGCGCGCTCACACGACCTGGTGGAGGGCATCCGGGCGCAGATCATTGACAAAGATCGCAATCCGAAGTGGTCGCCGGCGACGCTGGCGGAAGTCACCGCGACTGACGTCGAGGCGTATTTCGCGCCGGTCGACGACGACTTGAATTTCTAGAAAGGCGGTTGGGTGACCGAGTCCACGACATACGAAACCATCCTCGTCGAGCGCGATCAGCGGGTCGGGATCATCACACTGAACCGCCCTCAGGCACTCAACGCGCTCAACAGCCAGATGATGATCGAAGTCACCAGCGCGGCAACCGAATTAGATGACGACCCCAGAATCGGCGCCATCATCGTCACCGGTTCGGCAAAGGCGTTCGCGGCCGGTGCCGACATCAAGGAAATGGCGGGCCTGACCTTCGCCGACGCGTTCGGCGGTGACTTCTTCGCCACCTGGGGCAAACTCGCCGCCGTCCGCACCCCGACGATCGCCGCGGTCGCGGGACACGCGCTGGGCGGCGGCTGCGAGCTCGCCATGATGTGCGACCTGCTGATCGCCGCCGATACGGCGAAGTTCGGCCAGCCGGAGATCAAACTCGGTGTGCTGCCGGGCATGGGCGGTTCGCAGCGGCTGACCCGCGCCATCGGCAAGGCCAAGGCCATGGACCTCATCCTGACCGGGCGCACCATTGACGCCGCCGAAGCCGAACGGAGCGGCCTGGTTTCGCGGGTGGTGCCGGCAGACGACTTGCTGATCGAGGCCAAGGCCGTCGCCACCACCATTTCGAAGATGTCGCGCTCGGCGGCGCGGATGGCCAAAGAAGCCGTCAACCGCGCCTTCGAATCCACACTGTCCGAGGGACTTCTCTACGAGCGCAGGCTGTTTCATTCGACCTTCGCGACCGAGGACCAGTCCGAGGGAATGGCCGCATTCATCGAGAAGCGGCCTCCCAACTTCACGCACCGATAGGACGCTTCGATGAGCGACCCGGGTTCCGCGACGACCGCCCCTGAAGACGAATCGCCCGTTGCCGAAGGGTCCGACGGGACCGCGGAAACCATGGGAAACACAGAAATCGAGGCCAAACCCGAAACCGCCACGCCCCACCAGCCGACCGCGCACGAAAGACCTTGGTGGGCGCGCCATTACACCTTCACCGGCACCGCGGTCGGTCTTGTTTTCATTTGGTTTTCGCTGACGCCGTCCCTGCTGCCACGCGGCGCGATATTTCAGGGCCTCGTCAGCGGGGTCGCCGGGGCCATCGGCTATGGGCTGGGCGTCTTCGCCGTCTGGCTGGTCCGTTACATGCGCACCCGCAATTACAGCCCGCCGCCCCCGCGCTGGGCGTGGACGGTGCTGGTCCCTGTCGGCGTGATCGGCATGGTCCTCATGGCGATCCGGTTCCACGTCTGGCAAGACCGGGTGCGCGACCTGATGGGCGTCGCGCACCTGAAGTGGTACGACTACCCGATCGCCGCGGTCCTGTCGCTCGTGGTGCTGTTCACGCTGGTCGAAATCGGCCAGTTCGTCCGCTGGCTGATCAGTTTCCTGGTGGGACTGCTCGACCGGATCGCGCCGTTCCGCCTGTCGGTGACCATCGTGGTGGCGCTGCTGGTGGTGCTGACGATCACCCTGCTCAACGGCGTCGTGCTCAAATCCGCCATGCGCACGATGAACAACACGTTCGCCTCGGTCAACGACGAGATGAGCCCCGATACCGCTCCCCCGAGAACCCCGTTGCGATCCGGTGGCCCCGGGTCGCAGGTGTCCTGGGATTCGCTTGGCCACCAAGGCCGCATCTTCGTCCAAGGCGGTCCCAGGGTCGACGAACTCACCACGTTCAACGGTGCCCCGGCCACCGCGCCGATCCGGGCCTATGCCGGGCTGAACTCCGCGGACGGCATCACCGCGACCGCCGAACTCGCGGCGCGCGAGCTGCAGCGCACCGGCGGACTGCAGCGCGCCGTCGTCGCGGTCGCGACGACCACCGGGACGGGCTGGATCAACGAGGCGGAGGCCTCGGCGCTGGAGTACATGTACAACGGCAACACCGCGATCGTGAGCATGCAGTATTCGTTCCTGCCCAGCTGGCTTTCCTTCCTGGTGGACAAGGAAAACGCCCGCCACGCCGGCCAGGCGCTGTTTGAGGCCGTCGACCGGCTGATCCGCCAAATGCCCGAAGGGCAGCGCCCCAAGCTCGTGGTGTTCGGCGAGAGCCTCGGGTCGTTCGGTGGCGAGGCGCCGTTCATGAGCCTCAACAACCTCCTGGCCCGCACCGACGGCGCGTTGTTCAGCGGACCGACATTCAACAACACCATCTGGACGGACCTGACGGCGACACGCGACGCCGGTTCCCCGGAGTGGCTGCCGATCTACGACCACGGCAAGAACGTCCGGTTTGTCGCCCGCGCAAGCGATTTGGCGCGTCCGAACTCCGAGTGGGGCCACCCGCGGGTGGTCTATCTGCAGCACGCCTCGGATCCGATCGCCTGGTGGACCCCCGACCTGTTGTTCGCCAAGCCCGACTGGCTGCGCGAAAAGCGCGGCTACGACGTGCTACCCGAGACCCGCTGGATCCCGGTGGTGACGTTCCTGCAAGTCTCGGCCGACATGGCGGTGGCGGTGGACGTGCCCGACGGGCACGGCCACCACTACGTCGCCGATGTCGCCGACGCCTGGGCGGCGGTGCTGTCGCCGCCCGGGTGGACCCAGGAGAAGACGGACAAACTGCGGCCGCTGCTGCACGCCAACGGCTAAAGCCAGCGGCGCACGGTCCTGTCCCCGTTCGCCAGCACTCCGGGCCCCGGGTCGAGCGAATCACCGATGAGTTGGTCGAGCACACCGGAACCGACCAGCCCGTGGTAGCCGCCGATGACGTCGGTGGCCCGGTGCAGGCCGATGTCCAGGAGCGCGGCCGCCGCCAGGCTGGACGTGTAGCCCTCCGAGCACACGATCACCCATTCGACGTCGTCACCGACGGCCTCCGGCAGCCTGGCGTCGCTGGTCGGGTCGCAGCGCCACTCCAGCACGTTGCGTTCGATCACCAGCGCGCCCGGAAGCTCGCCCTCGCGAAACCGCTGGGCATGCGGCCGGATGTCGACCAGCACCGCCCCGCGCCTCAGCGCCTCGGGCACCTCGACGGCGCGAAGGCGTCGAAACCGGCGCCGGGCCGATCTCAGGACTAGGTCGATGCGGCTCATCAGGGTCCCTCCGGTTGGTCGGTCAGTTCGGTGCGCTGGCGGCGAAGCCTGTTGCGGTCGGTGACTTCGTAGTACGACATCGCCGTCAGCGGTGGCGAGTAGGCGTGCACGCTCAGGGTGGGCTGCACCCTGAAGGCGGTGGTCCCGGCGGCGGTCGCCCGTTCCGGGACGGGCCTGGGCGCCCACACCACGTCGTGCACCCAGCCCAGCGGGAACCCGGCCTGATCGCCGGCGTCGAGTCGGCGTCGGCGCAAACCCCGCCCGTCCCAACGGAATTCGTTCAGCGATCCGGACACCACGGTCAGCGCGCCCAGCGACCCGCCGTGGTCGTGCAGCTCGGTGGAATGACCGGGAATCCAGCTGATCAGCCAGACGTCCAGTTCGTCGTCGCCGTGAATCCGGGCGAACCAGCGCTTCGACTCCGGTATCCCGCCCCTCGGCAGCAGGTGGTCGCAGCGTCCGCTGAGGACCTGATCGGCGGCTTGGTCCGTGGCATGTAGCAGGTCGGGCACCCGCAGCCGCGTCGGCCCCGAGGACGGCGATGAGACGGTCAGGGGGCGGAGCGCACCGGAGGCGACAGCATGCGTCGCAACGGGAACAGACATTGAGGAGCTCCAAGAGGAACGGATTGGGCAGGCGGCGGCGGGTTAGGGCCGACAACACTCGCAAAATCCGAGGCGCTCCATCACGGCAGCCAGTGTTGCATAGATTGAGACCGTGCGCTGGTGCGGTCATCCCCCCGGGCAACGGGTTGCGGTTGTCGTCGCGGCGTTTTTGTTGGCGGTCACGGGGTGCTCGAACGGCGCGCCCAGCGGCAAGGTCACGTCGTCGTCGGCACGGCCGTCGGGCATCCCTCGCGGCCCCGCTTCGGCGCCGCCGGGCGCCGTGGGTGTCTCCCCCGGCGGCGTGACGACCAGGGTCGATGTCCCCGCGGATTCGACCGAGGAGGAGTACTTCCAGGCCTGCCACGCCGCGAAAGTCTGGATGGAAGCGCAGCCCAGTGCCGGTGTGGCGTTGTTCGAGCCGTACCTGGCGATGGTCGAGGCGTCGCAGTCGGGCACTGCCGGCACCTGGAACGCCCGATGGACGGACCTGACGCCGGCCCGGCAGGCGGCCGTGATCACCGCCGCGAGGGCGGCCGCCAACGACGAATGCGGGTAGGGCCGGACTCCGGCGCCAATTCCGATCACGCGTACCAAAAGTGCCGACCCGGCCGCTCACAATGCCTTCCGCCGCGCCAAAATGTACACATGCCCGGCGGACGTGGCGGAACGGTGGCGCGCCGATCATCACCGACCCGGGTGGCGCTGGCGCTGGGCAGCGGCGGCGCCCGCGGCTACGCCCACATCGGGGTGATCGAGGCGCTGCGGGCGCGCGACTACGAGATCGTCGGGATCGCCGGCTCCTCGATGGGCGCGATGGTCGGCGGCCTGCAAGCGGCCGGACGCCTCGACGAGTTCGCCGACTGGGCGAAGTCACTGACGCAGCGCACCATCCTGCGACTGCTGGATCCGGCCATCACCGCGGCCGGGGTGTTGCGGGCGGAGAAGATCCTGGACGCGGTGCGCGACATGCTGGGTCCGATGTCCATCGAGCAACTGCCCATCCCCTACACCGCGGTCGCCACCGACCTGCTGGCCGGCAAGTCGGTGTGGTTTCAGCGCGGCCCCCTCGACGAGGCGATCCGCGCGTCCATCGCGATACCGGGGGTGATCGCCCCGCACGCGTTCGACGGCCGCCTGCTCGCCGACGGCGGCATCCTGGATCCGCTGCCGATGGCCCCCATCGCCGCGGTCAACGCCGACCTGACCATCGCGGTCAGCCTCAGCGGCAGCGAGTCCGTCGGCGACCGCGAAGCGGAGCCCGGGGCCACCGTCGAGTGGTTGAACCGCATGATGCGCAGCACCTCCGCGCTGCTGGACACCGCGGCGGCCCGGTCCCTGCTGGACCGGCCGACGGCGCGAGCGGTGCTGAGCCGGTTCGGCGGAGCGGACAGCTGGGCCGACGCCCCCGCTGAAACAGAGGCCACCGAGGCCCACGAAATCGACCCCGACGACATCGCCGACGTTCCCGGGATTCCGAAGCTGGGCAGCTTCGAGGTGATGAACCGGACGATCGACATCGCCCAATCCGCGCTGGCCCGGCACACGCTGGCGGCCTACCCGCCCGACGTGCTGATCGAGGTGCCGCGTTCGACCTGCCGGGGGCTGGAGTTTCACCGGGCGGTGGAAGTGATCGACGTGGGCCGCGCGCTGGCCAACCAGGCCCTGGACGCGTTCGAAACCGATCCGGAGCAGACGGGCCCGCCCGCGCTCGAGGGTTGATCAGGCGCTCAGGAACCGCGCGACGGCCTCCGCTTCGCGGCGGCCCTGTTCGCGCCCGGCCACGGCAGAATCGATGCGGCAGCGCGGGTCCAGCGGATTGGGCCCGAACGCCGCCAGCGAGTCGGCGTCGGCGAACACCACGAACGTCGCTCCGGGGAACGCCGCGACCTCGGCGGCCGGCCCGTCGCCGAACGGCGCCGGCACGTCCGCCCCCGAGGGCACCAGCACCACCGCCGCGTCGCAGTCGCCGGCCACCCCGAGGTTGACCGAGCTGCCGACCCCGCCGTCCATATAGCGCCGGCCCCCGATCGTCACCGCCGGCCACGCGCCCGGCACCGCGCAACTGGCCGCCACCGCATCGACAAGCCCGACGCCCGACTCCCGATCGAAGACGACCAGTTCGCCGGTGGCCACGTCGATGGCGGTGAGCCGCAGCACCCGTTCCGGCCATTCGTGCGACGGCAGGCGCTGGGCGATCACCCGGCGCCGGACGGGCTCGGGAACGGTTTGGGTCGCCAACGCCACGGCCCCGATCCGCCGCATCTGCTGCCGGGTCTTGTCCGGGGTGTCGTCGTACGGCTGACCCAAGGCGGTCAGGAAGACGTCGGTGATGTCGTCGATGTCGACGCCGGAATCGATCTCGGCCGACGACTCGGCGACTTGCCGCTCGAACAGCACCTCGAGCGGGCGGCCGCTGCCGATCTGCGCGGCGACCGCGGCGCCCGCCGAGGTCCCCACCAGCACATCGGAATCCAGCAGCAACCGGGCCGCCGCCGGCGACTCGTCGGCGATGCCGCGCAGAACCCCTGTCTCCCAAGCGATTCCGGCTATTCCGCCGCCGGCCAGCACTAGCGCGCGTCTGGTCGCCACGATCGCGTCCTACACCGACGTGTGCTGCGCCGCCTGGGCCGGCGCGCTGAGGTCGGACCGACGAAGCTGGTGCGCGGGCGGGTCGGGCAGCACGACGCGGCGGGTGATCCGCAGCCCGGCGTCGACATGGACCAGCGCTCCGGGTTCGAGCGGGCACCAGCGCGGGTCGTCGTCCATGGGTTCGCTGGCGAACACCACCGAGGAGCGGGCGCGCAGGTGCTCGGATTGCGCGCGGATTCGGTGCGTGCGTAAGTCGAAGTCGGGGTTGCTCGCACCCGGCTGGTGCTCGTGGCGCCGATCCAGGAGATAGAGCTCATTGGCCTCCGGGTAGCGCAGCGCCCACATGTCGGTGGCCGTGCTCAGCAGGACGTTGAGCGCGTAGATCGGCGCATTCGCCGCCAGCCACCGCACGGCGTCGACGAGGCCCGCCGTCTCGTCGCCGCCCCGGCCGCGGATGCAACCGGTGATCAAGGCGAACACCCGCTCGGAATCGGTCTCGCCCAGGACCAGGCCGTCGGTGCCGAGCTCGCGCAGCCGTTCGTCGATGGCTTCCAGCCCCTGGACCACGCCGTTGTGCGCGAAGATCCGGCCGTCTTGCAAAAACGGGTGGGTGTTGCGCACGTCGAGCGACCCGGTCGTCGCGTAACGGACGTGGGCGACGAAGGTCGTGCCGGTCAGTCGGTGCGCCTCGGTGGCGAATTGGCTGTCCTGCCAGGCCGCGATCGGCTCCTTGTGCAGCCGTGGCCGACCGTTCGGGTCAAAGACACCGAGGCCCGTGCCGTCCGGGTTCTTCCGGCTCTGCTCGGCCAGGCTATCCGGGGCGTTCAGCAACCAAAACGTCGCGGTGCAAGCCTCTGTCCCGGCGTGCAAGCCAAAAAGTCGGCACATGATTTCGACGGTACCGAAGGCGGTTGGGGGTCAGCCCGTCAGCCCGTCAGCCGATAGACTCCGTTGGGTTCCGCGACACTTAGACAGTTGCGACGACACGCCGAAGTTCATCGCAACGGATGCAATCTCGCGGCATCCGCGAGCACGCCAACCATTCCCGCACCTCCCGGACGGGCGGAATTGGGCCGCGCCGGCGCCAGGGATTCGTCGACGACGAGCGATTGTGGCACTGGCATAACGCCTTTCATTCAGCGCGCCCTCACTCGCGAGCAGACGCAAAAGCCCCGTTTTGGGCCGCAAACCGGGTACTTTTGCGTCTGCTCGCGGGTAAACCGCACGTGCTCAGTCGCGGGCCTCGACCACCCAATAGCCATGCTCGGCGTATCGCGCCCGGATGGCTTTCTTGTCGTACTTGCCGACGCTGGTGCGCGGAATCTCCTCGACGAACGTCCACCGCTCGGGCAGCCACCACCGAACGACCTTGTCTGCGAGGAACTTTCGCAGGTCTTCGGCGCTTACCGACGAGCGCTTGGCCACGACGACCGCGAGGGGCCGTTCCTGCCACCGCTCGTCGGGAACCCCGACAACCGCGGCCTCGAGCACCTGCGGGTGCCCGATCAGGCAGTTCTCCAGCTCGACCGACGAGATCCATTCCCCGCCGGACTTGATGACGTCTTTGGCGCGGTCGGTCAGCGTGACGAAGCCTCGCTCGTCGATGCGGCCCACATCGCCGGTGCGCAGCCAGCCGGAGTCGAACTTGGAGTCGTCGCGGCCCAGGTAGTAGGCGCCGGCGATCCACGGCCCGCGGACCTCCACCTCGCCCACGGCGTCGCCGTCGTTGGGCAGCACCGCGCCGTCGTCGTCGACGATCCGCATCTCCACCCCGCATACCGGTTGGCCCTGCGTCGCGCGGAACGCCCAGTGCTGGTCCTCCGGGGTTCCCGGCGGCGGCCAGGCCATGGTGGCCATCGGCGACGTCTCCGTCATGCCCCACAGCTGGCGGATCTGGACGCCGTGCTTTTCCTCGAACATGCGCATCAGCGATACCGGAACCGCCGAGCCGCCGCACACCACGAGGCGCAGCGACGACACGTCGTGGTCGGGGTCATCCTCCAACCGATGCAGCACGTCGTTCCAGATGGTCGGGACGGCGCCGGCCACCGTGGGCCGCAGGGTCTCCACCATGCCGATCAGCGAGCGGGCGTCGAGATGGCAATCGGGGAGCACCAGGTCGGCACCCGCCATCAGCGCCGCGTACGGCAGCCCCCACGCGTTCGCGTGAAACATCGGCACGATCGGCAGCACGCTGTCGATCGCGCCGACGCCGATGCCGTTCGTGGCACACGTCGCCATGGCGTGCAGGAAACTCGAACGATGGCTGTAGACCACGCCTTTCGGGTTGCCGGTGGTGCCGCTGGTGTAGCACATCGCGGCCGCGGACCTCTCGTCGATCTGCGGCCACCCAAAGTCGGGTGATTCGGCGTCAATCAATTCGGCGTAGCTCAGTACGGTCTTGCCGGATTCCTGCAGCGGCCCGGTGTCGCCTTCCCCCACCATGATCACCGTGTGTACGCTCTCGAGTTGGGTGAGGACCGGCGCCAGCAGTTTGGCGAGTGACGCGTCGACCAGCACCACCTGGTCTTCGGCCTCGTTGGCCACATAGGCGATCTGCTCGGGGAACAGGCGGATGTTGAGGGTGTGCAGGACGGCGCCCATCGACGGCACCGCGAGGTAGGTCGCCAGGTGCTCGAGGTTGTTCCACATGAACGTCGCGACGCGCTGGTCTCCGGTAACGCCGAGGCGGCGCAATGCGTTTGCCAACTGGGCGGCCTGTTCACCCAGTTCGCGGTAGGTGGCTTGACGGTAGCCGTCCCCGGTGGCCGTGGTGACCGTACGTGCTCCGTGTACCCCGCAGCCGTGCCGCATGATCGCGGCGACCGTCAGCGGAAAGTCCTGCATCGTGCTGTCCATCGCTGTACCGCCTTAGAAGTCTCGACGCGGCACCGCCTCGTGTGCGGTCGGGCGAATGCTATCGCCGCACACGGCCATGAGAAAACCGGTTCCCCGACAATGCCCGTTTTACCCGGGCTTACCCGGGTGAAGCGTCAGGCGAGAGCCGGCTCGCGCTGCAGCAATTCGGGCACGACCCAGTCGGCCGGGGGTGCACTCTCCGGCACGGAGACTTCTGCGGTCTCGACGCCCAACGCGACGATCGAGGCGACCGGTGCCACCGTGACCGTGCCGGAATAGTCGGCGATGTATAGGTATCTGGCGTCGGCGCTTTCGACCACGCACGACGGCTGGTTCGCCACCCTGATGGTGCCGACGACGTCGTGGGTGAGGGTGGACAGCACCGTGACGCCGTCGTCGCTGACCAGGTAGGCGCGATCGCCGTCGCCGCTGAGCGTCAGGCCGGTGAGGATGCCCCCGACCTCGCTGATCTTGCTGGTGCCGGTGATTTTCGCGGTGCGGGTGTCGACGACGTCGATCACCGCGCCCAATTCGGGAGCGCAACTGGCCACGTAGGCGATCGCGCCATTGGGGCTGAGCGCGACGTCGCGGATGGGCAAACCGATCTCGACGGTACCGAGAACGCGCCGTCGGGTCTGCGCGTGCGCGTCGATCACGACGAGCTGTCCGCCGGCGGCGCCGTTGGTGGCGACGTACAGGCGGCCTCCCTCGGCGCTGGCCCGGACGCATTCCGCGGTGGTTCCCGGCCGGTGTGGCAGAGCGATCTCCTCCGCACGCCCGGTCCTGGTGTCCAGGACGACGACGTCGGGGCCGCCGGCGCCGTTGCGGCTCGCGTAGACGTAATTCCCATCGGGGCTGACCGCCAGGTCGCTCACGCTGAGCGCCAGCGGATGCGTCGCGATGACCGTGTTGGTTGGCACGTCGATGACCCCGATCGAGTCATACGCCGGTGTCACGGTGCTGACATATGCGCGGTTGGTGTCGCGGCTGCCCACGGCGAGCGCGAACGGCTCGTCGAGGCCGGGAACGGTCTGCACGACGCCGCAGGTGTCGGTGTCGATGACCGAGACACTGTCGCGGCCGTAGTTGGCCACCATCAGTCGGGTGCCGTCCGGGCTGGCGGCGATGCCGCTGATCGGACCTTGGCGCACGGCGATCTGCACGACGATCGGGAATCCGGCTGCCGCGCCCAATTCGATGGCCTGGCCCCCGCCGGTGTCCTTCCGGTGGTTCACCTCGCGCATGCTGGCACCGCCTTCGCTCGCTCGTGATACGTCCGCGGGCGCCACAGGGTCGCAGCGACTCCGTTCGACACCTGCGGCCCTGGATAAACCGCGCTACAGCACCCAGAGATGATTGCTTTTAACAAATTTTACTGACGAAATTCTGGGCAAATTTATTTCGCGCTGCGCAGTGTGACCCACGTCACGGCAATAATAGCGATATGACCCCTGCTGCGGTTAAACAATTAACCGCGGCCGATCGGACGGCGAACACCAACCACCGTATTTTACAGGTGTTTTCGGCAACAGAGCTAACCACCGCGGCGAGTGGACAGCGGTCCATAAATAAGGAAACTCTTACAATTCATCACCTGGGGAGTTGAATGTCACAGTGTGCTCGCTCGCGCGCGTCACTAACCCAAACAATTCGCCGGTTGTGCCCCTCGTGTTCGCGAATTGAGCGCGCCAGCTAACTGATGGATCCCGCCCGCCTCCACCTCGGCGGCGGTCGACGTGATGACGGGCAATCCCCGTGGCGGCAGTGATCGGCGAACCACGGAGGCGCCGGCAACGTTTCACCGCAAAGACCTGGAGTCAATCGGAAGGGCTTGCCACGATGATGCTCGACGTAGGTTCCACGCCGTCCGTGCGCAACCGCGCTCAAGACATCCGCCGCGAACAACGGATGATGCGCGCCTTCCAGAATCCGATCCTGGGTCCCCTGTTGCGCCGCTTCGGTGGCCCGGAGGACATCGTGCAGATGGGCATGTCCTTTTGGTCCTCACGACTGATACTTTCGGCGGTCGAATCAGGCGTTTTTACCGAGTTGGGCAATGGACCGGCCTCCGAAAGGGAGCTGGCCGACGCCCTCGGCTGGCACCCGCGTGCCGCGGCTACAGCACTGGACGCCTTGGTCGCCGCCGGATTGCTGCGACGCGACAAAGCGGGCCGGTACGCCAATACGATTCGCAGCTCGATGTTCCTCGACCGGACCAAGCCGAGCTATGTCGGTGGGCTGATGGAGTTGTCAAGCAAGCGTCTGTACGGCCTTTGGTCGAGCCTGGACGATCTCCTTCGCACCGGTCGTCCCGGGGCCGAAGAGGAACGCGGTGATAACGAATTCTTCTCCATGCTTTACCGTGATCCGTTGGCGCTAAAGGGATTTCTAGCCGGGATGACGGGCATCTCGACCGGGGAGGCGACGCTGCTGGCGGCTCGGTTTCCGTGGAAGCGCTTTCGTACGTTTTGCGACGTCGGTTGCGCCCAAGGCGCGTTTCCGGTGCGGGTCGCGCTGACCCACCGTCACTTGCGCGGCACGGGCTTCGACTTCCCGGCCGTGCGACCGATATTCGAAGAATATGTCGAGTCGTTCGATTTGGGCGGCCGATTGGACTTCGTCGAGGGAGACTTCCTCGAAGGCCCGCTGCCGCGCGCCGACGTAATTTCGTTCGGTCACGTGTTTCACGGACGAAACCACGAGATCCGTCAGGAACTGGTGGCGAAGGCATACGCGGCGACTCCGCCCGGCGGCGCAATCATCGTGTACGACGCCATGATTCGGTCCAGGCTGGCGAAGAGCCACGGCAACAATTACATGAGCCTGCTGTCCAGCCTCAACATCATGATGGAGTCGCGCGAGGGCTACGAATCCTCCACCGCCGCCTGCGCGGAGCTGCTTCGCGCCGGTGGCTTCACCCGGATCAAGGTGCGACATCTCGTAGGCCCCACCTCGGCGGTGTTCGGCTACAAGCCGGGCCGGTTGCCGACGGCAGCCTGACGCGGGATTCGCCGTTAGAGGGCGTCGTGGTCGCGTTCCCCGGTCCGGATGCGGATCACCTTCTCCACCGGTGAAACCCACACCTTGCCGTCGCCGATCTTCCCGGTGCGGGCCGCGCCGATGATCGCGTCGACAACTCGATCGGCGAACGCCTCGTCGACCAGTACGTCGACGCGGACCTTCGGAACGAACTCGACCGCGTACTCGGCTCCGCGGTACACCTCGGTGTGCCCCCGCTGCCTGCCGAACCCTTGGACCTCGGTGACGGTCATACCCAGCACCCCGACGGCCTCCACGGCGTGCCGGACGTCATCGAGCGTGAAGGGCTTGACGATCCCGGTGACCAGCTTCATGGTTTCACCACAACCTCAATCGTCCGCGGTTTCGGCGGGCTCTTCGGCCGCCTGGGTCCGCGCGGCCGCCAACGGTTCGACCCGCCGGCCCGTGACGAGGCCTTCGTCGGGGTAGGCCTCTTCGTCGTGCGCGCCGAGGTCGCCAGTTTCCAGCACCTCGTCGGGCAGCCGCAACTTCATGAAGAGTCCGAGGACTCTCAGGATGACGAACGTGACGAGCGCATCCCAGACGATGACCGTGCCCGCAGCCCCGGCCTGAATCAGGATCTGTTTGGGATGGTGGCCGTACAGCCAACCGGCGTAGGTCACGTCCTGCCCGGTGCTGCCACCCAGGTACACAACGATTTTCGGGTCGGCGAGTACCCCGACGAGCAGTCCGCCCGCCAAGCCCGCCACGCCGTGGGTATGGAAAACGCCGAGGGTGTCGTCGACCTTCTTGAAGAGCCTCGCCCGGCCGAGCCAGTTCCACGACATCCAGACCAGGGAAGAGGCGACGACGCCGATGATCATCGCGCCGAAGGTGTTGACATAGCCGGCCGCGGGGGTGATTGCGACCAGCCCGGTGATCATGCCGTTGACCGCGCCGAGGAACGTCGGCTTGCGCTGCTTGCTCACGAAGATGTCCCAGATCACCCAGGTGAGCAGCGCGACGGCGGTGGTGAGGTTCGTGTTGATCACCGCCAGTGACGCGTCGGCACCCGAGAAGTAAGGGTCGCCGCCGTTGAACCCGTTCCAGCCCAGCCACAGGACGCCGGCCCCGACCGCGGCCATCGGAAGGTTGTTGGGCACGGCGCGTTCCCGGTCGCGGGCCAACCGCGGACCGATCACCGCGGCGGCGACGAATCCGCTGGTTCCGGCGGCTAGGTGGATCACGTACCCACCGCTGTAGTCCAGCGCGCCCGCCTGTCCCCACCAGCCGCCGCCCCACAACAGGAACGCGTTGACCGAATAGGCGAACGTCGACCACAGCGGAACGAAGATCAGCCACACCTTGAAGCTGATCCGGCCGACGACGCTGCCGAGAAACAGCAGCGGCGTGATAGCGGCGAACACGAACTGGAAGTACGCCAGCGTGGTCTCCGAGAAGCGGAACTTCGGCATGGCGCCGTCCAACAACGGGATGACGGCCTGTCCCTGATTGTCACTGCCCAGGATGGTGTGCGGAATGCCCACCGCGGCCCTCAAGATGCCCGGGCCGAGCTTGAGCGGCTCGCCGAAACCCATCTTGAAGACCCAGAGGACCCACACGACCAGCACCAGCGAGAATCCGGTGAAGGCCATCAGCATGGTGTTGACGGCCCACTTCTTCTGCACGATGCCGCCGTACAGCACGGCGATGCCGGGGATGCTCATTAGGCCGACCAGAGTCGCGGCCATCAACTGCCAGGCGTTATCGCCGGGATTCAGCCAATCGGGATAGGGCAACATGGTTAAGGCACACCCCAATTCGAGCCAACGGGCAGTAATTCACGCTGCGATGCGAAGTGACGCGGTAGACGGGTGAAGCCTCGAACGGGGATGTTTCGGGCGTGTGTTCAACGGTTTAAATCCTGATTTCGATCCGCAACCCGCGTCGGCCCCTTCGGCCACGCCCGCGTCGCGGTCTTAGCGGACCGTCGCACCGCGGCTGCGAGCGCCGGGAAAGTGCCGCGGCGCGAAAATTGTTTTGCCGCTGCCAATTTCACACGAGTCAAATGAAGCGGGTTCCTGAACCAATTGTGCCGCAACATCGTCGGAGATATATAGGCCGGTTGTGAGGTCCATCCAGGGCCGCATGCTGGACGTCAGTGGACAGGAAAGCTATGCAACGAAATTCGGAGCTTAGGCTCGTCAAAACCGAACCACTGGAGTATCAGGTCGTCGTCGTCGGCGCCGGGGCAGCCGGAGTCTCGATGGCGCTCAGCCTGAGCGACCGTGGCGTACGTCCACTGCTGATCGACCGCGCCGACGAGGTGGCCTCATCCTGGCGAGGGCGCTACGACAGGCTGAAACTCAATACGTGCAAGCAATTTTCGCATCTCCCCGGCCGGCCATATCCCAAAGACACTCCGATTTTTCCGACCCGCGATCAAGTCGTCGACCACCTGGAAAGACACGCCCGCGACGACGGGATCGAGTTGCGGCTCAACACCGAGGTCTGCCAGATCGACCGCCACCGCGACGGCTGGTTGGTGCGAACCACGTCCGGCGATATCGCCTGCCGCCAGGTGGTCATGGCGACCGGATACGAACACACGCCACGAATGCCCTTATGGCCGGGCCTGGACGGCTTCAAGGGCCGCGTGCTGCATTCGTCGGCCTACCGCAACCCCGCCCCGTACCGCGACAAACGCGTCCTCCTGGTGGGAGCCGGTTCGTCGGCGATGGAGATCGTCCACGACGTGGCCTCCGGTGGAGCGCGGAAAGCGTGGCTAGCGGTGCGTACGTCACCGAACATCATGCTGCGCTCGTTGCCCGGCGGGCTGCCCTCGGATCTGATCGCGACGCCGCTTTTCCGCGCGCCCGTCCGGCTCGCTGATGCATTGGCCGCGTTCGGTCGCCGGTTGAGCATCGGAGACCTCGCCGCATTCGGGTTGCCGACGCCCGCCGAAGGCGTGTTCGCCCGCGGGATCAGGCTGGGCCGCGCACCCGCGATCGTCGATAGGGAAGTGATCGAGGCGATCCGCGACGGTTCGTTCGAGGTGGTTCCGACCATCGAGCGATTCGACGGTTCCGACGTCTGGTTGGTCGACGGACGGCGCCTGAAACCGGACGCGGTCATCTGCGCCACGGGCTACCGGCGCGGCCTGGAACCCATGGTAGGTCACCTCGGCGTGCTCGATGAGTGCGGCTTGCCCGTGGCCGCCGGCGAAATGCCGGCCGCACCGGGCCTGCGGTTCATCGGCTTCCAATCTCGTCCCGGGCTGCTCGGCTTTGTCGCCAAGCAGTCCAGAAACGTTGCCCGGCGCATTGCCGCGGAACTCGAAACCGCTTCGTCGTCGCGCCAGCTCCGCTAAGTTTGGCAAACATACAATACTCGTATTGCCCTCAGTGCCAGTGCTATTCCACATATGAGCAAAATGATTTGTTGAACCAATCCCCCAGCTGATTCGTGTTAGCTAGGTATGACGCAATTACATACAGCGTCGAGGCCGCTCGCTCGGCGGGATCTGCCGGAGGCGCGCGTACATCCTTTTGCCGACTGGGCGCGATCGGCACGCGTCGGGCTAGATCCCGAGTCGTATTTTCGTCGGCGCGCCGACCGCCCGGACCCGTTCGTCGTAATCTTCCCCGGCCTGGGCCCGGTGCACTTCGTCGCGACCGCGCGGGACGCTCAACAGCTTTTGACCGTACCGCGGGAGGCCCTGTGCGCGCCGACCCCCAATCCGATCGAGCCGATCGTCGGGCCGAATTCCGTCATCTTGACCTCCGGCGAGCACCATCGCAGGCAGCGCCGCCTGCTGTCGCCGGCGTTTCACGGTGCCAATATGCGCCGACGCGCGGACTCGATGGCAAGGGCGGTGCTCGCCGAGGTGGAGTCATGGCGCCCGGGTGACCGGGTAGCGCTGCGCCGCATGACCCAGTCGGTCACGCTGCGCATCATCATCGAGACGGTGCTCGGGGTGAACCATGAGCGCATCGACGAGTACGCCGGCGTGGTATCCGCGCTGATGAACGCGAACACCGCGTCGCTGCTGTTGGTGCCGGCCCTACGCAGAAATTTCGCCGGCCTGGGCCCGTGGGCCCGACTGGTGCGCCTGCGCACGGAATTCCAGAGCATGCTTTCCGGCCAGATGGAGCGCGGCCGCAGCTGTCCCGGTCATGATGCCGTGTTGAGCGACCTATTACGCGAAAACGAGCACGCGCGGACAGGGCTCGACGACGACGACATACGGCAACAGCTACGGACCATGGTGATCGCCGGCCATCACACCACGGCCGCCGCGCTGGCATGGGCTCTGTACCACATTCACCGCGACACCGACATCCGTGTGCGACTCGCCGACGAGCTCTCCACCGATCCCGCGCCGCACGAGATGCCAAGACTCCCCTACCTGTCCGCGGTCATCAAGGAGACACTCAGGATGCACCCCGCGGTGCCGATCGTCTTGCGTAAGCTCATCGACCCGCAATCCATCGGGCCGGTGCGGTACCGTGGCGGCGACATAGTTGGAATCGCGGTGCCCGCAATACATTTCAGCACCGACGTGTGGCGTGATCCCTATCGATTCAGTCCCGATCGCTTTCTCGCCAACAACCCGACGCCGTTCGAATACCTGCCTTTCGGCGGCGGGCACCGGCGCTGCCTGGGAGCGGCCTTCGCCAACTATGAAATGGCCGTCGCGGTGGGCACGATCATGTGCGCGGCGGAGCTGACCATGCCGCGGCGAGAGCACCGCAGAAACCCGCCCCGCTCGGTACCGCGCGGCATCGCCGTCGTCCCACGGCGCGACGTGAAGCTTGTGGTCACCGACCGCGCCGCTAAGCCATCCGGCTAGCTGAACTGGGTCTGCGGCCGGCGCAGGGCGGCGCCATCGACGGCGATGTCGACCTTCTCGTTGTAGAAGGCCACCAAACCGGCGATCTGGTAGACCGCCGGCAACGGATAGTGATACGTCCACGCCAGGTCCGGGTGCGCGGTATCACCCACGCGCACCGACCAGTAGCCCGACGTCACCCCCTTGTACGGGCACAGGGTCTGCGTCGGGCTGGATTCCAGATGCTCGAACACGACATCGGTCGGATCGATGTAATACCTTGTAGGTAAACCGGTTTCGAATAGCAGCACCGGAGATCCGGTGTCGGCCAGCACGGTTCCGTCAAGCTCGACGCGGACATGCCGGTGCGAGCGCAGCGCGTCGACCCGCGAATACGGATTGCGGGGGTGGCCGTAGATCGGCTCGTCTTCCTCGAACCACCGCAACGGATCCCATTCGAATCGCACGGTGCCCGCCACGGGGCTGTCGCTGTCGGCGTCGAACACCCGCGCCGCCGACGGATAGCTCTGGCCGTCGCCGACCAGGGAGTTCAGCCGCGACGGACCGAGCTGCACCTGCTGCGGGTGGTTCTCGTCGCGCAGGAACTCCGTTCGCACATCAGCCAGCGGCACGTAATACGCGGGATAGTAAGGCAATTCCCACACGTATCGGGCCGCGGTGGTGTCGAAGACCAATTCGTGACCGAGGTAGCCGCGGACCCGCCGCGGCGCGGGCTCGATGCGTCCGCGGGTGGCGGCCATTTGGGGGTAGTCACGCTCGGCGGTCATGTCTGGTCCTTCGAGGCCAGCCCGGCTGGCGCATTGGCGATCGCTTTGTGGATGGCGTCGGCCAGCGCCAGGGCGCTCTCCTCGGTGAGTTCGAGGGCGACGCGCGCTGACGGGCCCAGCTGCGGATTGATCACGTCGATGTTGACCGTGTGGCCGTAGGGCGCGTGGACCGGGTGGTCGACGTACACCGTGGCGCGGCTGGCGGCGAACCACCCCGTCGTGCCCTTGCCGCTGCCGTCGATCTGCACGTGTTCGGTGAGATAAGTGCACATGTCTTGGCACACCTAGCCTTTCAGGTGGGTAGCGAAGAAGTCGTCGATGCGCCGCCAGCCGTCCACGGCCGCTTCCGGCCGGTACGCCGGACGGTCGACGGAGAAGAACGAATGGCCCGCGCCCTCGTAGGAGTGAAACTCGTGCGGCTTGCCGAATTTGGTCAGCTCCGCGTCCAGGGTGGCCACGGCGGGCGGGGCCGGGAACCTGTCGTCGGCCCCGAACAGCCCCAGCAGCGGGCAGCTGAGGTTCGACACCAGGTGCAGGATCGGTTGCATTGCTTTGGGCATGCCCTCCGGCAAGTCCTCCACGATGAATGCGCCGTAGCAGTCCACGGCGGCGTCGAACTGCAGTGAGCACGCCGCCAGGTACGCGTGGCGCCCGCCCGAGCAGTGCCCGATGACGCCGAACTTCCCGTTGGCGCCCGGTAAGGACCCCAGGTGCTCGACCGCGCCCGCGACGTCGCCGACGAGTCGCTCGTCGGGCACGCCACCGGCGGCCCGCACCGTCGCGGCCGCATCATCGGGCGCGGCACCCGGCGCCTCGCGCGAATACAGGTTCGGGGCCACGGCGTGATAGCCGTTGACGGCGAGCCGCCGCACGAACTCCTTGGTTTCCCGGTCATATCCCGGCATGTGGTGGATCCACACGATTCCGCCGCGCGATTCCTCGGCGAGCGGCATGGCGCGGTAGGCCTCGATCTCGTCGCCGCCGTGGCCGGTGATGGTGATCGTTTCCGCGCGGATGGCGTCTGGGCTGGGCGCGTTCATCGCTGCTCCTTTTTCGGCCGCAACGGAATGCGGGGCGCATGCGGCTCGCTGGGGTCCCGCCGCCACCAACGTATCCCTATCTCGTCGCGGATTGCAGTTTGCGCGGATTGGGGGGCTCTCCGTCAGACGGTTCGGACCGCGATAAGCGGGCGGGTGACCTGCTCGTCTTCGACCGGCTTGTACGGACCTGGCTTGGGGGCGGGCTTGCCGCCGGGAAACGCGAGCCGCAGGATCGTCCGCTGGACGGAGCCGAACTGCTTGCCGAGTCGTCCGCTGTTGTAGGGGGCCCATAACGCGCGCAGATGTCCTTCACCTTCGGCGCTATTTGCGCGGACCTCCTGGGCGGCGGCGACTCGCTGGGGCGTCGATGTCGGCCCGCATTCCCGACTCGTGCATGCCCATTCGCAACGACCTGTGCAGGAGCTCTCGGTCACCTGACACAACGCTGAATGTGCTGATTGACGCCGACGGTGCCGTTGACCTGCGCGCCGTGGCCGGTAAGGCAGCCATCTGGCGCACCTAAAAGCTCTCCGGTGTAGCGCGGCGGTGTCATCATTGCTGGCCCCCAAACCGCTTCCGGCCAGCTGAAACTCTTCGGCGGCGGTGGGCCCAACCGCAGCCGGGATGAGGCGTAGCACCGTCAGAGATGTTGTCGCGCAGCCGCTTACCCTGCTCGTCCACGCGTGGTCAAGCCGGCCAATTTTGGCGCCACATTTGATGTGAACGAATTCGTGCTGCTTGTCGTCAATATTATTGAGAACGATTGCCGTGCAGCTCAATTTGTGGCGAATTCCGGCTAGCCGGTAACGGGCTGTCCCTGCGGACTGGCAGACCAGACTGCGGCTGGCATTGACGACTCATGACCCGTCGAACGGAATTATCTAAAGTGATCCGGCTACACAACGAAGGTGGCGAGATGTCGCAAGCGCAGTCGACGACCGGGGTACCGGCGTTGCACAGTTCGCGGAGGCGGATGGGCATGACAGAGCGGCTGCGCGGTCTTGGCGGCGCCCGCGCCACACTTCAGATGGCGGCGCGTGCCGCGAGGGCGCAAGCGCAGGAGGCGGCGCTGTTACTGTCGGTCGCCACGATGGCGCCGATCCGCCTGGTGCGTGGTGATTATCGATCTGCAAACCGCGTGTCGCTGCTTCCGACATCGGACGCTGCATCCGCGCGTCCCGTGCTCCTCGTCCACGGGTTCGCGGGGGCCACGTCGAGCTGGTCCTTGGTTGCACAAGCCCTGAGTGCGCGGGGCCTAAGTGTCGACACGATGACCTATGCTCCTGTCGGAAATTCGGTGGAGCAGCTCGCTGACCGGCTGGTCGCCGAGGTGAAAGGCGCCTTGGCCCGAAACGGCGCAGACAAGGTACATCTCGTCGGGCACAGCCTGGGCGGCGTCATTATCGCGCAAGCCATCTCCGACCCGCGGCTACAAGGCCGCGTTGACACCGTAATTACGCTGGGCTCCCCGTTTGGTGGGTCTCCCTGGGCCGGTGTGCTGCCGATTGTCGAGATATCCCGGGCGCTGCGCCCGGGATCGGCACTGTTGCGCCGGCTCGCCTGTATGCCACTGCCCGACGGTGTGCGGTGGCTGTCGGTGACAGCCGCGCTCGACATCGTCGTACCCGGTCTGCGGTCGGTGCCGTCTTACGCACAGGTGGAGACCATCACGATCAACGGCGTGGGCCATCTCGGGATGCTCCTGAGTCGGCGGGTGGTCGGCTGCATAACTGCCGCATTGTGCGCCGACGGGGCGGCTATGGCCGCCGAGCCGGCGATGCGTCAGTTGCCAAAGGCGGCTTGACAATACGCATCGCCGAACCGGCGAAGCATTAGCGGGGCTCCTCGGAGCTTTGCCTGACCCGCCGGACGTGGGCCGGCGGCAATGCCTCAGGCACAGCGCTTGAACGGGCTGATCTGATGCAACCCCGCCACCAGCGCCACCGCGCCGGCGACGCGACCAACCCAGGGGCAGCCGGGCAGCACCGGGTTCAGGCGGGTCGACGCCACAAAGGCCGCGATGCCCACCACGCTCCAGACCGCCAGGTATCCGGCGACGAAGACGATCGCCGGCACGGCGTTGCCGGCCGCCGCGCGCGCATACCGGCCAACAACGGGCAGGACCGTGGGAAGCATCATCGCCGCCATCATGGCCACCCAGGCGATGAGGAACGCCGCTAGCGACATCGTGGCTTCGGTATCCACGGGCATGGCGTCGCCGCGCATGCCCGCGGCGCTGACCACCGCCAGCCAGACCCGCCACACCCAGCAGCAATGCCGGCAACCAGATCCCTGTCCGCAATCGCCCGTGTGGCTGGCCGTTGCCCACGTAACCACTCCTATCGGTTGGTACCCGGGAGACGATCACTACCTCGACCGACCCCTCCCCGGGTGGGGTGGGGTATGCTAGGGCGAGTTCCGGTGTTGATGGGAGTTATGAGCTGCTATGAGCGATCATTTGACGGCGAAGAAGGATGCGGCCCTGAATCGGCTCAAGACGGTTCGGGGCCACCTCGACGGGATCATTCGAATGCTGGAGTCCGACGCGTATTGCGTGGACGTGATGAAGCAGATCTCAGCGGTGCAGTCCTCGCTGGAGCGGGCGAACCGGGTGATGTTGCACAACCACTTGGAGACGTGTTTTTCCGCGGCGGTGATCGACGGGCGTGGGCAAGCGGCCATTGACGAGCTGATTGATGCCGTCAAGTTCACCCCGGCGCTGACCGGTCCGCAGGCCCAGCTGGGAGGCGCCGCGGCCGGCGAACCCAGCGATAAGGAGCCGGCGACGGCGGGGAGCCCGCGATAACGACAACCAGTTTTTGGTATCGGTCATTACCACGACACGCCACCGAAATAGCGGGGCGACGAGACGAGGGGAGCGTTGAAGATGTTGCCGTTGCACGGATTTGTGGCCAAGACGCCGCCCACGGTGGTGACCGGCGCGGTGGGGGCGCCTGACACCGATGACCACTGACGCTGTCGCCGATGGCGACCTCGCGCTGGAGGTCATCTCCGACGCGTCCGGACGAATGCATGTGCACGCCACGAGATTTCGCTTCGACACCGTTCGGGCCGTCGCGATCGAGGACACGGTCGCCAAGGTGACCGGCGTGCGTGCGGTGTATGCCTATCCGCGCACGGCATCGGTGGTGATTATGTATTCGCCCGAAAACCGCGACACCGCTGCCATTTTGACGGCGATCGCCGATGCCCAGCGCATCCCCGCAGAATCAGTAGCCGCGCGGGCCCCGCACTCGGCTGACGTCCGCAGAGCCGGTGTGGCGCGGAGATTCGGCGGCGCGATCCAGCATCTGCTAGGCCGTTCGCCGGACGGCGACAAACCGGCCAAGAGCGGCGGCGGCTGCCAGTCGGGGCAAGCCGCCTGCGGGCAGTTGTCCTCGAGCGAGGAAAACCGGCGCCAGCGGCGGACATGGCTGCAACGGCTCTGGCTGGCCCTGCCATTGGGGCTGCTGGCGTCGGGCCTGACAATGTTTTTCGGCGCTTACCCGTGGGCGGGGTGGCTGGCCTTCGCCGCGACAGTACCGGTGCAATTCGTGGCCGGGTGGCCGTTCCTCAAGGGCGCCGTGCAACAGGCGCGGGCGTTGAGCGCCAACATGGACACACTGATCGCACTGGGCACGCTGACCGCGTTCCTCTACTCCACCTATGAGTTAATCGCCGGTGGGCCACTGTTTTTCGACACCGCGGCGTTGATCATCGCGTTCGTGGTGCTGGGCCGCTATTTCGAGGCCAGGGCGACAGGCAAGGCGTCGGAGGCGATCAGCCAGCTACTGGAGATGGGCGCCAAGGAAGCCTGCCTGATCCTGGACGGCCAGGAGGTGCTCGTCCCGATCGACCGGGTTCAAGCAGGAGACCTGGTGCGCGTGCGGCCGGGAGAAAAGATCCCGGTCGACGGTCAGGTCGCCGACGGACGCGCCGCCGTCGATGAGTCGATGCTGACCGGCGAGTCCGTCCCGGTCGAGAAAGCGCCGGGTGACCATGTCGCCGGGGCAACAGTCAACATCGACGGGGTCCTGACGGTGCGCGCCACCGCCGTCGGGGCCGACACCGCGCTGGCCCAAATCGTGCGCCTGGTGGAGCAGGCGCAGGGCGGCAAGGCCCCGGTACAGCGGTTGGCCGACCGGGTGTCGGCGGTCTTCGTGCCGGCCGTCGTCGGGATTGCCGCCGCGACATTTGCCGGGTGGACTCTGCTCGCGGCCAACCCGGTCGCTGGCATGACCGCGGCCGTCGCGGTGCTGATCATCGCCTGCCCGTGCGCGCTGGGCCTGGCCACCCCCACGGCGATCACGGTCGGCACCGGCCGAGGCGCGGACATGGGCATCCTGGTCAAGGGCGGCGAGGCGCTGGAAGCCTCCAAGAAGATCGACACCGTCGTGTTCGACAAGACCGGTACCCTCACCCGCGCCGAGATGCGGCTCACCGATGTCATTGCCGGCAAGCGCCGACAGCCCGATCACGTGCTGCGGATCGCCGCCGCGGCCGAGTCGGGCTCCGAACACCCCATCGGCGCGGCCATCGTCGCCGCCGCGCGCGAGCGCAGCTTGCAGGTCCCGGCCGCCACCGCGTTCGCCAACCTCGCGGGCCACGGGGTGCGCGCCGAGATCGACGGCCACCCAGTGCTCGTCGGGCGGCGCAAGCTCATCAACGAGCACGGTCTGGATCTGCCCGAGCACCTCGCCCGAGCAGCCGCAGAACTCGAGGACCGCGGCCGCACCGCGGTGTTCGTCGGGCGCGACGGCCACGTTGTGGGTGTGCTCGCGGTGGCCGACACGGTCAAAGACGACGCCGCCGACGTGGTCAGTCAGCTGCACGCCATGGGCCTGCACGTCGCCATGATCACCGGCGACAACGCCCGCACGGCCGCCGCGGTCGCCCAGCAGGTCGGCATCGAACGCGTGCTGGCCGAGGTGTTACCAGAAGATAAAGTCACCGCGATTCGGGCGCTCCAGGACGAGGGCCGGGTAGTCGCGATGGTTGGCGATGGCGTCAACGATGCCCCCGCGCTGGTGCAGGCCGATCTGGGCATCGCGATCGGCACCGGCACCGAGGTGGCCATCGAGGCCTCCGACATCACCCTGATGTCCGGGCGGCTCGACGGGGTCGTGCAGGCGATCGAGCTCTCCAGACAGACTCTGCGCACGATCTATCAGAACCTCGGCTGGGCCTTCGGCTACAACACCGCCGCAATCCCCCTTGCCGCACTCGGCTTGCTCAACCCCGTTATCGCGGGCGCCGCAATGGGGTTCTCCTCGGTCAGCGTCGTGACCAACTCCCTGCGGCTACGCCGCTTCGGCCGCAACACCCGACAGCGGCATGGTCGGCAGTCGGAGAAAGCGATGACCCAAGTCACGGATTCGGTTGCAGCAGAGGATAACAAGACAACTGCTGCTGAGGTATCGGAGGAAATGCGATGACGACATGGTTCAGCGGACCTGGCTGGGGCTGGTGCAGCGTGATGGTCAATACTCCGCTGTTGTGGGGTGCCGTCTTTACCGCCTTAGCCCTTGCGGCGCGCTCTGCTTTCGGCCGGCCAACCGATCCGGCGGCCCGGACGGGCAAAACCGCCGCTTGGCCCGAAGGCGTGGTGGTCGCTCCCACTGCGCGAAGCGAACCCGACAACGACGACTTTTACCGGCGGTTGATGTAACTGCTCGGGACACCTTGGGCGCCAAGATAATTCATTCCAGCGACATCACTGAGATACCCAGGAGGTCATCGCATGGATAGATTCACTCGGCGGGCGGCACTTACTGTGCTCGGCGCCAGCGCGGTCATGGGTGCCGGGTATGCGCTTCGCGGAATCCTTGGTTCACCCGGCGTGGCCATCCGCCTCACAGACGGCGGAATGATGGGTGCCAGCCCGGCCGACATGAGCCTCTACATGGAAATGTTCAACCGGCACACCGAAATTACCCGCACGGTCGAGGAGATCCCAGGCGGCGTGCGCACCACGACCCAATCCAACGCTGCCGATCTCACCGCACAACTACACGCGCACGTGTCCAGCATGTACTCCCATGTTGACCGAGGCTCCGAGGTCATGTGCATGAGCCAAAGCCTGCCAACGCTGTTCCGCAACGCCGGCGGCTACCGCCGCCAATTGACGCTCACACCAACAGGCGTCATCGCCGAGGAAACCTCCGACGATCCCGCCCTCACCGACGCCATCCGCGCGCACGCCCGTGAAGTCAGTGGGTTCGTGCGCGACGGAATGCCCGCAATGATGCAAGGCATGATGGGCGGTTCCGGCGGGATGACGGGGCCTGGCGGCATGATGGGGCCTGGCGGCATGATGGGGCCTGGCGGACGACCATAGTCGCCGTCAACGCCGCGAAATTTTCGCTTTTCCCGATAAGGCGAAAATGCCTGGCAGTTAACGGGAAACAGTCCCAGACATCTGAATCGAACGCCAGATAAGTTCGCCCGCCGGTTGTCTTTCGCGAATCCCACGGCGGCTATATTTTTCCCATGTGGTCGCGTGGGCGGTTAGTGGCCGCAGCAGTCGTCGCCGCGCCAGGCCTGGATGCCTTCCCATACTGCGGCGGCAATGCCCAGCCCGACAACCGGAGTCGATCCACCAGCCGCCGGGCGAGCTGGCGGTGATCGCGAGGCCTGTTAGGACTGCGGCGGCCCGGGCAGCGCATGAGTAGTTCTGGGTGCCCGTTCTCCATGCCATAGTTTGGGCATAATGCCACCGCTTGGCCGGACACTTCAGCCGACCTTAATCGGCACGGTCACCGACTCCGTCGTGGCGGGCAGCTTGGTGGTGTCGACGACCAGGATCTCGCCGCTGTCCTGGGTGCCGTTGGGCAACATCTTGGGCTTGAGCGCAAAGGGCGGGCTAGCGTTCGCCAGCCCGGCCAGCCCGAAATCGCTGTCGTTGGCAAGGATCAGCGTCCTTCCGTTGTCGCGGCTGATGAGTCCTTCGACATGGTTGTGTCCGAAAAAATCACCGTTGGGGGACAGCGAACGCAGCAGGTCTGAAAGATCGAGCTTGAGCGTTTTCGTGGCGGGGGCGATCCCGGCGGCGCTGAGTTCGTCGGTGGCCGCGGCGTCGGTGCTGACGCCGACGAAAGTCTCGATCGGAACGCCATTGATCAACAGGCCGCCGGCGTCGGCCCGATAGGTGGATCCCGGCACCGTTGAGTGCGGTCCGACGTCGGTGGCCGCGGCGAGGTCGGCCACGTCGATCTTCTTGTTGCCGTTGGGCTGCGGCTGGTCGTCGCGCTCGTCGATCAGGAACGTGGTGGCGCTCAGGGCGGCGATCTCGGACACCGCGACCTTCGTCTGTTGCGGATTGGCCAGTGGGTAGAGGTATTCGTGCACATCGCCGCGGTTGGCGAGGTTGATGGTCACGATGCGGGTGAGGGGGACGGATCTGGGCGAGCCGGCCAAGCCCGGCGTATTGAGGGCCGACTGCATGATGCCCACCAGGGTGCCGCCGTCGGGGGTGATGGTCAGCCCCTCCATTCCCTGATTCGGGCTGCGCAGCGAGAGTTCCCTGGGCAGCGTGCCATCGTACGGCGAGAACCGTTCCAGCTCTTTGCCGTTGGCGTCGAAATGGACGACGAACGGGCCGTACTCGTCGGACACCCAGAACGTGCCGTCGGGCATGGCGACCAAGCCTTCGCCGTCCAGGCCGTGATCCGACGCCGGTAGCCGATTGCCGTTGAGGTCGATGAGTGACTCGCCGGTGGCCGCCCTCGGGTCGATGAGCCCGACCAGCGGCGCGCCGTCCTTTCCGGTCAGGGTGATGATCTGCTCCAGCGACGCCACGCCGTCGCCGAGTTTGAGCTTGGCGATCTGCGGATGGAAAGCCGGTATCGGAAGCACCTTCTCGCCCGCGGTGCGCCCGTCGGCGTTCGGGCCACGATCGGCCAGGCCATAGATTTCGTCGGCGCTGCCGGGCACCGCGGCGATCGCGGACCCGTGCGCGTTGGCCTGCACGGCGACCTCGCCGACGATGAGCAACGGCGTCTCGTCCTCGGCGTAGAGCCTGACGGCGTGGCTGACGGTGACCGGCAGCTGATCGGTGCCGGTGAAGCCGGCGTCGGGGGTGTAAATCATCGCCCCGTATGCGCCGTAGGCGATGCTGCCGTGTGCGGGCTTGCCGAAGGCCACCGGAGTGACGCCGTTGGTGGCGGCCAACAGCTGGCCCGGGGAGATGGTCAGAACCGTCCCGGCGCCGATGGTCAGTTCCTTGGGCGGTGGCACCGACAGGGAGGGCGAGGGGTCCGACGAGCAGGCCGCCACCGTGAGCAACACCGTTCCCGCCGCCAGCCCCGCATGCAGCGTTGTCAGGTGGGTTGATGCCATGAAGCCGATCTTTGCGCCTCTAGCGCCGCTTATCGCGCACTTTGTAGGTAGAGGGCCACGACTTTCGCGCCTCGTCGCCGGTCAGCGGGGTCCCCATCCCCCCGACCTTGACGTTGTAGGCCTCCTTGCCGGGGCCGACCTCGCGGTTGGCGTGCTCCTGGGCCAGGTAGTACAGCTCATCGATCGTGGCTTCGTCGTAGGCGACGAACGACGTTTCGCGGGCGACGTCGTCGATCCCGGCCAGCATCCGGTCGGGCAGCAGCCGCGACGCCAGCGCCGCCAGGCCCAACACCGCGAACGGGATGATCCAGTAGCCGACGTACGACAACGGGGTCTTCGTGTCCAGGATGGTGGAGTTACGGTCCACGATCGGCGGGATCGCCGCCGACACGGTCATGACGGCGAACGCGGCGATCCAGACCCAGCTCAGCACGCGGACGACCCGGCCGAACAGCGTCGTCCTGACGACGTCACCGGGCTGTTCCGCGGCGGCGAACTCACGCACGAACGACTGGCCGACCAGCGTCTCAACGAGCGCAACCAGGAGGATCCCGAGGTTGCTCAGCGGCAATATCCACCGCTGGTTAAGCGAGTCGCTGAACGCAAAGGTCAGGATTGTCAGCGCCAGAAACGTTGCGACAGCACCGATTTGGAGCGATTTGCCCGCCGAGGCGCCGACTATGAGCGCCGCGATCGAGATCGCCAGCGCGACCAGCGCAGCAGCGGCGAACGGGACGTTACCGACCAGAACCCAATAGACGATCCACGGCGCAAAACCGAACAGCATGCCCACGAGGGGTCAGTTTATGAGTGGCGGTTCCGGGTGCCGTCGCCGGCAAGGCTAACCGGTCTCGCCGGTGTTCAGCGCCATCGCCAAAAAGTCGAGACGCCACAGCGACCGGAACAGCCCGCGCCCGAACTCCTGCAGGTCGGCCGCGCTGTCCGGCGGCACGTCGCCACTCTGCGCCACGCACTCGATGATGTCTCGAATCGTCCGACGGCCATCGACATGCTGGACGAAGGGTAGCTGGGCCGGGTCGAGCTTCAGCTTCGCGCCGGGCAGGAAAATCTCGTCGCCGGACAGCAGGCACGCCGTACGCGGCAGCGGAACGTAGTCGAATGATCCGGCGGTCGAGAAGTCGATTACGTAGTCCTCCTTCGGGCGGTCGGGACGGCAGGCGAGGAAGAAATGGGTGGCGTTGGCCGTTTGCAGGCGCTCCATCACGGACCAGAGCTCGATGTCAGGCAGTTGGTTAAGAACGGACGTGAAGGCGTTCGCGGGCGCAAACAAGTCGTGCGGGTAGTACGGCGTTTTGTTAAACCATCCCTGGAATGCGAGTCCCGCTGAGCTCACGAGGTCCAGACACTGCTGAACGGTGTAGCTCCGTTGGCGGCTGTGCAAGAACGTGTCGACCAGGGCGCCGTCGGACAGCAAATCGCGCGCGACCTTCAGATAGCCCCGCACGGGGTGGTCCCCCGGCAGCACCGCAAGCGCGTCTTTGACCAGCTGGACCGACGCTTCGTCCTGAGACAGTCCGAGGTCGCGGAAAACCGATTCGAGTATCTCGACTCCGACCCGGCCGTACTTCGCGTAGAGCATGACGCCCAGGGCACCGTCTCTGCGCAGACATTCGCCCAGCGCTGTCAGGCCGACCAGGGGATCGGCCATGTGATGCAGGACGCCGCTGGAGACAATGAGGTCGAAGTCGCTGCCAAGCGCCGACACTTCTTCGATCGGAAGCAGACGCAGCTCCAAATTCTGCAGCCGGTGCTTGTCTTTCAGGTACTGCTCGTGATCCAGCGCGGACCGGCTGACGTCGATCGCCACCACTTTCGCGGCGCGGTTCATGAAGGCAATGACCGCCGCCTGGTAGGTGCCGCAACCCGCGATCAGAATGTCGGCGCCCGCTTTGTACTCCCGGTTCGGCCACAAGACGCGATGGGCCCAGAAGGGATCGAACCAATCCCAGTGGTTTTTGGTCCACGCCTCCACGTCGGTTACCGGCGGTGGATATTCCCACCGATCGTATTGGCGGGAGACAGCGTCAACGCGCGGGTCCTCGGGCACTTCGACGCTGACTCCTTTGCGCGGCGTATCGGCTAACGATCGCGACCAACTTACTGCGCCCCGGTTGCGCCCGGCAGGTTTGCGACGGACTCAAGTGATGCACTCGAGCGCCGCTACGGCACCCAGGTCGGATTCTAACGCCCGACCCGCCCACCCGTCGGTGCTGAAAATCAGGGCTGTCCGGGGTTGTCAGAAAACGCCGCTCGGCGGCGGCAGAAGTTTGCCCAATCGCGGCGAACCTGAACGTGTAATACACCATCGGCATGCCCGACGCATTGATTAGCTGCATGGAAGGAACGAGGACATGGCTATTGCACGGCGCTTCGCCGCTACCGCTGTGTTCGCCGGTTTAGCTGTCGGTGCAGCTGGCCCGGCGTGGGCTGATACACCAACAATGAACGGTAGTTACACCGATACCGCGACAACGCCGACCGGCGCAACCTTTACCACCAGTTGGACCGTCAATTCCTGTGGTGACGGGTGTATCTACATCAAAGCCGGGGTGGGGGCCAGCCAGCTGCGCTGGCCACCCACCAAGTCCTCACCGCACGCCCGGCACCGGTCCGCGACCGTGTCGAACGGCAGCAGCCTGCCGTCCGCGAAACGTCAGGATGCCGATTTGATCTGGACCTTGTTGGTTTGAACGTACCCCGCTGGGTGCCCGCAGTTAGGGCCGATGTAGGTGATTTGAGAAGTGCCTGCCAAGGTGTCGGGATCCCACGTAACGTGCGTGTTGGTGGCGAGTTGATGATAACTACCGTCAGAGCAACTTAGGTCGCCCATCCCGTCGAGCACCCATTGACCATCGGTAAAATACGCTGCATTACCCCCGGGGCCGGCTTTGACCCAGACGCATCCGCCGTTGGGTTGGCTGGCGCAGGGGTTGACGCTCCAGCTGGTGACCACGCTGTGGCCCTCCGGCGATGTCGAGGTCTCGTTATAGCTACCGCTCATCGTTGGTCCGTCAGCCCACGCTGGGCTAGCTGCACCGAGCGCTAAACCGGCGACCACAGCGCTTGCGGCGAACCCTCGCGCGATAGCAAGCTCGATATTCATCATCATCCAACCTTCCGCTCGGGAGGACCTGGTAGAACTCGCCTGTCAGGTTGGGGAAATCTTACGGCATCCATAGATTGTTGGCATCTCAACAATCCACCTGACAAACCACCCATTCACGCGACGCCGATGCTGACACGCTGAGCTTCGTCACAGCGGTCGTCCAACCAGTTGCAGGGGTCGCGTTGGGCTCGACCCAGACGGGGCGGTGTGGCATTACTGAGAATGTTCGCGAGTGTGGTCATGGATGGAACGCTAGCGCGATTTTGTTGCGGGACAATCTCATTCATTGCGCAGAGCTTGAACATTGCCAAGAGTGCCGCACAGCCTGTTGGTGACCGTTGGTCCAGCCCGCCCTCGGTCTGCCTCGGACCCTCACCCCACAAGAGATGTCTCGTACGGCGTTTCTGTCGGATCTCACCAGGCGGGTGATTGACTACCAAGTAATTCATGGAGCGACTGCCATCATCCCGCCGTACGTCCACATCGATCGACCCGGAAGCGACTGGATCGACGTCCAGGCCGGAATGTGGGACTACGCACGGGAATACCTCGACAACGAGGCGATCGCTCTACCCCTTTCTAGCGGTCGTGGCCGTCGGTTGGCGGATGTTGCAACCCATCAACGGAACTCACGCGCATGGCCCCATGATGCGGGCACTCGCCGAACTCGCGCCGCGGGAGGTCGCGGCGTCGAAGGTCGACGCTGGCGCACACCATGACGAGCGTGCGATGGACCTGGTCCTCATGGTTGAACAGCTCAGAAACGACCACCTGGTCGTCCTTTGGCAGCAGGGTCGCCTCGGAGAATTAGCTATCGCAGCAGGTGCGCAGGGGTACGAAACCGGAATTGGTTGGCGCGAACGTTGCGACCTGCCAGCAACGATGTCGAGCCGGCGGCAAGCTCAATCGGGCGGTCCTCGGTCTGAGCGGCCGATTTATGTAGCACCACTCGCTCGAAGTGTCGACAAGCGCAGCCTCGAGCAACTCTGTCACCACCGGGACATCTGGACGCGTCTGGTCTGCACAGACAGAGATTGCTGCCCCGACGGTGGCCGAGCAATCCTCGACAATGGACGCCCGCGCACTGTTCGCCAGAAGTAGCGTCAGTCACCTGAGACGACTAGACACACGGGCTAGTGGAATTGCATAGGAGCCAGCTGGGGATCGGGTTGATCAAAAATGCAAACCTCGGCAGTTCTTCGCTTGCAGCTCTTCAGATCTGACGGATCCCCGGCCTCTACTCCGCCTCCGCTCAGGCACGGGGCCCTACTGCGCCGGCCGACGAAGCGCCGTACTCGCGGTTCCGACCAGGAAGTGACTCCACATGACGAATTTTCACGCCAAGAATCGTCCTGCTGGACCCTCGGGCGCACGCTCGATGAGCAATAGTTTCGATGTCATGGCTAATGACACAACCACCTCGCAAGACACCAAAACGACCACACAGGACCAGACGTCCGACAACAACCTGCCCGCCGCGCCCGGCGGCAATCCCGACAATCGAGACACCATCCAGAACATGGACGCACCCGAGCTCCGTACCGCGGTAGTCGAACTGTTGACGATCATCGACGACTCCGACGAATTGAACGTCGTCGTCACGGTCGCCGACGACGGCACAGTCCTCGTCGAAGCCGCCTGACCCTGGTCCACGACCCCCATCCCGCGCTGCGCCGCGTGAACCGTGCAACGGGCTTCACCCGGTCCCGCCACCCCCTGTCTGGGTGGCGGATCCGGCTCGCCTGGCGCCCGACGATGTCGGCGGCGCGTCTGACGAAGGCGAAGTATGCCTTCGCCCCGGCAGCGCAGCGCTAGCTCGACGTCACATTCGACTCAGACTGACGATTGCGGCCCAGGTCTTGGTCCTCCGAGGCTGAGCTTTGCACAGATCCGTTCGGGCAAGGTCGGAGATGGGACTGCGCTCAGACCACTACCGAGACTCGAGGGGATCACAATGAGCAGGCCAAATGGCAAGTGTCTGAGGAAGCGGCCCCGTTCATGATCACCGCCGACGTGGTGAGCCGGATCGTGGGCTTCAAAGGCGACGGACTCCTGTCGCCACATGCCGGACGCGTCCGGCTCGCCGGGCTCCCCGAGCCGCTGCGCAGGCGCGGTTGGGTGAGGCGCTGACGACATGTTCGGCGCCGGCGATCCCGTCCCGCGATGCCGAACTGACGTCGGACGGCTTGCGCCGCCGGGCCGAGGCCACGCCGGTCGGCGGCGGGCAGCATGGCGGTCATGAACCGGACCCTCGAAATGCCAGTCCCGCGCGGAGCCACCGACGACAAGACCGGCATTGCCGTCGGCACCGGCCCAGTCGACGTAGACGCCTATATCGACTTCCAATGCCCTTTCTGCAAACAATTCGAGCTGGCTTCCGGCGACACCATCAACCTGCTGCTGGACCGGCAGATGATTCGGTTCGTCCGTCATCCGATGAACTTCCTGGACAACGCATCGACGACTCACTATTCGACCCGTGCAGCTGCGGCGGCCGCAGCGGCGTCGGACGCGAGACGATTCCACGAGTACGCCCACGCCCTGTTCGAATATCAGCCGCCCGAAGGCGGTCCGGGCCTGACGAACGACCAGCTCATCGCTCTCGGACAGACCATCGGTATCACCGATCCCTCGTTCGCCAGTGAGATCCAGGAGGGCAGATACCTTCCCTGGCCCAGCTTCGTGACTGAGCGTGCGCTCGCGCGCGGCATCGGCGGCACACCCAGCGTCTTTGTTGAGGGCATACCGGTTCCGGCCCGGCCGGATCTGATCGTGGCCGCTGTCGAGCGCGTGGCGGGCTGACGTCAGCCGCCTGGCAGGTGCGCCGCCAGCACGTCGGCCGTCTCGATCGACGGCGTCTCCTCGAACAGGTACTCGTTCTCCTTGAGCGCCTGGGCCACCCGACCGGTCAGGTGTGCGCGCCGACCCGCTACGTCGAACCTGACCTCGTACGCGTTCGGAAAGAACGCCGAGGAGTTGCAGGCCCATATCGCGCAATACCCCATCATCGGACGAAGCCAGCCGTTCAATCCCGACGTGGGTGATCCCTTCGGCATAGAGCTAGCGCGGCTGCTAGCCAACTTCTCAGCCTCAGTGAAGCTGCTCATCTCGGGTCAGCGCGCGATTCTGCGAGACATCTGGCCCAGCGTCGGGAAGCAGCTCAGCGAGTTCGAGCAAGGGGAGTACACCGCCAAGCGCCTCGCCGTGTTCGAAGCAGACGAGGCCAAGCTGCTCGTCGAGCTTCGTAACTACTCCCAACACAAGTTCCTTCCCTACCTGAACCCGGCGTGGCAGTTCTCTCAGTCGATGCCTATGGCGGCATCTTCGACGTGTTTCCCGACACCAAGTCGCGACTCGCCCACCTTGCTGGCCGCGACCCGCGGGAGTTGGCAAAACTGCGGCGTCGTTGTTGGGGTCGGTCCCCGACATGGATAAGTGCGACGTGCTCGCGGCCAAGCTCGCCGACTGATCTTCACACACCTGGCGGGCTGCGTACGCGCGCCGAGGCCTTAGTCGGGATACCGGACCGCCACCAGCTCGACCTGCTGTGGTCCCTGCGGCGTCTCGAATGTCACGACGTCCCCTGGCCGGTGGCCTGCCAGGGCGAGCCCCATCGGGCTGTCCGGCGCCAACGCG
>NZ_JAOPWB010000159.1 GCF_025965855.1 Mycobacterium sp. | reverse complement strand
TACCAGGCAGCTCCTCGCGGATCACGCGCGCCGCATCCAGTCCCTCCGTGGAATGAGTCGGCGGCATCCGGATATCGGTCACCACCAACTCCGGGGCCTGCTCACGCACCAACCCCAGCAACTGCACGCCGTCACCGGCCTGCCCCACGACATCAAAACCCGACCGATCCAACAGGCTGGCCAAACCCTCGCGCAGCAACACATCGTCCTCGGCCACCACGACCCGTACCCGGCCCACATCTTGGCCGCCGTGTTGCGCCGCGGCGGGGCTGTCTCGATCGCCGCGCTGATCCCCACCAGTGACCGGCACGGCCATGTCATCCACCGTGAAACCGTTGCCGCGCTGGGCTTGTCTCAACTCTTCCCCGAGTTCGGCGGCGGTCGCGGGCCGATCCTCGGGAGCGCATCGAGTTTCCACTGGATCGGTCTCGGCCATCGGCGACCAGGAACCCGACACTCCGTGCCAGCACGCGCCTATCCATGCAATCTCCTCGACAACTTGATTGAGGATAGCTCGCGAGAGCCACCTGGTTCATCGGAAGTCACAGCGCCCTATCCGGGTGCGCGGCCCCATGCCCGGACTATCGGCGGAGCACAGAACCATCGCCTCTCGTCCTCGAGTTCGGCCTGCGCCGCCGCAACAACCTCGGGCGACACACCGAGTTTCACCAGTTGCTCATGGATTTGCACCCATGTGAGGTTCCACATACGTGCCAACGGCGAGCCGCCGCGGAACATGGGGATCTCGGCGTCGACTTCGACGTCGACGAGCCCGAGCGCCTCCAAGTGCACCGGCAAGTCGCGCGCCCACGCCTGATTCGCGCCTGCGATCTGCGTGGAACGCGCGAAGACCCGCCAGACATCCCCGAACGCACCCCTCATCTCGTCGAGCACGCCGAACTCGTCGCCCTCTTCGAGCACGAGAAGGCCGCCCGGTGCGAGGGCGCGAGCCAGCCGCTCCAGGATCTTGTCCCGCTGGGCTATGTGCAACAGCACTAGTCGCGTGTGGACGAAGTCGAACTCGAGCTCAGGAAGCTCGTCTGCGGCGAGGTCGATCTGTTCGACTTCGCCGCCGCGGTCGGGCAAGTCGGCCAGGTGGCGGGGGTCAGCGTCCACCGCGAGCACCCGGCCGCCTGGCGATGTAGCGCTGCACAGCCACCGCGCGAAGGAGCCGCCGCCGGCTCCAGCCTCCAAGCACCGCCATCCCGCACGCACTCCCAGCCGCTGCGCAAGCGCGATACTGGGCGGGTCGTAGGCCGCGCCGAGCAGGGCAAGGCGCTCGTCGGCAAATTCCCAATCGTTGGGAAGCGTGTAATGCGGATTCGGTGGGAGAGTAGGCCGCGGCCCGATCATGGCGCGATGCTACCTTGCGCGATCTGTACCCTCGAGCAGCCTTCATTGCGGCGGAGCAGCCAGCCGCCATCAGTACCGACCGCATCGGTCGCCCAGCGGGACGCCATAAGTCGGCGGGTTAGAATTCCGGTTGCGGTCACGTTCATGTCCGCACAAATCGATCTGAGCCGGCCTAATGACGCGGAGAATTACACAGGTGCCCGGCCGGCCAGCGTCGCGGCCGGCTGTTAGTCCCCTGGGCCTTCACGCCGCTACCGAGGTCCGCCCGTCGCCAGTACGGGCTCGCCCGGTGGCACTGTTGCTGCGTGCAACGCGCCCGCCGGTATGGTTAGGCCTGGTCGTCGCCGCGTCGCTCATCGCGGTGGAATCCGTTGTGGTGCTGCTACTCAAGCAGGTCGCGCCCGGCGATGCATTCGGCGTGGTGTATCTGGTCGGGGTTCTGACGGTCTCCACAATGTGGGGATTCGGGCTCTCGGCGACGACGTCAGTGGCCAGCGCCGTCGCCTTCGACTACTTCCGGAACCGGCCGGCGGACTTCGCCCTGACCAGAGTCGAAAACTGGGCAGTGATCGGCATCTTCCTGGTTGTCGCACTGGTGGCCAACGCGTTGGCCCACCTGGCCAGGACACGCGCCGTCGAGGCTGAGCAGAGCCGTGACGAACTTCGCGTGGTCGCCGACTTGCAGGCCTCGCTGCGACGGGTGGCGACACTGGTCGCCCGCGGGGTCGCCCCGTCCGAGGTGTTCTGCGCGGTAGCCGACGAGCTGGCCCGATGCCTGGGTGTGCGCCATGCGACTCTGTTTCGCTTCGAGCCCGATGGCGCAGGCCTGTTGATCGCAGGCCACCACGAGTCCGATCGGCAGAAACTGGCTGTTGGTCAGCGGTTTTCGCTGGACGGCGAATCTGTTGCGGCGATGGTGTTGCGCACCGGTCGTCCTGCCCGGATGGACAGCCACGACGTTGACAAAGCTCCCGGTCCGGCCGCCGGCTACATCCGTGAGCTGGGGGTGCGGTCGGGTGTCGGGGTGCCGATCATGGTCGACGGCCGCGTGTGGGGGGCGGCCATTGTCGGCTCGTCACAGCCCGATCCGCTGCCGCCTGATGCCGAGTCGCGGGTCGGGGATTTCGCGGATCTCGTCACGACCGCGATCGCCAATGCCGAGACCCGCGCCCAACTCACGGCGTCTCGCGCCCGGATCGTCGCTGCCGGCGATGAGGCCAGGCGCCGTTTTGAACGCGATCTGCATGACGGTGCACAGCAGCGGCTTGTTTCGCTGGGGCTCAAGCTCCGCTCAGCAGAGGCTTCCGTACCACCCGAACTCGCGTCGGTCCGCGAGCAACTTGCTCAGATTGTCGACGGACTGACCGGTGTCTCCACGGATCTCCAGGAGATATCCCGGGGGATCCATCCCGCGATCCTGTCGCGGGGCGGACTGGGGCCCGCTCTCAAGACGCTCGCCCGCCGCTCCAGCGTCCCCGTCGCGCTCCGCGTCGGTGTCGACCAGCGGTTGCCCGATTCCGTCGAAGTGGCCGCCTACTACGTCGTTGCCGAATCGCTGACCAACGCGGCCAAGCACGCGCAGGCATCCGAGGTGAGGGTGACCGTCGAAACCGACGGTCCCACCGTGCGTCTATCCATTCGGGACGACGGAACCGGTGGAGCCGACTCGGGCAGGGGGTCCGGGCTCACCGGTCTGGCCGACCGCATCGAGGCGCTCGGCGGACACCTGCAGATATCCAGTCCGATCGGAAGTGGGACCTCACTGCTCGCGACCATCCCGTTCTGACTGCGCACGACGGCGCTAGTGCGTGGTTCAACTCTTGAGTTGACCACGGTGATGTAGCGGCCGCCGCTGAACTCGGGGAAGAGTTGAGGCAGGCCCAGCGTGGCAATGGTTTCCCGGTGGATGAGATGGCTGTGCCGGTTACTGGTGGGGATCAGCGCGGCGATCAAGACAGCCCGGCCCCGGTGCACCAACGGGGCCCGGTGGTGGCTCGGGTGCGGGTGGTGGTGGCTGAGGATGATGTGTTGCTGCGGGAGGGTTTGGCCAGCCTGTTGGATCGGTCGGGTTTTGATGTCGTGGGGCAGGCCGGTGATGGTGTGCAGTTGCTGGGGTTGGTGCGTGAGCAGGCCCCGGAGTTGGTGGTGACCGATATCCGGATGCCGCCGACTCATTCCACGGAGGGACTGGATGCGGCGCGCGTGATCCGCGAGGAGCTGCCTGGTA
>NZ_JAOPWB010000157.1 GCF_025965855.1 Mycobacterium sp. | reverse complement strand
AGGCCCGCATGGGATGGCGGCTGCCCTGGTACTCGTCACACGGCAGCGACTTCAACTACGACTTCCACGTCAGCAGCGACGAATCGAAAACACCGATCGAATACAACTACAAGGACAAGGCCACCCTGCTGCGCGAAGGGCTGGACTACGTCGCCGCCACCGGTACCGACGGGCAAGGCGTGAGCGTCTTCGTCCAGGACGGCGGCAAGGTTTTTCACACCTATTCGGCCTACGGCGTCGGCGCTGATGTCATGCTGAGCACCTACCGGTTCCTCGATCTCACTCCGCTGGGCCGGCAGCGCTACATCAACGAATGGCCATGGCACGACACCTACGGGGCACCGGATCGTCATGAGCACCACCATTGATCGTGGGGGAGAGGACTTCGCGCGGCTCGCCGAGCCGTTTCGTCGCGAGCTGATCGCCTACGGCTACCGCATGCTCGGCTCGGTCGACGACGCCGAGGAAGTCGTGCAGGACGTGTACTTGGACGCGTGGCGAGCCTATGACCGGTTTGAAGGGCGATCGTCGCTGCGCACATGGCTGTATGCCATCGCCGCCCGGGCATTCGTCAAAACCCTCGAGCGCCGCAAGCGCCGCCCGTTGCCGTCGGACCTGAACGCTCCGGCCGCCGACCCCACCGCGCGCCCCCTAGCCGGTGATGCGGAGTTGACCTGGCTACAGCCCGCCCCCGATTCGTTGCTGACTGCCACGACGACTGACCCCGGCGTGGTGGTGGCCGCACGCGAAACCATGCGGCTGGCTTTCGTGGCTGCCCTACAGCTTCTTCCCCCGCAGCAGCGGGCGGTGCTGATTCTGCGGGACGTATTGGCTTGGTCCGCAGCCGAAGTCGCGACATTGCTCGATCTGAGCGTCGCCGCGGTCAACAGCTCGTTACAGCGCGCTCGCACGCGTCTACCCGCTGACAGCGACTCGCTGGTACAGCCGTCCGAGCAGCGGCAGCGCGAACTGCTGGACCGGTATGTGGCCGCATTCCAAAACGCTGACGTTGACGAACTGGTCGCGGTGCTGACCGAGGACGCGGTCTTTGAGATGCCACCGTTCCTCACATGGTTCAAGGGCAGCGACACGATCGGGGCCTTTCTCGGCCCGCGGATGCGCGCCTTCGGCAACACCCCGGTCGTACACACCTCGGCCAATGGGCAACCCGCGGTGGCGCTCTACCCGGCAACGGCCGACGGGCAGCATCGCCTGCACGCCCTACATGTGCTCACTTTAGTGCCGCGGGGCGTCGGCCACATCGTGGCCTACCAGGACGTCGACGGGCTGGGGCGCTTCGGTCTTCCGTACGTGCTGCCGCCTGAACAGACACGGGGCTGACGCAGAAGGTTTGGCATCAACAAGTCTCGGATCATCCTGGCAATCGCGAAATATCCGCTTAGGTGATCGACCAGAATTCGAGCAGGGTGCGCAACGTCGCGACGAGGGGAAGCGGTTGGTCGAGCATCGGATGGTGCCCGGCCTCGGCCAGCTCCACGAAAGGCCCCCTGAGTTGGAGGATGGAGCGGATACGTTCGCCCATGGCGGGCGGCACCAATCCGGCTTCGCAACGCACATAGCCTACACGGCAACGCATTTCGGCCAGCATGGTTTCCAACGACTCCTCGTCCGTGGGTGTTGGCTCGAGGAGTTCACCGCCGAAAATCGCGGGGTCAAACTTCCAACTCCACCCTTTGCCGGTCTTCCGTACCGACTCGACCGCTATGTGCTGCCGGACGTAGGGGAGAATCACCCGCTGCCGGGGAACCGCCGTAAAACGGTCCAAGATCTCATCTTTCGTCCGATACAGGGTGTGTGTGCGATTGCGCAACCGCGCTTCCTCGGGCGCACGGTCCCACAGCGGCGAGTCGATCACGACCATGCAATTGATCTGTTCGCCGCAATTCATCGCCGCCGTGGCCGTGACCCAACCGCCCATGCTGTGGCCCACGATGGTCGGTCGCCCCGAGGCCCCGGCGGCCGTCGACACTTCCATCACTTCGTTTGCCCAGGCTTGGAGGTCGTAGGCGACGCGCGTGCCACTGTCGCCGTGTCCGGACAGATCCAGCGCGATCACGCGATGGGTGCGGGAGAAGAACGGCGCGACATGGTCCCACCAACCAGAGTGTGCTCCGCCACCATGGACGAGCACCACCGCAGGCTGGTCGCTGGCGCCCCAGGCGCGTAGGTGAATGCGGCAACCGTCGACTTCGACGTCGCAATGGTCCGGCCGTTGGTCAAGCGCGGCGGTGAACCACGATGGTTCGGTCGCGGTCTGGCGCGAACGGGAAAACAGGCTCATTGGACGTCCCACTGTAACGGCAGCCAAACGATCCCGGAAAAACGCGCGCCCATCTCAGCCCCGCCGGCTGCCGCGCGCCGGATGCCGGAAAGGCCTGCGCAGCACCAGCGGGTCGGCAATCCCGGAAGTCGAGTAGTCCACTACGCGTGTGGCACGACATCGCAGCTGAAACGCTGTTGCCGTCCAGTACCCAGCCGAAAGGGAGGACGGCCATGGAAGTCACCATCGAACGATGCGGCGGATTGATGGGCGAGGCCGAGAGGCTCGGGCCCGTGGACACCGCGAACCTGGCCCAAGATCTCGCCCGCCAGGTCGGCGCCGTCGTCTCCGAGATGAAGCTCTTCGACTTGCCGGCCACCATCACCAGGCCCGGCGGAGCCGACGTCGTGGAGTACAAAACGACCGTCGCCGACGGCGCTCATACCCATACCGTCTACTCGAACGACCTGTCGGACGCGGCATACCGAGATGCGCTTGCCGATCTGGTCGCGCTGCTCAAGGTGTCGGGAGCGAAGTTCGCAGTGATAGAGCTGTGGATCACCTCAAAGATCGCGACGGAAGCGTCGCGATACGACCTCACCGGAGGCGGCGTAACGCTCTCGTACTTCACTTTCGCCGAGATGAACAAAGAGCGGATCCTGTGTTACTCCGACGGGCGTCGATCGCTGGACTTCTACGAAAAAGACGTCCGTATCGACGACGTGCCGGACCCTCACGGCCACTGCGTCACTGTGACCCTCCAGGGCGAGGGCTGGAAGGCGGTCACCGCGACCTTGCTGGTGCCCCGCGTCGGGTTCACCGGCGGCGATACCGCATGGTCGTCCCCCGTTGAGGCTGTGATGATCGTCGCCAGTCCGGCTGCAAGCGGTCGGGGCATGAGCTACGACGCCACAAGAATGGTGGGCGAAGCCTGCAACCATGACTAGCGTCGCCCGATCAACCTCCACCAAGAAGCGAATTGTGAGCTAAGAACACTGATTCCAATGACCACTGCCACAACTACTCACCAGACATTCCCCGACTACTGCTGCGACCTCGCAGTGATGGCGTATTCATCGATTACTCCATCAGTCCACCGCCGATTCCCGGCAGGCCCCCTTCGTGCTTCGCTACGAACGGGGCCAGCCGAACTTCGACTTCAAGCGCAAACACATCCGCAGCACGCTCGTCACCGATCTGGGCTGGTGTCTGAGCGTGCTGATTCACCAACTGGGCGATGCCGGTTCGGTCACCGCAACGATTGTCTTCCCCACTGTCGTAATGCCCACGGAGCAAGCGGAAATCCCGGTGCAAACCATGCTGATCACCACCACCCACGAGATTCCCGCCGTGCTAGCGGTCCCCGGCCAACGCGACCATTACCAGATGACCGCCCTTAGCGGTCGCGCCCAAAGAATGCGGCTCTATTGAGCAGCAAGCGCGCGTTCGAGGCCGCGGAGGGCCTCACCGGGTGGGCGGCACCGGAATGTCGGCGCACCGAACCTGGTTCCCCCCAGCGCGTTTCGCTTCGTACATCGCGCCGTCGGCGGCGTCCACCAGACGTTCGACAATCTGCCGGTCGAGGGTTTCATTTTCCGACGGCAGTCGGATGCTGCTGACGCCCAGGCTTGCCGTCACGCCCCAGGGTGTGCCGGCAATCGCCCGGCGCATCGCCTCGGCGGTCTGCAGTGCGCCGTGGGTTCCGATGGTCTCGGCCACCAGGAATTCCTCCCCGCCGACCCGGGCGATCACCGTTCCGCCGTCGCTGATTCGCCGCAGATTGTCGGCTACGCCCACCAGGATGCGGTCCCCGGTGGCGTGACCGTAGGTGTCATTGATGCGCTTGAAATTGTCGAGATCGACCATCAAGACGCTGAGACACAGGGCGCGCGTGTCGGCATTTAACAGCCTGGATGCCGACCGATAAAATCCCCGCCGGTTGCGCAAGCCGGTGAGCGGATCGGTCGAGGACTTCAGGGCATCGACCGACAGCCAATGCACGAGTACCTGTCCGCAGAACGGGACCGCCAGGATGCCCGCGCTGAGCACCAGCAGTTTGGCCGCCGCCATCGACGGATCACCGGTCGCCGCGATCCGGGCGGCGCACACCACCGCGGCGCCTAAGGCGGTGCCCAGCGTGAAAACCAGGAGGCGAGCGGAGTGAAAGAACGCGACGTACCCCGCGAGGCCACCGAATGCCGCGCACCCCAGCAGCCCGCCGAGCGGGTCGCTCTCGATCACGCACGTCGCGGCGATGCCTAGCGCCCCCGCGATCGAAAACACCTGGGATTGAACCCGCGTCGGCCAGCGCAGCACCCACACCAGTGCCACTCCCGTGATGCCGACCATGAACGCCACGGCTACGGCGAACCGCGTGGGTGTCTGTGGACCCGACGGGCTGCCCAGCATCAGCAACGTCGCCGCGACAAGGGTTGCCAGGATGACGACCAGCAAGTAGCGGACAAATGGCTTCAATCCACGCGCCGCGAGGTAATCCGACAACCAGTCATAGTGGTCGGGTTGACGCCACCACACGGCGATCCAGTGCATTTTCGACGCCCCTGGCCCCTCCATGACATCGCAGATCAACAGCGCGGACGACCGAACCTTCGTCGTATGCTACTAATCGCCGTTGAAACCAGGGGCTCTTTAGATTTTCAGCGCACCCCAAGCGATCACTGGGACAGCTTCGTGATTAGGCGCCGCATACTGCCAGTCAGCGATCGCGGAACGTGGTCGGGATCCATCAAGTCGTTCTCGGCCAGCGGGCTATCCTCGCCGGCCACGGTGCGGCCGGTAAACCGCCGCAGTCTCTTGCGCTGCCCACGAAGCGCCTCGACGGCCTGTAAGAACGACTTACCCTGGTGCATCGTCCGCTCGAACTCATCGATGGACACACCCAGATGTTCACACACCAATTGTTGCCGCACCGACTGGATCACTCGCCGGATGTGTTCGTGCTCTTCGGCGTCCGGGTCCGCCTCGATGGCGACGTCGCACTCGCTGTCGAATCCCATCGACCGGTTGTTGAAGTTGGACGAGCCGACGCGCAATAGCCGATCGTCGACGACCAATACCTTCGAGTGAATGTAGATCGGCGACCCGCCGTCGGTCACCGCCCAGTAGACGCCCAATCGACGGTGGTCGTCGGCCGCCCAGAGTTCGTGGATCAGACGGTGGCGTGCGCTGTCCATCGTTTCGCGCTCGAGGCGGTTCAGGCCTCTACGGGGAAGGACGATGACGATCTCCGGACCGTCGTGTTCTTCGAGTCGAGCGGCCAGCGCCTCGACCACCTGTCGGGCGGCCAGATACTGGTTCTCCAAATAGATGGTGTGCCGCGCGGCCGCAATTGCCGCGAGGTTGAGCGCCTCCACCTCGCGAACCTCGCTGCGGCGGTTGAACGTGGGCAGGGTGCGCGCGATTCCGATGTCGACCTCGCGCAAAATCGACGGCATGCCGGAAGGCCAGACGGCATGGGCGGAGTCGATCGGGGCCAGCGATTGGCCGGTAGCGGTATGCCATCTGTCCCGGGCGACCTCGGCGAGGGCGCTCGCGGCGGCGCCGTCCACCGCTGCCGCGACCTCGTGGCGAGGACCGTACTTGCGGCCGAGCGCTCGACGAAACCGGTTGTTGTGCTTGTGTTCTGGGGTATCCCAGCGATCCAGGGTGAGGTCGATGCCACCGCAGAACGCCAGGACGTCGTCGATGATCACGAGCTTCTGGTGATGGACGGCGCCGGTGGGGCGGGCCCCGTCGATGGCGAAGTGCAACCGCCTGCTGCTGAGCCGATTCACGACGGACACGGGGGTGACGCCGTACCAAATGCCATCGAACACCGGCAGCAGGCGCAGATTGGATTTCAATACGTAAATCTCGAGAGCCGATCGTCGCCACAGCAGCCAGTAGAGGAAGGAGCCCAGCTGGTTGGGGCCGGCCAGCTTCTTCCCGCCCCGTTCGAATGTCGTCCTGGTGTCGAAGTCCCAGCCGACCAACATGATTCGACGTTTGGCACGCAGCATTGCCGCCTTCACGTGCCGAAAATAATCGGCGGCGTCGATGATGCAGGCCAGCTGGTCGGCGGGCTCGACGCGCCAGCAGGTCTGGCCGGTGATGGGCAAGGGCTCGTCGCGCATACCTAGTCCGCTGGATGGCTTACACGGCACGACGCAGACATAGCGGTCTGTCTACCATATGTGTGCCCGGTAGCCCGCGCGCTCCGTACAGTCGTCCACTGTGAACGTTGACGCGGTTGCCTTCAGCGGGCAGTGGTTAGAAGCATGGAATGCCCACGACGTCGAGGCCGTTCTGAAGCACTTCCACGAGGACGTGGTATTCACCTCACCCGTTGCGGCCGAGCATTTCCCCGAAACGGCGGGGCTCGTTCACGGCAAGTCCGCGCTGCGGACCTACTGGACCCGGGCATTGCAGCGCATCCCCGACCTCAGGTTCGTCGTCGAGAGCGTCTACCAGGGGATTGACACCATTGCCATCGCGTACCGAAACCAAGATGACAAGCTGGTCAGCGAAGTTCTGCGGTTCAGCGGCGACGTCGTGATCGAAGGGCATGGAACGTATCTCATTTCTCGGAAACGGCGCGTTGGTCCTGTTCAATCGACTCAATCACTTCGCCCATGAGCCAGCCGATCGCTCGCGTCGCATCGTCGCCGTCTATGTTCCACACCGCGACCAGGCGCTCGTAGCTATCGCGATTGAATTCACCAGGCCAGCAACGTTATTCACACGTAGCGACGGGCGCGGATGGCCGACCACGCGGTCGTCGGCCGCTGCTCTGGCCTTCGGACTTAGCGTGTGCCCTCATCGGGAAGGTCCTGCCGGGACTGGTGCAAACCCGGCCCGTCCGGGTCGTCGCCTTGGTGCTCCAGTTTCTCCTGGAGCTCCCGTTGCTCCTCGGTCGCCTTCCTGGCGTCTTCGGGCGCGGGCGGTGGGTCGATGTTGACTTGCTGATCCACGCGAAATCTCCTCCGAGTTTCGACAAATGCTTCTGGGAGGATCTCCCGAATCACGGGATCCGAAACCGAACAGCGTGGGGCTTTAAGCAGTCACTGGAAATAGGAATCCCGAAGGGCGGCCGCTTCACGGCGGATGAGGAGAGCCTCTTTGCGGGCCAGTTGCGCGCGCTTACGGAGCTGTCGGGCGTGCAGGGCTGCGTCGCGGGATTGCCGCGGGGGTCGCCTTGTGACGGTCCGGCACGCGGCGCGCACCCGGTAGGCCTTCTGCCGGCATGCCCCGGAGCAGTAACACGCGTCGGAGCGACCGTAGAACGGCGCCCGGCACACACAACACCGCAATTTCGAGGCCGCCATGCGCCATACGTTACAGTTAGCCGTAACGGATGGCCAGGGGTCTCAGTCGGGATCGCCGACCGAAAATGCCACGCTAACAACGGAGTAGCATTTGCACTCGCAGGGTGCGGGTGCAGCTGCCGGTTCAAAACGAGGCGTGAAGATGAGCCGAGGCGGGTCACGAAAGGTTGTCGCTCCGGTGGCCAGTAAGACGCTTGCCCAGCCAGGCGAACGGAAGTTGGTGGGCAGCCCGCACTGCCACTACGACGGGCTGCTTAGCTTGCCTTCGGGTAGCGTTTTCCGCCGCTACCAGGCAACACACGACCCGACGGCCGGCCGGAGGTTCGCGCACTGATGTCACGGCTCAAGGCGTGGTGGGGCCAGCCCGATCATTACGAGTGGATCACTGCGTTCCTGGGCCAACGTGGGATGCTGCGCCCGGCACGGATGATTTTGGCCGTTGTCGCCGGATCGTCGGCGTTGGTTCCGCTGACCGTGTTGCCGAGCCAAAGCCGGCCGAGTGCCGGTGAAGTGATCACCGGTGGAGTTGCCGCCGCGTTTACCGTCGGTGTGACGGTGTTGTGGCTGACGCGCTGGCCCACGCTGCGGCAGTCGCAGGCCGGCGTGGCGCTGGGCGCGCTATTCGTCGGGGGGTGGAGCCTCGCACAGCCCACCGGGGCCCTCGCGGCGCTGTCGTGCACGGCCATGGCCGTCACCGGCGGCTACATCGCGTTCTTCCACGGTCCCAAGCTCCTACTCTTCAACGGCGTGGTGGCCGTCGCAGTCACCGCCACGGCGGTGCTGCGGCTGGCTCATGAGGCCAACATCGCCACGGCGGCCTCCGCGCTCTGGATAAACACTTTTGTCAATTTGTCAGTGCCCCTGGGTATTTGGGGCATGGCGCGCGCGATGGGAACGTATGTTCAGCGTTCCGAAGAGGATGACCTCACCGGGTTGTTGAACCGGCGGGCGTTCACCGACGCGGTCAGCAACCGGTTGGCGAATCCACCGCCGGCGCACTCCCACCTCGCGGTCGTGATGGTCGATCTGGACAACTTCAAACGCATCAACGACACCCACGGTCATCTAGCCGGGGACCGCGCCCTGCGTGCGGTGGCCGATCTGCTGCGCGAGCACACTCCCACCGACGCGGTCATCTGCCGCGCCGGCGGCGAGGAGTTCTTGGTCGCGCTGACCGCCGTGACTTCGGATGTTCGGTCACTGACGGCGCAGTTCAACAGCGCCCTCGCCGGGCTGCTCCCGAAGATCACCGCCAGCGTCGGCATCGCCACCGCCGAGCTGCGCCAGCTGACCGATGACGTCGCATCCCTCGTTGACGAGCTCATCAGGATCGCCGACGACGCAATGTATGCCGCCAAACGCCGCGGCGGAGACCAGGTTCACCAGGGCGTTAAGACCTAGCCCTCGGCAGCCCCGATATCAGCCCGCGCTCGCGTACACGTTATTCACAGATTCGACATAGCGGTTGCTCAGGTTGCGGCGAAATCATCTAGCCAGGCTCTAGATCGCCTCGAATGAAAGCACTTAGCTGCGGTCCGTGTGCGAGCGAGGGAGGGACGTTGAGCTACCCGATCGCCGTCGCCGACGACGCCGGACAGTTCGTGGAGAACGTCGCCGCGGTTCTGACCAAGCCGCGGTTGCGCGGTTGGATCCATGAATATTGCGCCATCGCGGCCGTCATCGCCGGTGCGCCCCTGGTGGTGGTGTCGTGGGCGGAGGCATCCAAGCGGGCGGGGCACTCGACGCTGGCCTACACCCTGGCGATAGTGGCGATGTTTGCCGTAAGCGCCGTTTACCACCGCGTCCACTGGGAGTCGGCGCTCTTCAGGAACTGGATGAGGCGGCTCGACCACTCGATGATCTTCGTGCTGATCGCCGGGACCTATACGCCGTTCGCCAGGCTCGCCATGCCGCGCGGGACGGGGCATGTGGTCCTCGCGATCGTGTGGGGCGGCGCGGCTGCGGGAATCGCGCTGACTCTGTTTTGGCCGACGGCCCCGCGCTGGGTGGGCGTGGCGCTCTACCTGCTGCTCGGCTGGGTGGCGGTCTGGTACACCGGGTTGATCCTGCACAACGCCGGGATGGCCGCGACGGTGTTGCTGGCCGTAGGTGGCGCGCTGTACAGCGTGGGTGCGCTGTTTTATGGACTGCGCTGGCCCGACCCCTGGCCGACGACGTTCGGCTATCACGAGTTCTTTCATGCGTGCACGGCGCTCGCGGCAATCTGCCAATACATCGCCATCTGGTTCGCGGTCTTCTAAGACTGGCGGGCCGAGGCAAACTTCTTGGGCGCCAAGGCGATCGAGGCTACCCCAGATCGGCGGCGACCCGTTCCAATGCGGCGAGGTGGTCGTCGACGGTCGCCAGGCCGGCATTCATGGTGTTCACCGACAGGTGCGTGGCGCCGGCGGCTTTCCAGGCGGCGATGTCGGCGGCGGCCTTGTCGGGGTCGCCGGTCCAGCTGACCCGGCCTTCCATCCCGAGGGTGTCTGCGTCGCGACCGGCGGCCGCGGCGGCGCGCTGCACCTGCGTACGCGCGTAGTCGAGGCCGGGTCCGGGCTCCATCATCGGGAACCAGCCGTCCCCGAGCCGTCCGGCGCGCTCGTAGGCGCGGTCGGACGCCGCACCGAACCACACCGGAATCGGACGCTGGTTCGGCATCGGGGCCAGGCCGGCCCCGGTCACCGTGTGGTACTTGCCGTTGAACGTGACCGATCTTTCGGTCCACAGCTTGCGCATGACCTCGACCTGCTCCTCGCAGCGCCGCCCCCGGTTGGTGAACTCCTGCCCAAGCGCCTCGTACTCCACCGCGTTCCAGCCCAACCCGATACCGAGCCGGAACCGTCCATTGGTGAGCAGGTCGACCTCGGCGGCCTGCTTGGCCACCAACACCGACTGGCGCTGCGGCAAAATGATGACACCGGTGACGAGTTCGAGTGAGGTCACCGCGGCCAGGTAGCCGAACATCACGAGCGGCTCGTGAAATGTGGAGTCGATGTCGTAGTAACCTTGCCAGCCCTGGTGCACCGCCGGGTCGGCGCCCACGACGTGGTCGTAGGCGAGGATGTGCGTGAAGCCCAGTTCCTCGACGCGTTGCCCATACGCGCGTACGGCTGCGGGGTCTCCACCAAGCTCGGTCTGCGGGAATACCACACCAATGCGCATTCACAGTTCAACCGCGCGGTGCCGCGAAACCTTCCTCGTAACCGTCGGTAGATGTTCCGCCACGAATGCTTCCATGCCTGAACGTCTTTCGCCGATCGATGGGCGTAGAAGCCCACGCAGCGCCCCGTAGCAATCACGCGTCGCACAGCGAATTTCAGGAACTCGGTACTGCCGGTAGGTATAACCGGCGGTCCGTATGGGTACCCGGCCGGGTGGACGGTCGCTAAGCGGCGGCCTTTGTTCCGCCCTTGGATCGGCCGCTCTCTCAAATACAAAAGGGGAGGCCGACGGTACACAATCCGTCGGCGGGAGGAGCATCTGATGCCAGAGGTCCAACTTCACCACGAGGGACATCCGAAGTACCGCCGGATGGTCCGTTTCGACTGGTCGGAAACACCGCTGCACTGGGTGCCCGACGACCCGTTCTCGACGCACATGATCAACGTCTTGCACCTGTTGCTGCCCGAGGGCGAGCGGCACTTCATCAAAGCCGTCCTCGAAGCGTCGTCGCTGGTCGACGATCCGGAATTGGAGGCGGCGATCAAGCCGTTCATTCAGCAGGAGTCCTGGCATGCGTGGGCGCACCAGGTGGTGCTGGACCACTTGGCCGAGCAGGGCATCGACACCGCGCCGTTCACGGATCGGCTCGGCAGATTGTTATCGGTGCAGCTCGGTGATCCGCCCAAGTTCTTTCCGCCCGCGCTGCGGCGGTGGTGGCTGTATCGACGTTTGGCCGATGTGGCCGCGCTGGAACATTTCACGGCGATGCTGGGCCAGTGGGTGCTGACGAACCGGGGTCTGGATTACGCGGGGGCCGATCCGATGATGCTGGATCTGCTGCGCTGGCACGGCGCCGAGGAAGTCGAGCACCGCTCACTGGTGTACGACGTCTACCAGCACGTCTGCGGGAGCTATTGGATCAGGGCGTTCTCGATGTTCTTGACCGCGCCGCTCTTCGTTGGCTGGTGGGTCGCCGGAGCTCGATACCTGATGTCCCACGACCCGACCATCGACGCCAAGTGGCGCTGGCGGGACTGGCTGCGGGCCGCCCGCGACTACCGGTTGCCGAGCCCATGGAAGCTCCTGGTGACGACGCCGGGCCGGTATCTACGGCCCAGCCACCATCCCAATACCGAGGCGTCCACGCAGATGGCGATTGACTACCTGGCGTATTCGCCGGTGGCGAAAGCCGCCCGCGAGCGAGCGCGGTCCCAAGGGAAGTCGCCGGATCAATCTCAAGGGATCGAGACTTCACGCAACGGTTCACGAAAGGCCGAGGTTCGATGAAGGTTTCGGTAGATCTTGACACCTGCGATGGCAATGGCGTCTGCATGAGCATCTGCCACGAGGTGTTCGAAGTGCAAGAGGACGGGCTCCACCTCCTCCAGGGGGAGCCGCGGGCGGAGCTGCGGGAAAAGTTGATCGGTGCCGAAGTGTCGTGCCCGACCCAGGCGATCACGGTGAAGGACTGACCCATGCCGAGTCAACTACGGCAGGTTGTCGTCGTCGGTGGCGGCGTGGCGGGGACCCGCGCGGCCGAGACCCTGCGACAGGACGGCTACGACGGAGACCTGACCATCGTGGGCGCGGAGCGGCACGCGCCCTACCATCGGCCGCCGCTCTCGAAGAAACTGCTCACCGGCAAGGTGCACCGGGCCGGCGTCGACCTCGCACCGCAATTCGAGGTAGATGCGCGCGTGCTGCGGGGCGCGTCGGCGACGAAGTTGGACCTGGCCTCGCGCACAGTGCACCTTCGCGACGAAGACCAGGACCTGTCAGTGCAATTCGACGGACTGGTGATCGCCAGCGGTGCAACACCACGCGAATGGCCGGGTGGGCCGGTGCCCGATGGGGTGTTGATGCTCCGCACGGTCGACGATTGCCTGGCAATACGGGAACGACTAGGGTCACGCCCGCGGGTAGTCGTGGTCGGCGGGGGATTCATCGGCGCCGAGGTGGCCGCGAGTTGCCGCTCAACGGGGCTGGATGTGGTGCTCGTCGAGAAGACCACCAGCCCGCTGCTGGCCGCGTTGGGCGAGGAGCTGGCGCCGCGCTGGGCCGAATTGCACCGCCAGCATGGCGTGGACTTACGGGTCGGGGTGGGCGTCGACGCATTCGCCGGTAACGGGCATGTGGAGGCGGTTCGACTCACCGATGGCGCGCAGGTGCCGGCCGATCTCGTCATCGTCGGCCTTGGCGTCACTCCCGCCACCGACTGGCTGGGCGGCTCGGGATTGCATGTGGACGACGGGGTGCTCTGCGACGCCACGGGCGCGGCCGAAGGCGGCCCCGGGGATGCCACGGTCGTGGCCGCCGGCGATGTCGCGCGCTGGTGGCATCCGCTCTATAAGCAGCATCTGCGTACCGAGCACTGGGACGACGCCGGACGGCAGGGCGCCGCCGCGGCCCGGACGCTGTTGGCAGGGCCCGACCGTGCGGAACCCTATGACGACGTTCCGTATTTCTGGTCCGATCAATACGACGTCAAGATCCAGATGCTCGGTGTCCCAACGGATTACGATGCGATCGAAATCATCGAAGGCTATCCCGACGGGTGGGAATTCGTGGCCGCGTACGGCCGCGACGGCCAGACCAGCGCGGTGCTGGCAACAATTCCGAATCGCGTATACGCCTACCGCGACGCCATCGCAAAGGGCGCCGAGTTTCCCCCCGGGCGACCGGATTAGCGACGGCGGGTAGTTCGTCGGAATGACCAGCCCACCTCGTCCTTAGCTGATTTCGTTGTGGCGCAACGCATGCTGTGACGCCTTCCTGGGGCGTACGGAATGATGAAAGCATGACGGTAGCGAAGAGCAACGCCGTGCTGCGGGTCGGTGAGTTCGAGCCGACGTTTGCCGACGAGCTGGCCATGCGTTACGAAATCCCCACGCTCCCCGACGGACCGCGGCGCGCCCAGTTCCTGGCCGAGCACGCGGCCGGCGTCCGCGTGGTGGTGACCTCGGGCCGCGCGGGCGTCGGCGCCGACACCATCAGGGCGCTCCCCAACCTGGAGGCGATCGTCAACTACGGGGCCGGGGTGGATGCGATCGACCTGGAGGCGGCGAAGCGCCGCGATGTCTGCGTGAGCAACACCCCGGACGTGCTCTCGGACACAGTCGCCGATACGGCCCTGGGGCTGATCCTGATGACCCTGCGCCGTTTTGGCGCCGCCGACCGCTACGTACGGGCGGGCCGGTGGGCGCGCGACGGGCGGTTTCCTTATGCCAGGGATGTCAGCGGTCGGCGGGTCGGGATCATTGGCCTGGGCCGGATCGGTTCCGCCATCGCAAGCCGGCTGCTCCCGTTCGACTGTGCCATCGCGTATCACAACCGCCGGCGGATTGAGGGATCGCCCTACCGCTATGCGGAGTCGCCCGTGGAGCTGGCCGAGTCCGTCGATGTTCTGGTGGTCGCTACTACCGGCGACGATCGGACGCGCAAGCTGGTTGACCGCACCGTCCTCGAGGCACTGGGCCCCGAGGGCTACCTGATCAACATCGCGCGCGGGAGCGTCGTAGACCAGGAAGCGCTGGTGGACCTGCTAGTCGGCGGCGCGCTGGCCGGAGCAGGGCTGGACGTCTTCGTCGATGAACCTCATGTGCCCGCCGAGCTGGTGGAACTCGACAACGTGGTGCTCTTCCCCCACATCGGCAGCGCAACAGCGCGGACCCGCAGGGCGATGGCGCTGCTGGCGATCCGCAACCTCGACAGTTACCTCAGCACCGGAGAGCTGGTGACACCGGTATTGCTTCCCCGTCGATGAGGCAAGGGGACTATCCGGCGCTCGTGCCTCCGGGCGCAAGATAGCCTGTGACTCATGACAAGGCCGCTGCTCTGGGAATGGATCGGCGGCATCTCGCTGTTGGGAGGGCCATGACTGACCCGATTGAGCTGAGCCCCAGGGATTGGGTGCGCGAGCAGACCGAACAAATCCTGCAACAAGGCACGACCGACGGGGTCGAGATCCTCGACCGGCCCGTCGTCCTGATCACCGTTACGGGGGCCAAGTCCGGCAAGCAGCGGTACGTGCCGTTGATGCGCGTCGAAAAGGACGGTCGCTACGCCATGGTGGCGTCGAAAGGAGGCGCTCCTGCGCACCCGTCGTGGTACTTCAACATCAAGGCCAATCCAGCGGTGACAGTGCAGGATGGCGAGAAGGTTGTCGCCCTGACCGCGCGCGAGCTGGAAGGGTCCGAGCGAGAGCAGTGGTGGCGGTTGGCGGTGGAAGCCTACCCTCCTTACGCCGAATACCAGACGAAGACAGCGAGGCAGATCCCGGTCTTCGTTCTCGAATAACCGGTCGAATCCCGGTGCCGGGCCTGCCGTCTCAGCCGAGCGCCACAAAAAAGACGCGACGACGGGTTATCCCGCGGACCACAACTGGGTATGCCCGGTTGATGCCGGCAGATCCTGCAGATCCTGCAAACTCAATGGCCGCGGCCCCTCCGGTGGGATTCAGCCGCGCCGGTGCCGCCGACGCCGTTACCGCGGCCGAATTGCGCCGTGCGCTGCGACGGTGGCTGCAGGAGGCGACCGAAGTGTCCGCAGATGTGCGCGACGACATTGTCCTGAGCGCCAGCGAAGCGCTTGCGAACTGTGTCGAGCATGCATACCGCACGCATCACACGGTCGGCACGATGGGACTGCAGGCGCGTCACGATCCCGGCGCGCAGACCGTCAGCGTGCGCGTCAGCGACCGCGGAACTTGGCATAGGTCGCCGCCGAAGAAGCCCAGCGACCCGTGGGCGTCCCGGGGCATCATGTTGATGCACGCGCTCGCCGATCACTGCACCATCAACGCCCGCCCCGGCGGCACCACGGTGTGCCTGGATTACACCACCAAGTCAATCCCCTTGCAGAACGCCACTATTGGTGCCGAGTCGCCGGCCTCAAATCACAGCGGCGGCTGCGTGGGCGGGCTCGGTGACGATAGCCCTGGCAACCTGGCGGAGTGACCCTCGCGGATTCCCCGAGCGATCTCTGCCCTCAGATCCGCGCTGCCGGGCGGAGCTGTCTCTCGGCACCTACAGCTGAGGGTGCCGAACGGGTCCGGGTCGCCGCCCACGTCCGGATCCGCGGCGGCGGGTGCCGCCGCGCCCGCGCAGCAGCCGAGCGAGACAGCAATGCCGATCAGTGTTTTCCTGCTCGAGATCCACATTCCGGCACTCCTGTCAGCGTTCGACGACGTTCGTATCTGGAATGACGCGGCGGAAATTCAGTCCGTTCCCTTCAACGCCACGGCGGTGCGGCGCACCCACGTCACACGCCGAAGGCGCGCTCCAAATCCTTTAGCGACGTTTCCAAGTGGCCGAGCAGCCGCTGCAGGTGCGGGATGCTGCGACGGCAGCCAACGAGACCGAAGTCGAGGTTCTCGGCGTTGTTGGTCACTGTGATGTTGACCGCCTGCCCGTCGAGCGGAATCGACAGCGGATAGTTCCCATCCAACCGGGCACCACGCCAGTACACCGGCTTTGAGGGGCCGGCCGAGACGTTCGAAATCACAACGTTGAACGGCGGTGAGGCGGTCGAGAGGTATCCGGGAATCAGCCCGAAGAACAGCCCTCCGACGTTGAACGCCGACAGGGCGAGCTGTTGAACCGGGGGCAGCTGCTGGAACACCTCCTTGGTGTCGTGGATCGACGAGCTGATGAGCTGAAGCCGCTTTGCCGGGTCCTCGACGTCGGTCGCCAGGTTGCACAGCAAGGTCCCGACCATGTTGCCGACGCGGTCGTCATCGTCCTTGCGCAGGTTGACCGGCACCATCGCGGTCAGCGGATCGGCCGGCAGGGCGTTCTGCTCGAGGAGATAGGCACGAAGCGCCCCGGAGGACATGGCGAGCACCACGTCGTTGACGGTCACTCCGGCGGCGGACTTGACGGCCCTGATGCGGTCCAGCGACCAGGACTGCGCGGCCACCCGTCGAGCACCGCCGATCCGGACGTTGAACATGCTGCGCGGCGCGCGGAACGGGAGGGTCAACTGCTGTTCGAGCAGCGCTGCCCGCGCGAGCTTCACCGTGGACGGTGCCAACGCGAACGCTGACACCGCGGTGCGGCCGACCCGCTCGAGCAGCGACGGCCGCTTCCGCCGCTCCCTGTGCTGCCGGGGGCGGAGGTTCCACGGAACCCGCATCTCGTCGTCATCCGGATCCGGGCTGAAGGCGCGTTGCACCAGCCGCAGCGCCGAAACACCGTCCATGAGGGCGTGGTGGTACTTCGTGTAGACCGCGTAGCGCCCGTCCTGCAGGCCCTCGACGAGGTGCGCTTCCCACAGTGGACGGTGACGGTCGAGCAGGCTGCCGTGCAACCGGGACACCAACTCAAGTAGGTCACGGACGCGTCCCGGCTCCGGTAAGGCCGACCGGCGGAGGTGGTAATCGAGCTCCACGTCCTGGTCGAACGACCACGCGAGGTTGGTGATGCCGCCGAAGAAGGCCGGGTGCTTGCGGAACGTCGGTTGAACGTCGGTGCACTCGAGCATCGCCTGATAGGACTCGCGGACGAAGTGCGGCCCCGCATCCTCGGGCGGCACGAAGAGCTGCAGCGATCCCACGTGCATCGGATGTTCGCGTGACTCGCCGATGAGGAACAGCGCATCCGTCGGCGATATCGGTTCCATGGTCGTCAACCCCATTCCGTCCGGCCATGCCGTCCGCCCGACACGGCTCCTAAACTCTCTTTAGCCAAAGCGGGCGCCGGCCACACCTGAATGACCGCTTCGAAAATTGACGGGGCTGTTAATCGGCGGTGGCCGGCCCTGGCGTTTCCGGCGGCGGAAACCGCCAATTCGGTATGTGGCCAACCGGCCGGATAGACTGCTGGGTCTGTAAGTCGCGCGGCTCGGGTCACACGCCGCCGATCCCAATATAAAGCCACGTCAAAGGTTGTGCCTTGCCCGAAAAACCCCGCGAAGCCGTCAGCTTGGAGCCGCACTTCGAGGACGTGCAGGCGCATTACGACCTGTCCGACGAGTTCTTCGAGCTTTTCCTGGATCCGACGCGCACCTATAGCTGTGCCTATTTCGAGCGCGACGACATGACTCTCGAAGAAGCACAGATCGCCAAGGTCGACCTGTCGCTGGGCAAGCTCGGATTACAACCGGGCATGACGCTGCTCGACATCGGGTGTGGGTGGGGCACCACGATCGTTCGCGCGCTCGAGCGCTACGACGTCAACGTTGTCGGCTTGACGCTGAGCCGCAATCAGCAGGCGCACGTCCAGCAACGTCTCGACCAGAACCCCTCCGCGCCGACAAAGCGCGTGATGCTGCGGGGCTGGGAGCAGTTCGACGAGAAGGTGGACCGCATCGTGTCGATCGGCGCCTTCGAGCACTTCGGACGCGACCGCTACACGGACTTCTTCAAAATGGCCTACGAGGCGCTCCCCGCCGACGGTGTGATGCTGTTGCACAGCATCATCAAGCCAAGCGAGCAGGAGTTCAACGAGCGCGGGCTGCCCATCACGATGACCAAGCTGCGGTTCATGAAGTTCATCATGGACGAGATCTTCCCGGGCGGGGACCTTCCTGACGCCCGGACCGTCAAGGAGCACGCCGAAGGTGCCGGCTTCGCCGTCAAGCTTGTCCACCCGCTGCGCCTGCACTACGCCCGCACGCTCGAAATGTGGGCGGCCGCGCTCGAGTCGCGCCGCGACGAGGCCATCGCGATTCAGTCCCAAGAGGTCTACGACCGGTACATGAAGTACCTGACGGGCTGCGCCGACCTGTTCCGTCAGGGCTACACCGACGTCGCGCAATTCACCCTGGTCAAGGGCTGACGCCCGGCGCTGGCGGATGGCTGGGACCGGCCGCGCTTTCGCGGCGCGGTTTATCGGCACGTCCCGGCGGGTAACACCACGAGCAACGACCTGATGCGGTAGGGGCCGAGCTTGCTCGGTGCAAAACCGCAGGAAGGAACGACCGTGGGCGCCAAGCACCGCGCGACCGAAGTATCGGAGCAAAGGCGGCCGGCGAGGCGGAGTGCGCGACGCGGGATGGCCGGCGTGGCGATGGCCTGCGAGATCGTCTGCGCCTCAACGCTGTGTGCGGCGAGCTTGATAGGACTGTTTGCTTACGTCGAGCCCGAAAAGCCGACGGTTGAGTCCACCCTGGGGCCGCCGCCGGCCTCGCAGCTGGTGCGTCAGGAGGGGACTGTCATCGCTGTGTCGGCGGACTCGGTGACCGCGCGCAGCGCCAACGGCTACACCCAGACTTATCGCGTCACCCCGAACACCACCGTCATTTCCCGCATGGGCAGCCAACCCGCCACCGCCGCTTCATATTTCACTATCAACGACCAAGTAGACATCGTCGGGACGGTCGAGGGCGGTACGGCGCTGGCCACCGCGGTCGCCGACCGCAGCGTGTCCAACGGCAACGGATCGCCAATGGATTACATTGCGACTCAACCGATCAGCGGTGCGGCCGGCAGCACCTGAGTTGTCGCAATCTCGTTACCGGTTACTCAAATGCGCGTTGCCGTCGTGCAATTCGTCGCGGCGCAGGGCCATCGGAGTGCGGGCCGGGATGTCGCCGCCGGCGACAACCGCGCGGGTGATTGGCGTAAGCGCCCGAAACAGCGTTTCCACCTCTTCGTCGCTGAGGGCATCGAGCGCAGATAGGGCGAGCGCGTCGGTGCGCGATTCGATGTGGTCCTTCAACTCCCGCCCGGCCGCGGTCAGCGTGCCGTCGCCGTTGAGCAGTCCCCGCTCGGCGAGACGTTGCTCGTGCCGGCGCCACCCCGCCTCGTCGTAATCGCGGGTGCGGGCGATGTAGTCACGCTCGACTCGGCCCGCTGCGGCGTGCAGCACGTTGCACTCCCGACCCGAGACACCGGCGGCGGCCAGCACGGCCACATGCCCATCGCCGCGTTGCTCGCGCAGCAGCGTCGTGGCATGCCACAGCGCTTCCAGTGGATCCTCCGGCCACGGCAGCGCCAGGTTCGCGGCGAACAGCGGTCGACCGTCGAGCGGCGCCCGACGGGCCACCCTGCCCGCCAATTCGGCTGCGACAGCGATGTTTTCGTCCGCCTCGATGCCGTATCGGCGCAGCGCCGCGGCCGCGGATTCCCGCCGGACGTGCAACGCGGCGTCGGGACCGGCGATCTCCCACGCCGCAGGCAGGGCCTTCGCGACGCGCTCGGGGGCGAAGTTATAGAAGATCGCGGTCACCACTTCCCGCGGCACCTTGCCCAGCGGCGCCGAGCGGGCGGCGAAGTAACCCATCCAGAAGCCTCGGTAACCCAGCCCGTCCAGCGCCGCCCGCGCCTCCGGTGCGAAGTAGGTCACCGCGTGCACCGGCTCGAATCGATCGAAGAAGCGTCGCGCCAACTCCGGTTCTCTGCGCACGGTCGCAGTTAACCACCCGCCACCGACCGTGAACCAAGCGGGCTCGGCCGTTTCGCCGCTCGTCCTAAAGGTCCACCAGCTGCGCGATCGCGGCGACGTCGGTGTCGGTGCCGGCCACGGATTTCAGTTGCCTTTCAAGCTACCTATGCGGAGAGAAAAGTCCGTGCGTTGTGGTGGCGAATCGCTCTCGAGGGTCTCGACATAGGTTTCGGGGTCGCGGTCGACGATCGGCAATCCCTCGGCGGTGGGGTGCTCGGTCATGAACTCGCTGTATTGCCGCCCGAGGGCTTCGCGGAGACCGATTGGGGCATTGCGGCGGAAGTCCGGCAATCCGTCCCGTTCCTCTTCGCCCATGTGGTCGTCGTTGGCCGATCGGGTGCGGCCGACCGCCGCCCACCACTCGTCCGTGCCGACCGGGGCCGCGTTGGCGTCGCGCACGCCGTCGCGAATGTCGTTGTGATCACCGATGGCGTCGAGCGTCTCGCCTTCGGGGTCGTCGGTACCGCGCTTCAGCAGTTGCGGGTAGAAGATCTTCTCCTCGATGTAGGCGTGCACGTCGAGTTTGTCGCCGAGCGGACGCCATACCTGCTCGAGTGCCGAGTTGTTGACCGGTGTCCGCAACCGCAGCGAGTCCAGCCTGGCGAACTGCCGGCGGAACCAGTCGTGGTCGGCCCGGATCAAGACGGTGATATCAGCCATGCCGACTCCTAGCCTCCCTGCCTTCCGGCCATCGTGTTCCATTCCGGGCTATAGATCAAATGCGTGCCGCTGCCGGCCAGTGATGACGACCGCGATAGCAGCCCTCGGGGCCAAAAGTCGCTCTGGCCTAAGCTCGGGAAGTGACCATCCCGTATGACGCGGCACTGCGTGAACGGATTCGGAACCATCTGGCGGGTCATGACCGTCGCATGGTGACCGACCCGACCAAACGGCACGCAGCCGTTGCGGTGGTGTTGGTTGACTCGGAGGTCGGGGAGGACAGGGTCGATCCGGCGCCGCTCGACGACTGGATCACGGTGGGCCCGGTGTTGGGGACCGACCTCGACGGACGCATGGTCGATGTATCCGGAGGTGCCGCCTTCCTACTGTGCCGCAGGGCATCTGGCCTCACAGCTCACGCGGCGCAGTGGGCGCTCCCCGGGGGGCGCATCGACCCGGGTGAGACCGCGGTCGACGCGGCGTTGCGGGAACTGCGCGAAGAGGTCGGCATCGAGCTGCTCGACTCGGCTGTGTTGGGCTTACTCGACGACTACCCGACCCGATCCGGATACGTGATCACCCCGGTGGTGATCTGGGGAGGCGGACGACTGGACCCCCGGCCCACACCCGACGAGGTCGTAGCGGTGTATCGAGTTGGCCTCGGCCAACTGCAGCGTGACGATTCCCCTCGGTTCATCAGCATTCCCGAAAGCCCGCGACCGGTCGTACAAATCCCGTTGGGGAATGATCTCATACACGCGCCGACCGGCGCCGTGTTGCTCCAGCTGCGGTGGCTGTGTCTGGAAGGCCGCCACCACCCGGTCGACGACCTGGAGCAACCGGTGTTCGCCTGGAAGTAGGTGTCTGGCAAACCCTTTGGTGGCAGCCGCGGACTGAGCGGTCGGTGGAGCCCGCTGGCCCGAGCTGTGCGGCGCGGCGCTTGCGCCCGCTGATCAGGTGCACGGCAGCACGCAGCTCCAGCAGTGGGTCGTCGGACGGCTCGATGCCCGCAAGTCGGGGGATCGGGTCGAAGATGAGGTGTTCTGCTGCGCAGCGGCGTCCGTGACCGGCGCGGTCAGCTCAGGTGCACACCGTTGAGCTGGTCGCGTCCATCAACCATGCGGATTCGGTGTGGGGCTCTGCGCCGATTCCCATTTCGCTGCGAGAGATCTCTTGACCGGCGTGCCCGACGCCGCGTCGAGCTGGAAAGTTTCGCCGTCGCCCTCGAGCGTGACGACGTATCGGCCGTCGGCGAAGTCCTTGAACACCACCTTGTACGGCTGTTCGCCGGCGCCGCGGTCGACGGCGATGACGTCGCCGGGAGTGACGTCATCGATTCGGTCATTACCGGTAACTTCAGTCATATCCTCGACGGTAGCCGATGGGCCGCGGGACGGTTGAATTCAGCCGGATCAGCGGCCAATCACGTTGCGGGGCGACCCGATCCAGGGCCGGACAAGCCTATTTGGTCATCTGCACCAGGAACTCATGGCACCGCTGTGCGCGCTTGGAATCCTCCGCCATGACGTTCTCGAAGAACGATGCGATGTCGTCGAGCCCCGCGTTTTTCGCGTCGCGGACATACTGCCCGTAGTCGTGCCCGGCCTTCAACGAGTGGTACTGCACCGAAACCAGATCGTAGGTCACGTCGTCGAAGCCGGTCTCCCCCGTCGCCATTGCAATCCTCCTTAGGTCGTCGCCAGAACTCACGTCTGAAAGGCCTACCCGTGGGCCCCGCGGCTAAACAGATCGTCGGCCACGCACCAACGATGCCGCGCCACGGCCGTTACGACCCTTTACCGTCGTCTGGCCCCACCGTCACCCGACGGACGCGCACTGTTTGCCCCCCGGCAACCGGCGGGCGCATTCGGTCTGCAAGCCTTGACCGACACTCCGGGACGGAGAAGTCGCCATAACTCTCAGAAGGGCGACCATGACGGAACACTTGCGCGCTTACAACAGCCTTTGGCAGGTCCGCGGCGACTCGTGGTGCCGACTGGAGGAGGCCGCCGATCGGCTCACGCGGCCCACCACCGAGGGAGCGTTGAAAACAAAGTGCATAAACACCTGCCAGGAATTGCTCACTCGCCTGAGCACCCTCGAGCCCTACTGGGCCTATCCGGGTTCACCGCAATTCGCGCGAGTGCAACGACTTTTCGCCGCCGGCAGCTATGACAAATTCGCGCAAGCCTTGGTGCAGATCAACCGAGCGCTGACCACGGAGTCGTACCGCTCGGGCGACGTGGAGAACGCCGGAGCCGACGACCTCGACATGTTCCCGTCCGATCCGCGTCAGCTCGTCGAACACCAACCGACGACGCAGCGCGACCGTCCCTATTTCGAGGTGCTCGTCGTCGAAAAGATGACCGAAGACCAGGAACGGGCGCTGCGCAACGAAGTCCGCAAATGGCGGCGCCCCGACGACGAATTCGTCTACGAGCTCGTGGTGGTATCCAGCGGCGACGAGGCGCTCATCGCGGCACGGCTGAATGTCAACCTGCAGGCGGTCGTGATCCGGCGACGTTTTTCGCACCAATCGACCCGGGACCTGTCGGCTCTGGCGGAGTTCGTCGATACCGGGGTTTCGCACGAGTTGGCGGATCACCAGTCGCCAGAGGAACGCGCTCGGATCCTCGCGGTTTCCCTGGCGAGGTTGCGGCCCGAACTCGACCTGTACCTCATGACCGAAATCGAGGTGGAGGAAATAGCCGGGCGGCTGGGTCAGTACTTCCGCAGGGTGTTTCACGCTCGGGAAGGCATGCTCGAGCTTCACCTGTCGATCCTGCAGGGTGTGGCGGCGCGCTACCGCACCCCGTTCTTCAGCGCGCTCAAGCAGTACAGTCACCGGCCCACGGGTGTCTTTCATGCCCTGCCGATTTCGCAGGGAAAGTCGATCGTCAACTCGCACTGGATCAAGGACATGGTGGGCTTCTACGGCCTGGACGTGTTCATGGCCGAGACGTCGGCGACGTGCGGTGGTCTCGACTCATTGCTCGAACCGACCGGG
>NZ_JAOPWB010000361.1 GCF_025965855.1 Mycobacterium sp. | reverse complement strand
TCCCAAGCTGCTGGCGAATGCGCCGGCGGCCTACTACGCGCTGGGCCACAGCGCCGCGCTCGACATGCAGATGAAAAGCTGGCTGCAGGAAGTGCGGCGCCAGGCGCGCAGCGGCGAGACGGCGCCGGCCGCCGCCTACGACCTGCTGGCCATGCTCGACGAAATGCGCCTGTTCAAGGACGATGGCGAGCAGGCGCTGATGCTGCGCGCCGCCGCCATCTCGGCCCGCGCGCACGAACGCGCGATGCGCGCCTCGCGTCCCGGCATGTTCGAGTACGAGATCGAAGCCGAGCTGCTGCACGAGTTCCGCCGCAGCGGCGCGCAGGCGCCGGCCTACACGCCGATCGTCGCCGCCGGCGCGAATGCCTGCGTGCTGCACTACAACGCCAACAGCGCGCAAAGCCGCGACGGCGACCTGGTGCTGATCGACGCCGGCTGTGAGCTCGACAGCTACGCGTCCGACATCACGCGCACCTACCCGGTCAACGGGCGCTTTGCGGCGCCGCAGAAGCTGCTGTACGAACTGGTGCTGGCGGCGCAATCGGCCGCGCTGGCGGCGGTGCAACCAGGGCGGCGCTACAGCGACATCCACAACAGCGCCGTCAAGGTGCTGGCACAAGGCATGCTCGACGCCGGCCTGCTCGACAAGGCGGTCTACGGCAACGCCGACAACGCGATCGCCGAACGCGCTCACCTGCAGTTCTACATGCACGGCACCGGCCACTGGCTGGGCCTCGACGTGCACGACGTCGGCGCCTACCGCGACGTCCACGCCGAAGGCAAGCCGTCGCGCGCACTGCAGCCTGGCATGGTGCTGACGGTCGAACCGGGCATCTACGTGCGTCCCGCCGCCGGCGTGCCGGAACAGTTCTGGAACATCGGCATCCGGATCGAGGACGACGTACTGGTCACGCCGGACGGCCACAGCATTCTGTCGGACGCCGCGCCGCGCACCGCGCAAGACATCGAACAGGCGATGCGCCAGCGATGAGCGGCAAGCCGATTGACGTCGCGATCTGCGGCGCTGGCCCGGTCGGCATGGCGCTGGCGGCGCTGCTGGCGAAACGCGGCATGGCGCCCGCGCGGATTGCGCTGATCGACGGCAGGTCGCTGGGCCAGGCGATCACCGATCCGCGCTCGATCGCGCTGTCGTACGGCAGCCGGCTGCTGCTTGAAGAGGTCCGCGCATGGCCGCTGACGGCCACGCCGATCCATCAGATCCACGTGTCGCGGCGCGGCCGGTTCGGGCGCAGCATGATGGACCGCGACGACCACCAGCTGCCGGCGCTCGGCTATGTCACGCGGTATGGGGAACTGGTGTCGGCGCTGGCCGCGGCCTGCGAGCGCGCCGGCCTTGCGACGATCCGCCCGGCGCGCGTAAACGGCATCGACGAACAGGGCGACGGCGTGCTGCTGCAGCTGGACGACGGCCGCGCACTGAATGCCGCGCTGGCGGTGCAGGCCGAAGGCGGCGTGTTCGGCCAGCAGCAACAGCGCGCGCTGCAGCGCGACTACCGGCAGAGCGCGATCATCGCGCGGATCAGCGCCAGCGCGCCGGTCGCGCACCGCGCCTACGAACGCTTTACCGACGAAGGCCCGCTCGCGCTGCTGCCGCAGGACGGCGCCGACGGCTTGCAGTATGCGCTGGTGTGGTGCGTACGGCAGGATAAGGCGGCCGGCCTGCTGGAACTTGCCGACGAGGCATTCCTGGCGCGCCTGGGCGACGCATTTGGCGGCCGGCTGGGGCGCTTCACGCGCGCCTCCAGCCGCGCGGCCTACCCGCTAGGCCTGAACGCCGAGCCGCGCGCCACCGGCCGCACGGTGGCGATCGGGAATGCGGCGCAGACCTTGCATCCGGTGGCGGGACAGGGACTCAACCTCGGCCTGCGCGATGCGGCCGTGCTGGCGCGCCTGCTGGCGCAAGGCGCCGTGCCGGGACAGCTGGCCGCGTTCAATGCGGCGCGCCAGGCCGACCGCAAGCTCACCGTCGGCCTGACCGACACGATGGCACGGGTGTTTGCCGATACCGGCCCGGCGCAGGCGCTGCTGGGATTGTCGCTGGGGGCGCTCGATGCGGTGGCGCCGGCACGGACGCTGCTGGGCGAGCTGATGATGTTCGGACGCCGGGGCTGAGACGGTCCGACCCTTAATTCAAATTGGTGTCCAGCGTCGCCGCCACATCCACCAGCAAGTTTGCCACCCGCGTAAAGAACGCATGGTTGATATGCTCGAAGCTGTCGCTCGGCGCATGATAATCCGGAGGGTCTTCCACCCCGAAATACAGGAACGGCACGCCCGCCTCGTGGAACGGCCCGTGGTCCGAGCTGCCGGTCCAGTCCTCCACTGAACCGGCCACCAGTTGCGAGCGGTCGTGCCCCAGCCTGACCTTGACAGTATGGCGGGCCGCGGCCTGCTCGAGCAGCGGCTTGAGCGCCGGCGTGTAACTGGTGCCGGCCGCGAAAATCTCGTTGTCGTCGTTATGGCTGACCATGTCGAGGTTCAGGTTCAGCGCCAGCTGCTCCTTCGGGAACGGCAGCGCGGCGAGGAAGGCGCGTGCCCCCTGAAGCCCCAGTTCCTCGCCGTCGAACGCGGCAAACACCATCGTATGCCGCGGCGGATGGGCCTTGAACCAGGCCGCGATCGCCAGCATCGCCGCCACTCCGGACGCATTGTCGTCCGCGCCGGGATAGAGCTTGCCGCCCTTCGTCCCGAGATGATCGTAGTGCGCCGAGACGACGATGAAGCGCTCCGGGCGCGCGCTGCCCCGGATCAGCCCGATGTAGTTGACCGCCGAGGGATAAGCGGTCCTGTACGCCCGTCCCGGCGTCACCAGCGCCTTGATGCTGGTGTGCGTGAAGGCGAACGGCTGGGCGTAGGCGGCGCCGAAGCGCTGC
>NZ_JAOPWB010000147.1 GCF_025965855.1 Mycobacterium sp. | reverse complement strand
GCGCGGATGATCAGCTCGCCGTTCGGCCTCTACGACTGCGACGTGCCGTGCGACGGGGCGATCGCCGTGATCGTGTCATCGATCGACACGGCGGTGGACCGACCGAAACCCGCGGTGCTGGTCGAAGCGGTCGGCACCCAGGTGCTCGACCGGATCTCCTGGGACCAGGACACTCTCACTCACGAACCGCAGGTCTTTGGACCCGCCGCGCATCTGTGGACCAGGACCAGCCTGCGGCCCGACGACGTCGACGTCACCGAGCTTTACGACGGATTCACCTTCAATGCCGTGTCGTGGCTGGAGGCGCTCGGGTTTTGCGGTCTCGGAGAGGCCGCGGATTTCCTCGACGGCGGAACGACGATCGCGCTGGACGGGAAGTTACCGCTGAATACCCACGGCGGTCAGCTGTCGGCGGGACGGACCCACGGATTCGGCTTCTTGGCCGAGGCCATCGCGCAATTGCGCGGCGAGGCGGCCGAGCGCCAGGTCGCCGGCGCCCAGGTTGCGGTCGTCACCTCCGGCGGCGGCACCCCCGGGGGAGCACTGCTGCTGCGACGGGCGCACTGATGCGAAGGACGGACGTATGAAGCTGGAACAGGATCCCGAGATCGATCAGTTCCGCGCGGAGGTCAGAGGTTTCCTCGAGAAACACCGCCCGGCGGTGCGCACGAAGGGCAGAGCCGGGACCCGCGCACCTGAAGCCGAGGACATTCCCGTCCTCCGGTCATGGACCGCCCGGCTGTTCGAAGCCGGATACGTGGGTGCTGACTGGCCCTCCGAATGGGGCGGTGTCGGCACCAAAGATGCGCTCCGCGCGACCGTCGTCGGTGAGGAGATGGCGCGTGCGCGGGTGCCCACGCCGATCGGCGCCGGCCTGCTGGCAGCCGCGGCCCTCATCCACTGCGGGCGCCACGACCAGCAGAAGCGCTATCTGCCCCGGATCCGGACCGGCGAGGACATCTGGTGCCAGCTGTTCAGCGAGCCCAGCGCGGGCAGCGACCTGGCCAGCCTGTCCACCCGCGCGCGTCGCGACGGCGATGACTTCATCGTCGACGGCCAAAAGGTCTGGACCACCAACGGCCAACACGCCCAGCTCGGCTACCTGTTGGCCCGAACCAAGCCCGATGTTCCCAAGCACGCGGGCATCACCGCGTTCATCCTGGACATGACCAGTCCTGGCGTCGACGTGCGGCCGCTCCGCGAGATCACCGGCACCAGTGACTTCAACGAAGTCTTCTTCGATGGCGTCCGGATACCGAAAGACAACGTGCTGGGCGGAGTCGACGAAGGCTGGAAGGTCGCCACCACCAGCCTCGTCGAGGAACGCTCCAGTGTGGGCACCGCGGGCATCGTCATGCTGCGCGCGGTGCGTGACGCGGTAACGATGGCGCGGTCGCTGCGGCGCGGATCCCGCCCCGCGCTGGACAACGATGCGGTCCGCCAAGACATCGGCCGGCTGTACGCGGCCGCGCGGGTCAATGTTCGGCTGGGTCAATACAACCTGTCGCGCGCGTTGAGCGGCGAGGCCGATCCCGGCGACGCTCCTCTGGCCAAGGTGCTCTACAGCGAGAGCAATCTCGCGCTCACCGAGTTCGGACTCGGACTCCAAGGCACCGACGCGCTGCTCACCGAAGACGATCCCGACGCGATCGCCGGCGGTTGGTGGCAGGACGCGTTCCTGTATTCGCGGGCCCTGACGATCGCCGGTGGCACCAACGAGGTCTTGCGCAACATCATCGCCGAGCGCTCGCTCGGACTGCCCAAGGAACCGCGCGGTTCCTGACGTCTTCGGAGGTAGGTCGTGGATTTCACCGTGAGTGACGAACAACGGATGCTGGTCGAAAGCAGCCGCAAGTTGCTGGCACGCGAATCGCCGATCAGTCGCGTGCGCGAACTCGCCGATTCCGATGACCGCGGCTACGACGAGCGCGTCTGGCAGCGGGGCGCGGAACTGGGGTGGGCCGGATTGCTCGTCGCCGAGGAATACGACGGTCTGGGGCGCGATCTGGTGGACGTCGCCCTGATCGCCGAAGAACACGGCAGGACGGTGCAGCCGGGCCCGCTCATCGGCAACGCCCTTGCGGCAGTGGCGATCTCACAATCGGGACGTGACGACCTGTGCTCGGAGATACTGCCGCTGCTGGCCGGCGGCCAGGCCGTCGCCGGATGGGCATTCGCGGAGGCGCGCCAGCCGTGGGAAGCCGACGCCGTCTGCACGGTAGCCGTCGAGCACGCCGACGGCTACCGGCTGCAGGGCATCAAGACCGCCGTGCAAGAAGCCGATGACGCTCGCTGGATCCTGGTCACCGCGCGCCTGGGAGGCCGCCTGGCGCAGTTCCTCGTCGACCGGCGGGCCGCCGGACTGGCAGTGCGGCGACAACGCACCCTCGACATCACCAGGCGCCTCGACGAGGTTGCCTTAGACGATGTGGTGGTGGCGCCATCGGCGCTGCTGCACGCCGGCGAAGCTGCGGAAGCGGCGGTCGCACACCAGAACCGTTGCGGGGCTGTGCTGGTCAGCGCCGACAACATCGGCGTCGGCGAGGCCGTGCTGGAGATGACCGTTCAGTACGCAAAGCTGCGGGTCCAGTTCGGGCGCGCCATCGGCAGCTTCCAGGCCGTCAAACACAAGTGCGCAACGATGCGAATGTGGCTGCAAGCCTCGAAGGCCGCCACCTACTACGCCGCGATGGCCGTGGCGGCCAATGCGGACGACGCCGAGGAAGCCGCCAGCGTCGCCAAGGCTTACACCTCGTCGGCGATCGCCGCTCTGACCAGCGAAGCACTTCAGGTGCACGGTGGCATCGGCTTCACCTGGGAACACGACCTGCATCTTTATCACCGCCGGGCCAAGGCGAACCAGGTCCTGTTCGGCGATCCCTATTTTCACCACGAGCGACTCGCGGCGGCGCTGGAAACCGCTACCGCCTAGCCGACCGCGGGCCGCCCGAACTGGCGAGCCAGCCAGTCCGCGCTGTCGCGCGCCGCGGTCCGCGCGACCGAGGTGGCAGCGAACATGTCGAAGCCGTGCACGGCGCCGGCGTAGACGTGCAGTTCGGTGGGTACCGCCGCCCGGCACAGTCGCGCGGCGAAATCGATCGATTCGTCGCGCAGGCAGTCCGCCGTGCCGACGCCGATGAACGTCGATGGCAGGCCGCCCAATTCGTTGGCCCGCGCCGGTGCCGCATCCGCCGGCACGTTGTCCGTGCCGTACCGGTCGCCGAGATAGCTGCGCCAGCCGAACGTGTTGGATTCGCGGGACCATATCGGCAAGCCCTCGAGTTGGCTCGACGGGGTGAGGCCCCGGTCATCGAGCATCGGATACTCCAGGTATAGGAACGCGAACGGGGCGTTCGCGTGGTCACGCCGCCGCAGGGCCAGACCCGCGGCAAGTGCCCCACCGGCGCTGCGTCCGCCGATCCCGACCCGCTGCGCGTCGATGCGCAGATCACGGGCGTGCTCGACGACGAACCGCAGACCGGCCTCGCAGTCGTCCAACGGTGCAGGGTAGGGAGCTTCGGGTGCCAGCCGGTATTCGACGCTGATGCAGACACAACCCAACGACCGGCACCACTCGATCAGGCGCGCGTCGTCCATGTGCCGGTTACCGATCACCATTCCGCCGCCGTGCATCCAGTACAAGACAGGCGGCTCGTCGGCGGATTCGACGGGCCGCAGCACCGACAGTGCGACACCACCTCCTTCGGTGGTCAGCTCGACGCGCTCGACGTCGGGTGCCGCCTGCGGCTCGAACATCGATCCGCTGCGCATGGCCGGAAGTGAGTCGAGCGAGAAGTCGAAACCGGGGAATCCGCGCAGACTTTCACCGATCTCCGGGTCGATCCAAGAGGAACCGGTCTCCGTCATCAACCGACACCCATCAGGTGCTTGCCCGCCCCCACGAGTCCACCGTCGACTCGAATGTCACAGCCGGAGATGAACGCCGCCGCATCGGACTCCAAGAAGGCCACCGCGGCGGCGATGTCCTCGGGCCGTCCGGGCAGCGGTCGGTCCGGGCGCTTGACCGGGGTGACCTCGATCATCACCGGGATTATCTCCTGACGATCCAGTTCCAGTCGGCCCATCGGCGTATCGATCAGGCCGGGCGAGATCGCGACGGTGCGTCCGCCCTTCCTGCCCCACGGCGTTGCGAGGCGTTCGGCCAGCCGGGTCACACCGCGTTTGGCCAGGACATAGGCCGTGGCACTGTCGAGCGCCTTGCCCATGGCCTGTTCAACGGCAGCGAGGAACCCGTCGACCAGCGGATCGTCGAGCAACGGTTCGACGGCGGCGGGGACTTCGCTGTAGCCGGCGATCGATCCGATCAGGATCGCGGAGCTGCCCGGGTTGACCAAGGGGAACAAGGCATCGGTGATGCGCACCGATCCGGCCAGGTCCACGTCGAGCACTGTTGCCGCGTCGGTCATTTCCGGTGAGACACCCGCGGTGTGCACGAGGCAGCGCAGCCGGCCAAGCTCGCGCACCCGGTCAGCAACCGCGGCGACGTCGGCAGGGGAGGCCACGTCGCAGCGCAGCGTCTCGACATCGGCTCCGTACCCGGTCAGGGCCTTGCGTGCCTGATCGAGTAGGTCCTCGCGCACGTCCACGAGCAGCAGACGTCCGCGGCCGGCCAGTGCGCGGGCGCAGGCCATCCCCATCCCGCCCGCACCTCCGGTGATCACCAGAACGTTGTCAACGGTCATCGCGTCCTCTCGTCATCGAAGGAGGGGCAGTGTGTCATAGGAGCAACTATGACATGCGTTCAGTGAAACCATAGTTGTTGCTAGAAGAATGTAGTGGTCTACTTGGCGGATGAAGGTGATAGTCGACCACGACCTTTGTGAAGCCAACGCGTTGTGCGTGGCAGCAGCCCCCGGAGTCTTCGACCTGATCGATGACGACGTCCTAGATGTCCTCCTTCCGGAACCGCCGCCAGAGATGGAGTTGGCGGTCGCCGAAGCCGTTATCGCCTGTCCGAAGCAGGCATTACGGATAGTTGCGGACTGAGCTCGAAGCTCACATGCGCCGCAAAGGACAGACCTGCGTTGCAGAAATTGAACTTATCGTTCTACTCTGAGGAGAGCTTCGATCACGTTTTGGCGTGATTGCTCGCGTACCGGTCTTCCAGGAGGGATTCCCCATGCTGCCCGACGACGCCAAGATCGTTTCCGTCGACGACCACGTCATCGAGCACCCCCGAGTCTGGCTGGACCGCGTGCCCGCCAAGTACGCCGAGGTGGCTCCGCGCATCGTCAAGTTGCCCGATGGCAACGACACCTGGCTCTATGAGGGCAGCCAGTCAGGCAACTTTGCCCTCAACGCCGTCGCCGGCAAGCATCCCCGCGACTTCGGGATGGACCCGCGCAGCTACGACGACATGCTGCCGGGGTGTCATGACATCGCCGACCGCATCAAGGACATGGACATCGAGGGCGTATGGGCCCAGCTGTGCTTCCCGAACTTCGGCGGATTCGCCGGCAGCACCTTCCATAAGGCCAAGGACAAGGACTTCGCCAAGCTGTGCATCAGCGCCTACAACGACTTCATCCTCGACGAATGGTGCGGTTACGCCCCCGCGCGCCAGATCCCGCTGATGATGGTTCCGTTCTGGGACATCGAGGCCTCGGTCGCCGAAGTCGAGCGCACCGCGGCCAAGGGCGCGAAGTCCATCTCCTTCATCGAAGCCCCGCACAAGATCGGACTCCCGTCGTTTCACACCGACCATTGGGATCCGCTGCTGCGCGTCTGCGAGGAAGCCGGACTGCCGCTGTCCATGCACTTTGGCTCCGGCGGCATGCCGCAGGGGCTGGCCCCCGACGGCGATCTGTTCATCGGCATCGCGTTGTTCGGATTGAACTCGATGATGGCCACCGTCGACCTGCTGATGTCGGAGGTGTTCTACAAGTTCCCCAAACTCAAGGTCGCCTTGTCCGAGGGCGGTATCGGGTGGATGCCCTATCTGCTGGAACGCATCGACTATTCGTTCGGCCGGCACAAGTACTGGTGCAACATCAACGCCGACAAGCTGCCCTCGGAGCTGTTCCGCGAGCACATCTACGGGTGCTTCATCTCCGACCAGTCCGGGATCGAGCAGCGTCACCGCATCGGCGTCGACAACATCATGTTCGAAAGCGACTACCCACATTCGGATTCCAACTGGCCGTACACCCGCAAGCTGCTCGCCGAGCACCTGGTCGACGTGCCCGACGACGAAGCACGCAAGATCGTCGAGCTCAACGCCCGCACCCTGTACAACTTCTGGGCCTGAACGCGCGCTCGCGGCTAGGCGGACACCCGACAACTGCGCCGTTCACCCGTGCACCCACGGGCCAGCTCGGATACGGCGGGCGCGCTGCCTCCGCACGACGAAAGGTGACCGATGACGGACCTCACAACGGGAAAGCGACTGCGTAGCACGGTGGGTGACACCGAGATCATTGTCGTGCGACCCCCCGCGACGCCGGTCGAGTTGTCGTGTGGTGGTCAGCCGATGACGACGGACCTGGCGACGGAGGCCGCGGCGTTAACCGCCGAGAGCGACACAGTGCTCGGCAAACGCTACGTCGACACCGACACCGGGCTAGAAGTGCTGTGCACCAAGGCAGGGCCCGGTGTGCTCACCGCAGAAGGAAGGGAACTAATCATCAAGGCACCCACTGCGCTGCCGGCGTCGGACTGAGGGACGCTGCGATGAATGTTCTGACAACCGTCCAGGTCCGCGGACCGGGTGGGCCGCTGCCTGCCGGCATTGCCGGCGACATCCATGTCCGCGGCGAGCAGGTGTCCGGCGAATACCGGGGCGCGGGAAGTGCGCTCGATGACGACGGATGGTTCGCCACCCGCGACCGCGGGTGGGTCGACGAGGACGGCTACCTGTTCGTCGAAGGACGCACTGACGACACCATCATCCGCGGCGGTGAGAACATCGCGCCTGCCGAGATCGAGGATGTCCTCCTTGAACACCCCTCCGTCGCCGAGGCCGCGGTGGTGGGAATACCCGATGAGCACTGGGGCCAAGACATCGCCGCAGCCGTGGTACTGCGACCCGGCCGCGCGGTCCCCGCCGAGGAGCTACGCGAATGGGCGCGAAGCCGGCTGCGTGGCTCCAAGACGCCGGCGCTGGTCGTCATCCGCGGCGCGCTGCCGCAAACCCCCACCGGAAAAGTCCTCCGGCGCGAGCTCCTCGCCGACCTGCTCGGCACGGAGCGGGCAGCGACTTTATGACCGGTCAACCGCAGCCCCCAACCTTCGACGAAAGCGACAACAATGCCTGACGCGCTCATCCTCTCGGCCGCTAGAACGCCAATCGGCAGGGCCCGCAAGGGATCCCTGACGTCAGTCGACGCCTACGAACTGGCCGAGATCGCCGTCACCGCGGCCGTCGAACGGTCACAACTCCCGGTAGCCGACATCGACGACCTGTTTCTCGCGGAGTCCCTGCAGGGCGGAGGGGTGATCGGCCGCAACATCGCGGTGCGCCTCGGCATGACCAACGTGCCCGGGGTGGCGATCAATCGGCACTGCGCCTCGGGCGCCACCGCCGTGCAGTTGGCTGCGGCCACCATCATGGCCGGCATGGCAGACGTGATCGTCGCCGGCGGAACGGAAAGCGCGAGCACCATGCCGCGGCTGACCAAAGTGCCGCCTGGTGAAGAGGAAGCCACCCGGTGGTCGCCGCAGAGCCATCCCGACGCTCCTGGGGTGCCCGCCTTCGACATGTCGGTCACTATCGGGGAGAACACGGCCCGACTACACCATGTCACCCGC
>NZ_JAOPWB010000111.1 GCF_025965855.1 Mycobacterium sp. | reverse complement strand
GAAACATCCCCAGCGGCGAATACGGCGCCGGCAAGGTGATCATCTGGGATGCCGGCACCTATGAGGCGGAGAAGTTTCTGGACGACGAGGTCATCGTCAACCTGCACGGCAACCGGATCTCCGGGCGGTACGCGCTGATTCAAACCAACGGCAATCAATGGCTGGCGCACCGGATGAAGGACCAGAAGGTCTTCGAGTTCGACGCGATCACCCCGATGCTCGCCTCGGAAGGTTCGGTGGCCGCCCTCAAGGCCGGCCAGTGGTCATTCGAAGGCAAATGGGACGGCTACCGGCTGTTGGTGGAGGTCGATCACGGCGCCTTGCGGATACGATCTCGGCGCGGCCGCGAAGTCACCAAAGAATATCCCGAATTGCGTTCACTCGCGGCAGATCTGGCCGACCATCACGTGGTGCTGGACGGCGAGGCCGTCATTCTGGACAAGACCGGGGTGCCCAGCTTCCACGAGATGCAGAACCGGGGTCGCGGCTCCCGTGTCGAGTACTGGGCATTCGACCTGCTCTACCTGGACGGCCGCTCGCTGCTGCGGGCGCGCTACCAAGACCGGCGAAAGCTGCTCGAAATCCTTGCCGGCGGGGGCAATCTGATTGTTCCCGAACTGCTTCCCGGTGACGGGGCCCAGGCGCTGGATCACTCACGCAAGCACGGCTGGGAGGGTGTGGTCGCAAAAAAACGTGACTCCACTTATCAGCCGGGCCGGCGTTCGGCGTCGTGGATCAAGGACAAGAACTGGAAAACCCAGGAAGTCGTCATCGGCGGCTGGAAGGCGGGGGAAGGCGGGCGCACCAGCGGCATCGGCTCGCTGCTGATGGGCATCCCCACCCCCGGTGGGCTACGTTTCGCGGGGCGGGTCGGTACCGGCTTCACCGAACGTGACCTGGCGAACCTGAAGGAGACTTTGGCGCCGTTGCAGACGGACCAATCGCCCTTTGACCCGCCGCTTCCCAGGAGCGAAGCGCGGGGTGTGACGTACGTCGAGCCGGTCCTGGTCGGCGAGGTGCGCTACAGCGAATGGACACCGGATGACCGGTTGCGCCAGTCGAGTTGGCGCGGGCTGCGGCCGGACAAGAAACCGAGCGAGGTGGTGCGCGAGTGAAGTGGTTGACCTTTCGAGGTGATGAGGGTGAACGCACCGGAGTGCTCTCCGGTGACATCATCCACGCGATGCCGCCGGGCGTGACGCTGCTCGAACTGATCGGTCGCGGCGCCGACGGGATGCGCCGGGCCGGCGAGGACGCGTTGCGTGCCCCGGCGGCGGTGGCGCGGCTTGACGAGGTGACGTTGCTGGCGCCGATCCCACGCCCGCCGTCGATCCGGGACTCCCTGTGCTTCCTGGATCACATGCGCAACTGCCAAGCCGCGCTGGGCGCCGGCCGCGTGCTCGCCGACACCTGGTATCGCATCCCCGCATTCTATTTCGCCTGCCCGGCAACGGTTTTGGGACCCTACGAGGACGCCCCGACGGCGCCCGGAAGCGCTTGGCAGGATTTCGAATTGGAGATCGCCGCCGTCATCGGCATCAGCAGCAGGGACCTGACCGTCGAGCAAGCCGAACGCGCCATCATCGGCTACACCATCTTCAACGACTGGTCGGCGCGAGACCTGCAGCAGAGGGAAAGCCAACTCGCGATCGGCCAGGGCAAGGGCAAGGACAGCGGGGTCACCCTGGGCCCATACCTGGTGACTCCCGACGAGCTCGAGCAATACCGCCACCTCTCACATCCTGGCAAGCTCGACCTGCAGGTGACCGCCCTGGTCAACGACACCGTGATCGGTTCGGGGTCGACCGCCCAGATGGACTGGACCTTCGGTGAGGTCATCTCCTACGTATCGCGCGGGGTCACGCTCACGCCCGGCGACGTCATCGGCTCCGGAACCGTGCCGACCTGTACGCTCGTCGAACACCTCAATCCCGCTGCGCTGGAATCGTTTCCGGGCTGGCTGCACGACGGCGACGTCGTCACACTCCGGGTCCAGGGATTGGGGGAGACCCGGCAAACCGTGCGCGCCAGCGGCCCGCCGCACCCCCTGGCCGCGCGGCGCAACCCGGACGCCGCGCCCGCCCCCACCCGGGTCAACCGGGCCAAGGCGAAGGTGCCCTATACCCGCGGCCTGCATGAGGTCGCCGACAAGGTGTGGGCGTGGACACTGCCGGACGGGGGCTACGGGTGGAGCAACGCCGGGCTGATAGCCGGCGACGGCGCGTCGCTGCTCGTCGACACGCTGTTCGACCTGGCGTTGACCCGCGAGATGCTCAGTGCGATGAAGCCGATGACCTCTTCCGTGCCCATCACCGACGCCCTGATCACCCACTCCAACGGCGACCACACCCACGGCAACCAACTGCTCGACGCGTCGGTGCGCATCCTCGCCGCCCAGGGCACCGCCGATGAGATCGCGCACGGGATGGCGCCCGAGATGCTGGCGATGGCGCAGACCGCCAACCTCGGCCCGGTCGCGACCCCGTACGTGCGAGATCGCTTCGGGCACTTCGACTTCAGTGGCATCAAATTGCGCAACGCCGATCAGACGTTTGACCGCGACCTCACCGTCGAGGTCGGCGGGCGCCGGATCGACTTGCTGAATCTGGGCCCGGCTCACACCGCCGCCGATTCCGTGGTGCACGTGCCCGACGCGGGGGTGTTGTTCGGCGGCGACCTGCTGTTCATCGGCTGCACCCCGATCGTGTGGGCGGGCCCGATCGCCAACTGGGTCGCGGCCTGCGACGCGATGATCGCGCTCGACGCCCCGACGGTGGTGCCCGGGCACGGTCCGGTCACCGATCCGGACGGGATCCGCGCGGTCCGTGGGTATCTCGCGCATGTCGTCGAACAGGCCGAGACCGGCTACCGCCAGGGACTGTCGTGGGCCGAGGCCGCCGACACCATCGACCTCGGCGAGTACGCGGCCTGGCTGGACGCCGAGCGGGTCGTCGTCAACGTCTATCAGCGCTACCGCGAACTCGATCCCGACACACCACAACTGGAGGTTATGGCCCTGATGGTGATGCAGGCGGAGTGGCTCGCCAAACGGTCTTCGTGACCGCGAGAGTGCAACTACCGACGCGTTTCCCGAGAAGGGGTGTCGGCAGTCGCACTTTCGCGGTCAGGACTTGATCGCCCGCACGAAACTGATCGTGGCCGCCGGGCCCTGCTGATCGGCCTCCACAAGTTCCGGCAGGCCCGCGGCCGTGAACAGGTCGGTGAGCTCGAACCTGGTCGTTTCCCACCCGTCCGCGTGCAGGTGGGCGGCGACGTCGGTGTGCTCGTCCGGGTAGGTCAGGCCGGCCACGTCCATGTCGAGCCCCTGCCGCCGCCAGCCCTCGGTCGCGCGGCGCGCCTGCTCCTGCGACTCCTCCGAGGACCCGGCGATCGTTCCGAAGTCGGCGGCGAATCGGCTGCCCTCGCTGGACAGCGGGGTGATCGAGTCCAGCAGCCGAACCTCGGCCTCCGGCGGGAGAAATCCGATGAGTACGCCCTCGGCCAGCCACGCCGTGGGTTGCGCGGGGTCGAAGCCGGCCTCCTGGAGCGCCGCCGGCCAATGTTCTCGGAGGTCGATGCCGACCGTTCGCAGCTCGGTGGTGGGGGCCGCGCCGAGCGAAGACAGCGTCGCGGTCTTGAACGCGATCACCTCGGGCTGATCGATCTCGTAGACCGTCGTCCCGGCCGGCCATGCAAGCCGATACGAGCGGGCGTCCAGCCCGGACGCCACGATCACCACCTGCCGCACGCCCGCCTTGCCGGCCGAGGCGAAGTAGTCGTCGTAAAACCGGGCACGGGCGGCGAACGTGTCAACGATCCGGGGAAATCCGACGCCCTTCTCGAGGTCGTCGGAATCGAGGTCGCCGCTGGCCAATTTGGTGAACACGTCCAGTCCGACGGCGCGGACCAGTGGCTCGGCGTACTCGTCGGTGATGACGGGCTGCGAACTCCTGGCGGCGGCCGCGCGCGCCGCGGCCACCATGGTGGCGGTGGCGCCCACGCTGCTGGCCAGGTCCCAGGTGTCACCTTCGGTTCGTGCCATGGCTTCTCCTTCGGTTGGGGGCGGAAATCCACGGTATGCCGCGTCGGTAAACGCCCAAGTCGCCTACGGTTTGGGTATGGCCCCAGTGGAATTCGAAACTCTCGAGGACGACATCGCCTGCATCACCCTGAACCGGCCCGAGCGCCTGAACGCGATCGACGGATCGCTGATCGGCGGCGTGGATCAGGCCCTGGACGCGCTCGGCGAGGGCGAGCATCGGGTCGTGATCCTGACCGGGGCCGGGCGGGGATTCTGCGCCGGCGCCGATCTCAGCGGCACGGGCGAGGCCTGGACCAAGCCCGGACCGGCCAGCCCGGCGTTCAAGGTCAACTACGACTCGCAAGTCCGCCTGGCCGAGCTGTTCACCCGGATCTACGAGCTGCCCATTCCGGTGATCGCCGCGGTCAACGGCGTCGCCGTCGGGGGCGGGCTGGCCTTCGCGCTCGTCAGCGATATCCGGGTCGCGTCCGAGCACGCCCGGTTCGGATCGGTGTTCATCAAGGCCGGCTTCTCGTCGATGGACATGGGCACCAGCTACCTGCTGCCGAAGATCGTCGGCGCCGGCGTAGCGCGGGAACTGATGCTGACCGGTCGCATCATCGACGCGGACGAGGCTTATCGCATCAAGCTGGTACACGAGGTGGTGCCGCCGGATGACCTCATGCCGGCCGCTCTCCAGCTGGCCCGATCCATCGCGGAGAACAACGCGTACGGCGTGTGGCAGACCAAGATCGGGCTCAACGCGGCGCTGGACGCGCCTAGCCTGCGCCACGCCATAGAGCTGGAGAACCGCACCCAGATCCTCTGCGGATTCACCAACAATCCGGCCGAGGCCGCCAGGGCGCACATGGAGAAGCGGGCCCCGAAGTGGGATTCCCTGTGACGCGTACCCGACGGCGGCGGCCCGCTTCGCCCGGCTTCGCCGCGCTTGCGACCGTCGCTAGACTTTCGCGATGACGTTCTCGGCGAACATCTCCAGGTTGCGGATCTTGGTGTCCAGCGGCTCGGTGTCAGATCCCATGATGTAGGGGATGCGAAAGCCGACGATCACATCGGTGACGCCCTTGTCCTCGAGCCGCTTGATGCCGTCCGCGGTATATGCGTCGACCGAGATGACGTGGATCTCGAACGGGCCGGTCTTGCCCTCTTCTTCGCGAAACTGCTTGAGCTTGGCGAGCAGTCGGTCGAGTTCCTCCGGATCGCCGCCGCCGTGCATCCAGCCGTCCAAACGTGCCGCACGCCGCAGCGCGGCGTCGGCGTGCCCGCCGATCAGGATCGGGATCGGCTTGGTCGGGGCCGGGGTCATCTTGGTCTTGGGGATGTCGTAGAACTCGCCGTGGAATTCGAAGTAGTCGCCGGTGGTAAGGCCCTGGATGATTTCGATGCATTCGTCCATGCGCTTGCCGCGCTTGACAAATGGCACTCCCAGCAGTTCGTAGTCCTCGGGCCACGGGCTGGTGCCGACCCCGAAGCCGACCCGGTTGTCGGTCATCGCGGCCAACGAACCGATTTGCTTGGCCACCAGCGCCGGTGGCCGGATGGGCAGCTTGAGGACGAAGAAGTTGAACCGCAGCGTTGAGGTGACGGCGCCCAAAGCCGATGTCAGCACGAAGGTTTCGATGAACTCCTTGCCGTCCAGGAACTCGCGGTTGCCGTCGGGTGTGTACGGGTACTTCGAATCGGACTCGAAGGGGTAGGCGATGCTGTCGGCGATCGTCATGGCGTGGTAGCCGGCCGCCTCGGCCGCCTCGGCCAGCGGGATGTAATAGCGAAAGTCAGTCATCGCCTCTGCGTAGGTGAACCGCACGTCATACGCCTTCCATGGGGGGCAGTCACACGAGATTAGAACGTGTTCTACTTTTACCCGCGCGCGGGTCCCCGCACAACAAGGCGCAACCAGGAAGCTCCGTCAGAGCTGGTTCTCGGGGCCGATGACGGCCCAGACCGTCTTGCCGGACGAGGTGGGAGTGCTGCCCCAGGCGCGTGACAGCGCGTCGACGATCGCCAGGCCGGATACGTCGATGCCCTTGTCCGGCGACGGCAGCCGCAGGGCCGGTGTGCTGCTGGCATCGGACACCGCGATTGTCGCCGTCGCGCCGTCGGTCTCCACCCGCATCACCGGCACGCTTCCGGTGTGTTCGAGCACGTTCTCCACGAACACGTTGACGACCACCAGCGCGACCGGGATGAGCCCGGACTGTGACCACGCGGTCAGCCACTCGCGGACCAGCCGGCGTGACTCGCGAAGGCTGGTCAGGTTGGCGGGCAGTTGGGCATCCGCATGCCGCACGGTGCGGCGGGTGAGCCGGTCGAGCGCCTTCATTGCGGACTTCTCGGTCGCGTACACCGACATGAAGCGGGCGACCTCACTCCGGGTGATCGCCTCGCGGGCGGCGCGATCGGTGCACACCAGCACTATCGGAACGCCGGGCCGGGTCTGCACCTGCCAGCGCACGCCGACGAAGCTCGACCAGGTCGATTCCGCGGGCACTTGCAGTGCGGAGACGTTGACGAGGACGGCGGACGGCTCGTCCAGCGTGGCCTTCATGATGATGTCGCGCAGGGCCCCGGAGCTGCTGCTATCGAGCACGCCCTCGACTGTGAGTACGACGACCGACTGATCCGTGCGCATCGCAACGGCCAGCGAGCTTGGTGACTCAGCTACCGCGCTCACCGCAGCCACCCCTTTTCCGTCATGGCTTTATCTTCGCCGATCGCGACCCGACAAACAGTGCCATGCGAGTGCGCGTGTCTCAATAGCAATTTAGGCCGCCGCATTCCCAACTTGAAAGAAAACGGATGCGCTGTCCTAATCCGGGTCCTAATCGGGCCGTCCGCTGCCATATCCCCCCGCTCCTCGAATTCCCGCCCGCTAATTGTTTGAGAACCCGCCCCCTCGGCGGCGAAAACGCCTAACCATCGCACGCGTGCTGGTACTGCTCCCGTCCAAAGTGCCGACCGCCGTCACGCCGAACATGCAGTTCTCGTCCGCTCGTCTGCCGCGGCACACGCGCGCGCCGGGCTCACCGCTTCGCCCGCGTGGCCAACTTCTCGTGTGAGATGAAAATTAGACTATCGCGGTTACCCGAAGGTAACGGTCGGCAAACTTGCCGAATGGCGCCTTGAGCGTCAGCTCAGCGTGTACGGCGGAGCTCCGACTCCGGCGACCGTGTGCGTGCCCCACGGTGTTTGTTCGATGATGCGCGCGGACGCGCTGCGCTCGCCGACCGTCAGGGTCGCGGTTCGTGCCTGTTTGAGCGCCTCATCGGGGAGGGGCACGGGCCCGGAACCACAGACCGTGCCTTGCCAGTGGTAGTTACCGTCGATCGGGTCCAGGTGGCCGGCGAGCCGCACGCGCACCGGGTGTGCGGCGCCGGCGATCGTGAGCGTCGCCGCGCCCTCGTAGGTCGCGTCGTCCCCGGCCGCGCGCGACGTCAGGTCGAAGGCCGACGCCACAGGTTGGGGCTGGGCGGACGCCACGTAGACGCGCTCGTTGAACACCTGCTGGGTGCTGCGGCGCACTTCGATGCGGGTGCTGGCGGCGCGTTGCATGTGCTCGACGCACTCGGCGACGTAGCGTGCTTGGGCGCCGGTGTCGGGCCCGCCGAGGAAGAAGTAATTGGGGAAACCGTGAACCGCGACCCCGAAATAGGGCTCCATGCCGTCGTCCCAGGCGTGCCGGGCGGTCAACCCGCCGGCACCGACCAGCGTCTCGTCCGACGTCGGCTCGGGTACCGCGAACCCGGTGCCGTAGATGATGGCGTCGGCGTCGTGTTCGACCCCGTCGGCGGTTCGGATGCGCGACGGGGTGATGGCGATGACGGCCGATCTCACCAGCGCGGGGCGCGCCTCCGAGTCGGCGCCCGGCCGGATGCGGCGGCGCAGCCAGCGCTTGGCGCGGGTGGCGGGCAGCGGCAACTCGTCGATAACGCGGCGCGGCAGGTGCGCGAAGACGGTGACCGAGGCCGCCGACTTCATCAGTCGCGGGATGTGGTGACCGGCGGTGGAATCGGCGCCGATGATCGCGACGCGCTTACCGGCCGGGTCGAAACCGGGTCGCCACCGTGCCGCGTGAAACGACTCGCCCAGGAAGTCATTGCGTCCGGCGATGTCCGGTAGCCACGGGACCTGCGCCGGCACGTATGCGACGACGACGACGCGAGCCCGCACCACCTCGCCGCCGGCCGCCGTCAGCAGCCAGGTGTCGGTGGCGTCGTCGAACCGTGAGCTGAGCACTTCGCAACCGGGCGTCACGACGTCGGTGACGCCCACCGCCTGCAGGGCCTCCCGGGCGCAGCGGCCGCCGTCTCCCGCGCCGACGACGACTACCTGATGGCAGGGCACGGGCGGCTGGGTCACAGAAACCTGTTGCGCTTCCAGCCGCGGCGTGCGATCGGGCCCATCAGGCCCACTTCCGTCAGAAACGCCGCCAGTGGAGCGAAGCCGGCGACCTGCGTCTCGAGGCGGTGCGGGCTGGTGCGCGCGATCTTTCGTGCCCGCTTCGCGTCCAGGCCCACCCGCGCGTAGGGGATCGGATTGCTGAACAAGTAGTTGAAGAAGTATCCGCCAAGCCCGTTGATGTTGGCCATGAACCACCGGTTGAGCCGCGGCATCTCGGCGGCACGCTTGCGCGCGCCGTCCCGGGCGAACTGAATGTGGCGGGCCTCTTCGGTGACGTGAATCCGCATGAGCCGCTGGATGATTGGCTGAAGCTCGGGGTCGTCCATCATCTGCCGTTGCAGCGAGTCGAAGATCTCTTCGCCGATGAGGGCGGCCACCCACAGCATCGAGCCCCGCTGGAACGCCAGCGGCAACGCGTTGATGATCATCCGGTGAAACAGCCGGGGGCGCACCGGCTTGGCGCCGACGCGCTCGATGGCCTTGCCGAACATGACCATGTGGCGGGTCTCGTCGCCCAGCTCGGTCAGCTTGTAATGCGTCGAGGAGCTGGTGGGGTCCTCGTGCAGGATGGTGCGCAACAGCGATTGGTTGAGCATGTTCTCGAACCAGATGCCGGCCGACAGCGTGTTGACCAGTTCCTGGCGGGACAGGTCGATCTGCTGCTCGCGGGTCATCTCGTCCCACATCGGCGTGTTGTACAACGACACCAGCCGCGGCGGCAGATAGAACTTGTCCGGGTCCAGCGGGGCATCCCAGTCGATGTCGACGACCGGCTCGTAGGACTTCTTGACCGAGCCCTTCAGCAACCGGTCCGAGAACTCTTCACGACTCGGTCCACCTGGCCTCACCGCAGTGGTCATCGCTCGGCCGTCCCTTCATCGGGTGCTTCAGACGGTACCCATGGTACTGGGTACTTGCGGTCTCGACTAGGCCCTTCAGGTTTCGATTCGGTTGACTGGCATCGTGGGTCGGCACATACACGTCATTGGCATCGGCGCCGGGAATCCCGACTTCATGACTGTCCAGGCTATCGAGGCGCTCAACCACACCCAGGTGTTCTTCGCCATGGACAAAGGTGAAGCGAAGAGCGACCTGGTGGCGCTGCGACTGGAGATCTGCGCCCGGTTCATCCGCGAGCCCGGGTATCGCTTCGTCGAAATGCCCGATCCCAGGCGTTCGACCGCGCCCGACTACCGGGAGGCCGTCTCGGATTGGCACGCCGCGCGTGCGCGGATCTGGGCGACGGCTATCTCCGCCGAGCTGGGTCCCGACGGCGTAGGCGCCTTCCTGGCCTGGGGCGACCCGTCGCTGTACGACAGCACGCTGCGCATCCTCGACGCCGTGGCCGCCGAGCTCGATCTCACCGTCTCCGTCGTTCCGGGGATCACCGCGGTGCAGGCGCTGACGGCGCGTCACGGCATCCCGCTGAACGAGGTGGGGGAACCGGTGCTGATCACCACGGGCAGGCGACTGCGCGAGGACGGCCTGACCGGCTCGGCCGTCGTGATGCTCGACGGCGACTGCTCCTTTCAGGTATGCCCGCCCGACACCCGGATCTGGTGGGGGGCCTACCTCGGCACCGACGGCGAGCTGCTGATGGCCGGCACCGTCGGCGAGGTCGGGGCGCGCATCGCGGCACTGCGCGCCGAAGCCCGCGCGCGGCACGGCTGGATCATGGACACCTATTTGCTCAGACCGGCAGACTGAAGCTGTGCCCGAACTTCCCGAGATCGAAGCGCTGGTCGATCATTTGCGGCGCCACGCCGTCGGCTCGACGGTCGGCCGCGTCGATGTCGCTGCACTGTCCGTCCTGAAGACCTTCGATCCGCCGATCACCGCCCTGCACGGGCAGGCCGTCACGGGGGCCCAACGATGGGGCAAGTACCTGGGGCTGCAAGTCGGATCTTTGTTCTTGATCGCCCACCTGTCGCGCGCGGGCTGGTTGCGGTGGTCCGACAAGCTGGCCGCGGCGCCGCTGCGCCCCGGCAAGGGCCCGATCGCCATGCGGGTGCACCTGGGCACGCCGGGTGCGGCTCCCGGCTTCGACCTCACCGAGGCCGGCACCCAAAAGCGGCTGGCGGTGTGGCTCGTCGACGAGCCACAGCTGGTGCCGGGCATCGCCGCCCTCGGCCCCGACGCGCTCGACCTCAGCCCCGAGGACCTGGCCGCGGTGCTGTCCGGCAACCCCGGCAGGATCAAGACGGTCATCACCGACCAGAAGGTCATCGCCGGCATCGGCAACGCCTACAGCGACGAAATCCTGCACGTCGCGAAGATCTCGCCGTTCGCCACCGCGGGCAAGCTGTCCGACGAGCAGCTCACCAGCCTGCACGACGCGATGATTTCGGTGCTGACCGACGCGGTGAGTCGCTCCGTCGGTCAGGGTGCCGCCATGCTCAAAGGGGAGAAGCGATCCGGGCTGCGGGTACATGCACGCACCGGGCTGCCCTGCCCGGTGTGTGGGGACACGGTGCGCGAAGTGTCGTTCGCGGACAAGTCTTTTCAGTACTGCCCGACGTGCCAGACCGGCGGCAAGGTGCTCGCCGACCGGCGCTTGTCACGGCTGCTCAAATAGTCGCTCGAGCGTCGACTCGTTGCGCCGAAAACCCGCCGTCGAGCCCAACAACTCGACGTTGGGTGGGCAGTAGATATGCTGCCCGGGTGACTCGTCAGAAGATCCTCATCACCGGTGCCAGTTCCGGCCTGGGCGCCGGGATGGCCCGCTCCTTCGCCGCCAAGGGTCGCGACCTGGGGCTGTGCGCCCGTCGCACCGACCGGCTCGACGAGCTGAAAGCCGAACTGACGCAACGGCATCCAGGCATCAACATCGTCGTCGCCGCGCTCGACGTCAACGACCACGAACAGGTGCCGAAGGTGTTCGCCGAGATCAGCGACGAGCTCGGCGGCATCGACCGCATCGTCGTCAACGCCGGCATCGGCAAGGGCGCGAAGCTGGGCTCCGGCAAGCCGTGGGCGAACAAGGCCACCCTCGAGACCAACCTGGTCGCCGCCCTCGTGCAGATCGAAACCGCGCTGGAGATGTTCGCCAAGAGCGGCTCGGGCCATCTGGTGCTCATCTCGTCGGTGCTCGGCCACAAAGGGGTTCCGGGCGTCAAAGCCGCTTACGCCGCAAGCAAAGCCGGACTGCGCTCACTGGGTGAATCGCTGCGCGCCGAATACCGCGGCGGCTCCATCAAGGTTTCGGTGATCGAGCCGGGCTACATCGAGTCGGAGATGACCGCCAAGTCGGCGAGCACAATGTTCATGGTGGACAACGAAACTGGCGTCAAGGCGTTGGTCGGCGCGATCGAACGCGAACCGGGCCGCGCCGTCGTGCCGTGGTGGCCGTGGGCCCCGCTGGTGCAGCTGATGCGGGCGCTGCCGCCCCCGCTGA